>NZ_JBITJV010000036.1:0-105299 GCF_044460385.1 Streptomyces sp. NPDC050121 | reverse complement strand
GCCCGTTGCGGTTAACGTCGCACGACGGGTTCGGGAGGAGGCCGCTGGGAAAAGGGGCAGCTCCGCTGCCACCTCGCCCGGCGGCCCACCTCACGGTGCCGGGCCGCGCCGAACGGAAGCCCTCCGGGGACACGTACGCCAGCGCCGCCGGGCCGAGCACCCGCGCCACGGGCAGCACCTCGCCGACCGAGACGCCGTCCACGACCGCCGCCACCGGCAGTCCCGCCAACGCCTCACGAACCGGCCCGGCCGCCCCCTCGCCCGGCACGGTCACGATCGCCGATCCGCCCAGCGCGACCACGCCGACCCACCCCGCAGGGCACAGTCCGGAGTGCGGGGAGGCCACCACGGTGACCTCACCCCTCGGCGGGAACGACACCGGCGCCCCGGCCAAGTCCATCCACAGCGCGCGGGCCCTCGCCCGCAGGGGATCCATCGGCATGTCCCGCATCCTCCCAGGACGTCGGCGCAAAGCGAGCGGCGCGCCCGACCCCAAGGAAGGGTCGGACGCGCCGCCGGCTGTGCGGGTTCGTCAGTGACGGTCCCCGCCGTGGTGCTCACGGTCCCAGCCGTGCTCACGGTCCCCGCCGTGGTGGCGGTCGTGGCCCCAGGACTCCTCGTCGACGAGGCGGTCGCGGTGGTTGCGCAGGGTGGCGGTGTCGGCGTGGTTGTCCCATACCTCACGTCGGCGATCCTGGAACAGGTCGGTGCGGGTGTCGCGGCCCTCTCCGGTGTGGATGCGGACGGTGGCGCGGCCGGCCAGGCGGTAGTGGCGGAAGGTGTAGGTGTCTCCGCGCTCGTCCGAGAGGGTCCACCCGTCCAGGTTGATCTCGTTGCGGGTGGTGTTGGTCAGCTCGACCCACTCCCTGTTCAGGGAGCGGCCGGAGCGGTCGTCCCGGCCCGGTGCGTCGTACTGCACGGCGCTGATCTCCACCTTCGGCCGGGCCTGACGCGGGTGGTCGGCGGCGGAGGCCGGCAGCGCCACCGTCCCGACCACGGCGGCGGCGAGCGCGGCGGCGGCGAGGCAGCGAGCGGAAACAGAAGCGGACACAAGGTCTCCTTGCTTGGTGCGGGTCGCGGCCCAACGGGCCGCACGGCCGACACTTGACCACCGACCACGGACCAAGCACCTTATTGACACCGCTTGTTACGAGCCGTCCACATTGTGGTGACAGTAGCCTTCAATGTCCATATATGTAACGAACGCACTGAACCCCTTGCCGTACCGGCCCGCGCGGCCCTGGGCGGGACCGCGCCTCACCCGAAAGTGGGTCACAAAGAAGGAGCCGGTGAGGGCGCCCCGTCCCCACGGAGCCCTCACCGGCGGTCTTTCAGGTGTACTGGCAGGTCAGGCGCGTGTCAGGCGCGTACCAGTTCCCGGTCCTCGTCGCCGTCGCGGGAGGCGTCGGCGTCGTCCCGCGTGCGCAGCCCCTCGCCCTCGACGTCGACGTTGGGCAGGGCGCGGTCCAGCCACTTCGGGAGCCACCAGGCCTTCTTGCCGAGCAGCGCCAGCACCGCCGGCACGATCGCCATGCGCACGATGAACGCGTCGAAGAAGACGGCGATCGCGAGACCGAAGCCGATCATCTTGATCATCGACTCGCTGGAGCTGATGAAGCCGCCGAAGACGGCCATCATGATGATCGCGGCGGCGGCCACGACCTTGGCGCTGTACCGGAAGCCGGTCACCACGGCCTGGCTCGGGCTCTCCCCGTGGACGTATGCCTCGCGCATCCGGGTCACGAGGAACACCTCGTAGTCCATCGCGAGTCCGAAGACCACGCCGACCATGAAGATCGGCATCATCGACATGATCGGGCCGGTCTCCTGGACGCCGATCAGGCCGGACAGCCAGCCCCACTGGAAGACCGCGACGACGGCGCCGAGCGCGGCGAGCACGCTGAGCAGGAAGCCGAGGGCCGCCTTCAGCGGGACCAGGATGGAGCGGAAGACCACGATCAGCAGAAGGAAGGCGAGGCCGACGACAAGACCCAGGTACGGGATCAGCGCGTCGTTGAGTTTCTGCGAGAAGTCGATGTTCATCGCGGTGGTGCCGGTGACCAGGACCTGTGCGCCGCTGTCGGCCTTGACGCCGACGCCCTGGTCACGGATGGCGTGCACCAGGTCCTCGGTCTGCGTCGAGGACGGCTTGGAGCCCGGGATGACGGTGATCGTGGCGGTGTCGCCGGCCTTGTTGAAGACCGCCGGGGTCACCGTCGCGACGTCCTTGAGGTCCTTGATGCCGTCGGTGACGGAGGTGGCCGCGGCCTGCGGGTCGTCGCTGTTCTTGGCGTCGACCACGATCATCAGGGGGCCGTTGAAGCCGGGGCCGAAGCCCTCCGACAGCAGGTCGTAGGCGCGGCGCTGGGTCGTGGACGTCGGCTGTGAGCCGTCGTCGGGCAGGCCCAGCTCCAGCTGGGTGGCCGGGACGGCGATGGTGCCGAGGCCGACCAGGCCGAGCAGCAGCACGGCGGCCGGACGGCGGATGACGAAGCTCGCCCAGCGGGTGCCCAGGCCGGGCTTGGCCGCCGGCTTGCCCTGCTCGCTGCCCGCCGTGCGCTTGTCGCTGCCCGCCTTGCGCTTCTCGCCCGTCGCCCGGACCTTCTTGCCCGCGTAGCCGAGGAGCGCCGGGATCATGGTCAGTGCGATGAGGACGGCGACCACGACCGTGCCCGCCGCGGCGAGGCCCATCTTGGTCAGCATCGGGACGCCGACGACCGAGAGGCCCGCCAGCGCGATGACGACCGTGAGGCCCGCGAAGACCACCGCGGAGCCGGCGGTGCCGGTGGCGCGGCCGATGGCTTCCTCGCGGTCCCGGCCCTCGGCGAGTTCGCTGCGGTAGCGGGAGACGATGAACAGCGCGTAGTCGATGCCGACCGCGAGGCCGATCATCAGCGCGAGCGTGGAGGTGGTGTCGCCGAGGTCGAGCGCGTTGGCGAGGGCGGTGATGGTGGAGACGCCGATGCCGACGCCGATGACGGCGGTCAACAGCGGCAGTCCGGCCGCGACCAGCGAGCCCAGGGTGATGACGAGGACGACCGCGGCGATGGCGAGTCCGATGACCTCACCGATGGCTCCGGCCTCGGCCGCGGCCTGCAGGGCGTCGCCTCCGACGTCGACGGTCAGTCCGGTGGCGCGGGCGTCGTCCGCGGCCTTCTCCAGGGCGTTGCGGGTCGAGTCCTTCAACTCCATGCCGGGGGCCTTGTACTTCACGGACGCGTAGGCGACCGTGCCGTCCTTGCTCACGGCGTGCGACGTGAACGGGTCGGCGACGGAGAGGACCTCGGAGCCGTCGCCCAGTGCGTCGACGGTCTTCTCGACGGTCGCCTTGTTGGCGGCGTCCGTCATCTTCTGGCCCTCGGGCGCCTTGAAGACGATGCGTCCGGTCGCGCCGTCGGCGCTCGCCCCGGGGAAACGCTGTTCCAGCAGGTCGAAGGCCTTCTGGGCCTCGACGCCGGGGATGGAGAAGGAGGTGGTGCCCGGGGCGGGCGCGGAGGCCGCGCCGACACCGGCGAGGGTCAGCAGCGCGACCCACATCAGGGCGACGAAGTGCCGTCGCCTGAAGGCGAGCCGGCCGAGTTTGTAGAGGAACGTGGCCACGGAGGCGTACTCCCGGTCAGGTCGTGGGGTATTCAGGGCAGGGTTGACCAACCCGCGGGGAGACAGGGGTGATCGGCCCGACGACGTGAGCGGTGACGTCAGGATGGGCGGACCGTGGGGACGGTCGGGTAGGGGGTGGTGTCAGCTGGTGGCAGGGGCGCAGAGGGCGGGGAGGACCACTGCGTCGATGTACGAAAGGAGGAAGTCCTGCGTCGGCGGCTGCTCGTCGAGCAGCGTGCGCGCGGCGAGCGCGCCGATCATCATGTGCATCATGAACTCGGCCGCCGGGCAGTCCGCACGGACCTCGCCCCGGTCGATCGCCCGTTGCAGCACATGACGGAACTCCGCCATCTCCGGCTCGATGAGGTGCTCTCGGAACGCCTTGAGCAGGTCCGGGTTGCCGTGGACCGCCATGGCCAGACCCCGCATCAGCGCGGAGTTCTGTTCCATCTGGCAGTCGTCCGAACGCAGCGTGAGGGCGCGCAGATCGCCCTTGAGCGACCCGGTGTCGATCTCACTGAGGGAGCCGCCCGGCTTGTTGTGCCGGACCGCCTTCGCCACCAGCTCGGGCTTGCCGCCCCACTGGCGGTAGAGCGTCGCCTTGCTGGACCGGGTGCGGGCGGCGACGGCGTCCATGGTGAGGGCGTCGTAGCCGACTTCGCGGAGCAGGTCGAGCACGGCCTCGTACAGCTCGGCCTCGCGCTCGGGGGTGATACGGCTGCGACGCGCCGTTGCGACCTCAGTCATCCCGTTCACCTTCCCACTCCGAACCGACACGGTTTCGTTTTCGTACATGACGAATGTAGCGCACTCTTCTGCGAAACGAAACCGTTTCGTACGTGTCTTGGCTCACGGCCCGACAGCGCTCTGCCGGCGCCTGCCATACCCCCCGCCCGCATGCGCACATATGTCATAAGTTGCTGCGGTCCATCCCCCGGAAAAGCATGGGAAGGTGAGCTATCTGCGTCTACCCCACCTCAGCGGTGACCTGTTGTGCTTCGTCGCCGAGGACGACCTCTGGCTGGCCCCCCTCGCCGACCCGGGCCGCGCCTGGCGGCTCACCGTCGACCGCACCAAGGCCGGCCACCCCCGCTTCTCCCCCGACGGCCGCCTGATCGCGTACACGAGCTGGCGCAGTCTCGTCCCGGAGATCCACCTCGTCCCGGTCGACGGCGGGCCGGGACGGCGGCTGACGTACTGGGGCAACTCCGACACCCAGGTCTGCGGCTGGACACCCCCCGACCAGCACGGCCACGCCGACATCCTCGCCGTCGCCTCCCACGGTGAACCCTTCTCCTACTACACCTGGGCCTACAAGGTGCCCACCGACGGCGCCCCCGGCCGCAAACTCCCCTGGGGGCCGGTCTCCGACCTCCAGGTCGCCGAGATCGACGGCGAGCGCAGGACCCTGCTCCTCACCGGCACCCCGCCGCACGAGCCCGCCGCCTGGAAACGCTACCGGGGCGGCGCCACGGGCCGCCTGTGGCTGCACGGGCAGCGGCTCCTGGAAGGCCTCGACGGGCATCTCGCCTCCCCTCTCTTCGTCGGCGGCCGGATCGCCTTCCTCTCCGACCACGAAGGCGTCGGCAACCTCTACTCCTGCGCCTACGACGGCTCCGACCTGCGCCGGCACACCGACCACGACGCCTTCTACGCCCGGCACGCCTCCAGTGACGGCACCCGCGTGGTGTACCAGTGCGCCGGGGACCTGTGGATCGTCGACGACCTCGCCGCCGGCTCCGAGCCGCGCCGGATCGACGTACGGCTGAGCGGGCCGCGGGCCGGACGGCGGCGCTACCAGATCCCGGCCGCCCAGCACGTGGACGGCATCTCCGTCGACGAGACCGGACGCGCGAGCGCCGTCGTCGTCCGCGGCAGCCTGTACTGGCTGACGCACCGCGACGGCCCAGCCCGGACGATCACCGACACCCCCGGGGTACGGGTGCGGCTGCCGGAGATGCTCGGCTCGGGCGGACAGGTCGCCTATGTGACGGACGCGGAGGGCGAGGACGCCGTCGAGATCGCCCACCTGCCGCGCGCGAGTGGCGACCGCGAGCCGCGACGGCTGGCCTCCGGGGAGCTGGGACGGGTGCTGGAGATGGTCTCCGACCCGGAGGGCGAGCGGCTCGCCCTGGCCGCACACGACGGCCGGCTCCTGCTCATAGACGCCACGGAGGACTCGAACGGCGAGGTCACCGAGCTGATCTCGTCGGTCAACGGCCCCGTCCGCGACCTGGCCTTCTCCCCCGACGGCAACTGGCTGACCTGGTCGCACCCGGGGATCGGACGCTCCCTGCGCCAGATCAAGATGGCCCGCACAAAGGACCGGCTGATCATCGACGTGACCAACGGCCGCTTCGAGGACGAGAACCCGGTGTTCACGCGGGACGGCCGTTATCTGGCGTTCCTGTCCTGGCGCGGCTTCGACCCCGTGTACGACGTGCACACCGGCGACCTGTCCTTCCCGCTCGGCTGCCGCCCCTACCTCGTGCCGCTGTCGTCGGCGACCCCCTCGCCCTTCGCGCTGACCCCGGAGGGCCGTCCGGCGGCCGGTGGCCTGGACCCGGTGGAGGAGGAAGACGAAGGCGCCGGCGGTGCCGTCACCGTCGAGATCGAAGGGCTGGAAAGCCGCGTCACGCCCTTCCCGGTGACCGCGTCCAAGTACTCGGCGCTGCACCCGGTGGCGGGCGGCGGGCTGGTCTGGCTGCGCTGGCCGATCTCCGGCGCGCTGGGCGAGACGTTCGCCAACCCGGACGACACCAGCGGGCGGCCGACGCTCGAGTACTTCACCATCAGCAAGGCGAAGAAGTCCGAACTCGTCGGCGACCTGGACTTCTTCGCGGTCAGCGGCGACGGCACCCGGCTCGTCGTGGTCGACGAGGGCGACCTGCGGGCGGTGCCGTCCGTCGAGTCCGGCGACCTCGACTCCACGGTCTGGATCGACCTGCGGCGCATCATGCACGAGGTGGACCCGGGCGCCGAGTGGCGTCAGTCCTACGAGGAGGCCGGGCGGCTGATCCGCGCCTACTTCTGGGAGCCCGGGATGTGCGGCATCGACTGGGACGCCGTCCTCGACCAGTACCGGCCGCTCGTCGAACGGGTCGCCTCGCCCGACGAGTTCGCGGACCTGCTGCGCGAGGTCCTCGGCGAACTGGGCACCTCCCACGCGTACGTCACCGCCGCCCGCCGCAACGAGGGCCCACCGCACTACCAGCGCCTGCAAGGGCTCCTGGGCGCCAACTTCGTACACCGCGAAGGCGGTTGGACGGTGCTGCGGATCCTGCCCGGCGACTCCTCCGACTCCAAGGCACGCTCACCGCTGGCCGGCACCGGGATCCGCGAGGGCGCGGTGCTCACGCACGTGGACGGCCGGGCCGTGGACCCGGTGACCGGCCCGTACCCGCTCCTCGCCGGCGCCGGCGGCACCACCGTGGAGCTGACCTTCACGCCCGCCGAGGGCGAGGCGGGCCGCTCCCGCCGGGTGGCCGTCGTCCCCCTCGTCGACGAACGCCCCCTGCGCTACCAGGACTGGGTGGCCAAACGACGCGCCGTGGTACGGGAGTTGAGCGGCGGCCGGTGCGGCTACCTGCACATCCCCGACATGGGCGGCTCGGGCTGGGCCCAGTTCAACCGCGACCTGCGGATGGAGGTGTCGCGGCCCGCGCTGATCGTCGACGTGCGCGGCAACGCGGGCGGCCACATCAGCGAACTGGTCGTGGAGAAACTGACCCGCACCATCCTGGGCTGGGACCTCACCCGCAACGCCCAGCCGGTGTCGTACGCCTCGAACGCGCCGCGCGGCCCGGTGGTGGCCCTCGCCGACGAGGCGACCTCCTCGGACGGCGACATGATCACGGCCGCGTTCAAGCTGCTGCAGCTCGGCCCGGTGGTCGGCCAGCGCACCTGGGGCGGAGTCGTCGGCATGACCGGCCGCCATCAGCTCGGCGACGGCACGGTCATCACCGTCCCGATGAACGCGGCCTGGTTCGACGCGTACGGCTGGACCGTGGAGAACAAGGGCGTCACCCCCGACCTGGAGATCCAGCGCACCCCCCTGGACTGGGCCGAGGGCCGCCACGCCCAACTGGCCGACGCCGTCCAGCTCGCCCTCGACCTCCTCACCACCAGCCCCCCGGCGACCCCGCCCGACTACGCCAACACCCCGGACCGCTCCCGCCCGAAACTGCCGCCACGCACCTCAGGAGGCTGAGGCGGGCGCGTTGCTGCCGGTCGGGGCCTGCGCGAAGTTGGCCGCGGCCACCACCTCGGGCCTGCGCACATACCCGCCGACGCTCTCCACCCGCACCACGAGCGCCAGCGGCGACGCCGTGTCGTACGCCCTGGCCAGTGCCCGGATCTCGCCCCGGGCGAAGAGCTGGGTCACGCCCGACGTCGCCAGCAGGGCACAGCCCGCGATCATCACGAGGCGGCTGCCGGGCGCGAAGGGATTGCGAGCCAGCACGACGATCGCGTGATCCACGAGCGTCGTCCCGTCCGGCGTCGACGCCCCGTACTCCTCATCACCGTCCACGGAGGCGATGCGGTACTCCGTCGGATACTGCCGGAACGCGTACGGCACGTTCAGCCGGTCGGCCAGCACCTGCCAGAGGGCGTTGCGCGCCGGTCCGCCGATCACCACCAGGTTCTCCTCGGCGTCGGACGCCATCTGGAAGGCCCTGGCCCGGACCGTGGTCACCTCGTGCCGCCGCAGCTCCTGGGAGAGGAACTGGCGCAGGTTCATCGCCGCGAGGGCGTCCGTCTCGGAGATCTTCGGATGCCCCGGCGTCCCACCGGTCGACTCCGCGACCACCATCACCACCCGCCTGCGCCGGTCGAGCCGCCACACGCGCGCGGCGGGCCTCCTGGTCCGCCGGTACTGCAGCAGGGCGCGGCCGAGCCACCCGACGACGAACGCCAGCAACGAAGCGATGAGGTTGACCGTCAGATCCTGCACGACCGGCTCCCCCTCGCCCTCGCCTGTGCGTCAACCAGCAGTGTGCAGCAGCGAGTTGGCACACGAGAAGGGGTGCCCCCCGTCGGGGACACCCCTTCCGTCAATCGCTGTTCGACGTCCGCCGGGAGCGGTGCGTCAGAACGCTTCGTCGTCGCGGTGGTGCGGGGCCTCCGGCGAGCGGCGCTCCGACTCCTCGCGCTCCGGACGCATACGCTCGGACTCCTCGCCCGGACGCTTCTTGCCGCGCTGCTGGACCTGCTCCTTGCCCTGCTGGGCCTTCTGCTTGGCCTGCTGCTGCCACTGCTCGGACTGGTCCTGGAACTTGTCCTTCATACCCATGTGGGTTCACTCCTGTGGGAGATGAGGGGATTGTGGCCCCGTGGTGGGGCCTCGACCAGATTCACACGGGCGGTCACGGCGCGCATGTCGATCAACTACGCTGCGTAGTCCTCGCCTGTCGCGCCTGCTCGTCGGCGGAGCCGCCCGCCCCCACCAGCCCCGTCCGCATCCCCTGCAGCCGGGGCGCGAACCGCCGCATCTCCCGCGCACCGACCCTCCCGATCAGCCCGGGCAGATATCCGCGCACCCCCTGCATCCCCCGCAGCCACCCCTGCCCGTACACATGCGCCGAGCGCCGCTCGATCCCGGCCACGAGCCGGTCGACCGTCGGCCCCAGCGGATACGTCCTGTTCGCCGGCCACGGCAGCCGCTGCCGCAGCTCCCGCATCACCTCCTCCTGATCCGCCCCGCGCACCATGTCCGTGTCCGTCCAGGACAGATAGCCGACGCCGACCCGGACACCCCGGTGGGCGACCTCGGCGCGCAGACAGTGCGCGTACGCCTCCACCCCCGACTTCGACGCGCAGTACGCGGTCATCATGGGGGCCGGGGTGATCGCGGCGAGGGAGGCGATCTGCAGCAGATAGCCCCGGCTCTCCACGAGCACCGGCAGGAAGGCGCGGGCCGTCACCGCCGAGCCGATCAGGTTGACCTCGATGACCCGGCGCCAGGCCTGCGGGTCGGAGTCGGCGAACGGTCCGCCGCTCGCCACACCCGCGTTGGCGACGACGATGTCCACCTTCCCGAAGCGTTCCTTCACCTCCGCCGCGACCCGCGCCATCGCCTCCTGGTCGGTGACGTCGGCGTACCAGTGACCGCTGTCGCCGTGCAACCGCTCGGCGACCCGCTTGAGTTCGTCGGGCTCCAGGCCGACCAGGGCGACCTTCGCACCGCGCGCGGAGAGCTTGCGGGCGAGCAACTCGCCCACGCCCCGCGCGGCCCCGGTCACGACGGCGACCTGCCCTTCGAGACTCACCCTGCCGCTCATGCGCCCTCCTTCAACTGCGTGTCCGGGGTGTGCGTGGTGTGCGTGGTGTACGTGGTGACGAGTTCGCGGATGCGTGCCGTGACGAGCTCGGGCGCCTCGACCGGCGTCATATGGCCGAGGCCGGCCAGTTCGGTCAGGCCGACGCACCGCGGGAGCCCGGCGGCGATCCGGCGGGCCTGCACCGGCGGGGTGAGCCGGTCGCCGGTGCCGACGACCACCGCCGTCGGCACGCTCAACTCCCGTATCCCGTGGTCGAGATCGAGCAGACTCAGCACATGCCCCCAGGTGTGGCGCACCCGGCGCGGGCAGGCGTGCACGATCCGGGCGCACGTCTCGACCAGGTGCGGGGCCGAACCGGCGCCCATCGTGGCGTACTTGAGGATCGCCTTGGCGACCGGCGTGACCGGCCCGAGGGGCGCCTTCGACCCGAGGACCTGCCGGGTCAGCCAACTCCGCAGCCGGCCGGGCCGGATCGGCACCACGGTGGCCTCGGCGACCAGCCGCGAGGCGCCGGTGCTGCACAGCAGGACGGCGGCCGCGTGCTCCCGGAAGGCGTCCCGGGCGGCCGCCGCCAGCACCGTCATGCCGCCCATGGAGTGACCGGCGATCACGGCCTTCTCGCCGGGCGCGAGCGTCGCGCCGAGAACGGCGAGAAGGTCGTCGGCGAGGACGTCCGTGCTGCACACCGCGCTCGGCGGGGTGCGTCCGTGGCCGCGCTGGTCGTAGGCGATGACCCGGTGATCGGCGGCGAGATCCCGGATCTGGGCCGCCCAGAAAGCGGTCGAGCAGGTCCAGCCATGGGCGAGGACGACGGCGGGGCCGGTCTCGGGGCCGTACACCTCGACGTGCAGCGGGGCGCCGTCGGCGGAGACGGCGGTGAGCTCGCGGGGGGAGCCGCCGAGGACGCTCACGCGGTCACCTCGTCCTTCTTCTCGTCCATGTTCTCGCCCTTCGTCTCGTCGTTCTTCCCGTCACCGCTGTCGGCGTTCTTGACGACGGCGGGGGTGCGCAGGACCTCGTACTCCGCGAGGTCCACGCGTCGCGTCGCGCGCCGGAACTCGCTCGGCGTGCCCGGCCAGATGGTCGTGTTGCGGCCACTGGCGTCCAGGTACCAGCTGGTGCAGCCGCCCGTGCTCCACACCGTGCGCTTCATCCGCTCCTGCACCCGGCGGTTCCACGCGTGCACGGCGCTCGGCCGGGCGTCCAGGGCGGCCCGTCCTCCGAGGACGTTCAGCTGCCGCAGATAGTCGGCCAGGTAGTTCAGCTGGGACTCGATGATGAGGATCATGGAGGAGTTCGCGAGGCCGCTGTTGGGGCCGATGATCGTCATCCAGTTGGGGAAGCCGACGGCGCAGGTGCCGCGCAGGGCCTCCATGCCGCCCTGCCAGCTCTCCGCGAGGGTGCGCCCGTCGGCGCCGACCACCCGGTCGGCGATCGGCATGTCGGTGACATGGAACCCGGTGCCGAAGACGATCGCGTCGGCCTCGGTCTCGGTGCCGTCGGCGGCCACCAGCGTGGACCCGCGGACCTCGCTCAGGCCGCTGGCGACGACGTCCACGTTGGGCTGCGCGAGGGCCGGATAGTAGGTGCTGGACAGCAGGATCCGCTTGCAGCCGATGCGGTAGTCCGGGGTCAGTTTGGCCCGCAGGGCCGGGTCCTTGATCGCCCGGGCCATGTTGCGCTTGGCGAGCTGCTCGACGAAGCCGAGCTCGTTCGGGTGCTTGGTGAAGGCCTGGACCTGCAGCTCCCGGATGCCCCACAGCAGCCCGCGCCGCAGCTGGGCGGTGACGGGCAGCGCCCGGTGGAGCGCACGCTCGGCGCCGCTGATCGCCCGGTCGACGCGGGGCATCACCCACGGCGGGGTGCGCTGGAAGACCGTCAGCCGCGAGACGTCGGGCTGGAGGGCGGGCACGATCTGGATGGCGGAGGCGCCGGTGCCGACCATGGCGACACGCTGCCCGGTGAGATCGTGGTCGTGGTCCCAGCGGGCCGAGTGGAAGACCTTGCCCGGGAACGTGTCGAGCCCCGGGACGTCCGGGATCTTCGGGTCGGACAGCGGCCCGGTCGCGGAGACGACGACGTCGGCGAGGTAGCGCCCCGCACTGGTCTCGATGTCCCAGCGCAACTCCTGCGCGTCCCACGTCATCCGCAGGACCTCGCAGTCGAGGCGGAGGTGCGGACGCAGCCCGAACACGTCGGTCACCCGCTCCAGATAGGCGCGGATGTGCTTCTGCCCGGAGAAGGTGCGCGGCCAGTCCGGGTTGGGCGCGAAGGAGAAGGAGTACAGGTGGGAGGGGACGTCGCAGGCGCACCCCGGGTAGTCGTTGTCCCGCCAGGTTCCGCCGACGCTGCCCGCCCGCTCCAGGACGACGAAGTCGGTGATCCCCTCGCGGCGCAGTCGCACGGCGGCCCCCAGACCGCCGAAGCCGGACCCGATCACCGCCACCCGTACGTGTTCGGTCATCCCGACACACCTCCCAGCCGTGCGCACCACTTCGCGGACTCTGCGGACCCTGCCAGTGAACACTGGCGCAATGGGAGAGTAGAGGAGCCCTGTACCGATGGGTAGAGGCTGGAGGAACGAAAGTTACCGGCGGTACAACATAAGCTTCGCCCGTGACGGAGAAGCGGGAGTACCGGACGGAGGAGCTGGCCAGGGAGGCCGGCATCACGGTGCGCACCCTGCGCTTCTACCGCGAGCGCAAACTGCTCCCGCCGCCCCGCCGCGAAGGCCGTATCGCCTGGTACGACGACCATCACCTGGCCCGGCTGCGCACGATCGCGGCGCTGCTGGAGCGCGGCCACACCCTCACCGGCATCGCGGAGCTGGCGGACGCCCTGGACCACGGCCGCGGCGTCGCCGACCTCCTCGGCGTCGACGGCCCCAGCGAGGAGGAACCGATCCACCTCACCCCCGAGGAACTCGCGGCCCGCTTCGAGGGCCAGGTCACCCCCGAGAACCTCGCCGCCTCCCTCGACCTCGGCTACCTGGGCATCGACGGCGACGAGATCGTCCACATCAGCCGACGGCTCCTGGACGTCTCCTCCGCCCTGGTCCGCGAGGGCATCCCGCTCGCCGAGGTGCTGGCCGCCGGCGTCCGCGTCCGCGAACACGCCGACGCCCTCGCCGAACTCTTCACCGCCCTGATCCTCCGCCACGCCACCGAGGCAGACCTCCCCCGCCTGCGCCCCCTGGCCCGCAGCGTCATGGAAGCCGAACTCTCCCTGGCCCTGGACCGACGGCTGCGCAAAGGGAACTGAAGGGGCCTACAGGTCGTAGACGACGGTCACCGGAGCGTGGTCCGACCAGCGCTCGCCGTGCGTGGCGGCCCGCTCCACGAGCCCCTTGACGGCCTTGCCCGCGAGACCGGGCGTCGAGACGTGCAGGTCGATGCGCCATCCCGAGTCGTTGTCGAAGGCCCGCCCCCGGTACGACCACCAGGTGTACGGCCCGTCCACGTCCGGGTGCAGGGACCGTACGACGTCCACGTACCCGCCGTCCTGCGGGGCGAGGACCCGGGTCAGCCAGTCCCGCTCCTCCGGGAGGAAGCCGGAGTTCTTGGTGTTGGAGCGCCAGTTCTTGAGGTCGGCCTGCTGGTGGGCGATGTTCCAGTCGCCGGTGATCAGGACCTCGCGTCCGTCGGCGGCGGCACGCCCGCGCAGGTCCTTCAGATAGGCGAGGAACTCGTCCATGAAACGGACCTTCTCGTCCTGCCGGTCGGTGCCGACCTCGCCGGACGGGAGGTAGAGGGAGGCGACCGTCACACCGGGCAGGTCGGCCTCGACGTAGCGGCCGCTGCCGTCGAACTCGGACGAGCCGAAGCCGACGCGGACGGCGTCCGGCTCGCGGCGCGTGCAGAGGGAGACGCCGGCGCGGCCCTTCGCGGCGGCCGGGGCGTGGGTGACGTACCAGCCCTCGGGGGCGCGGACCGCCTCCGGCAACTGCTCCGGCTCGGCCCGCACCTCCTGCAGACACAGCACGTCGGCGGAGGTGTCCGCGAGCCACTCCACGAAGCCCTTCTTCGCGGCGGCTCGCAGTCCATTCACGTTCACGGAAGTCACGGTCAGCACCCGGGCACGATACCGGTCGGATACATGCACACTGGAGCCGATCCGAATTTCACTTTCCCCCCAAGGGGGCATAAAACTACAGTGAATCGCATGGACATACGCAGAGTCCCCTTCGACCACCCCGATGCCGTCAAGCTCAACGACGAGGTCCAGGCCGAGTACCACGAGCGCTACGGCGACGGCGGCGACGCCACCACCCTGGCGCCGTCCGACTTCCGGCCGCCGCGCGGGGTGTACCTCATCGCCTACGACGAGCTGGACCGTCCCGTGGCCACCGGCGGCTGGCGCAGCCAGGACAGCAACGGCGAGGGCAACGAGGACGGCGACGCCGAGCTGAAGCGGATGTACGTGATCCGCGAGATGCGCGGCCTGGGACTGGCCCGGCGCATGCTCTCCGCCCTGGAGGAGGACGCACGGGACGCCGGGCGGCTCCGCATGGTCCTGGAGACCGGCACCGAGCAGCCCGAGGCCATCGCCCTGTACACCTCCAGCGGGTACACGCCGTGCACGAAGTTCGGCTACTACCGGGAGTACGAGTCGAGCCGCTGCTTCGCCAAGCCGCTCACCTCCTGAGGTATTCGAGCCGCTCAGCTCCTGAGGTACGTGAGGACCGCCAGGACCCGGCGGTGGGTGTCGTCCGCCGGGGGCAGGTCCAGCTTGGCGAGGATGCTGCCGATGTGCTTGCCGACGGCCGCCTCCGACACCACCAGCCGGCGCGCTATCGCCCCGTTGGACCGGCCCTCCGCGACCAGCTCCAGCACCTCCCGCTCGCGCGGGGTGAGCCGGGCCAGCGGGTCGCGGCGCCGGCGCAGCAACTGCCGCACGACCTCCGGGTCGACGACCGTGCCGCCGTCCGCGACCTCACGCAGCGCGGCCACGAACTCCTCCACCTGCCCGACCCGGTCCTTGAGCAGGTAGCCGACGCCGGTGCCGTCCCCGGAGTCGAGGAGCTCGGCGGCGTAGGCGCGCTGCACGTACTGGCTGAGCACGAGCACCGGCAGCCCGGGGCGCTCCGCGCGCAGCCGGACCGCCGCCCGCAGTCCCTCGTCCTGGAAGCCGGGCGGCATGCGGACGTCGGTGACGACGACGTCGGGCGTGTGCTCGGCGACCGCCGACAGCAGCGCCCGCGCGTCACCGACCGCGGCCACGGCCTCGTGACCGAAGCGGGTGAGGAGGGTCGTCAGGCCGTCGCGCAGCAGCACGCCGTCCTCGGCGAGGACTACGCGGAGCGCCCCGCCGTGTCCGTCGTGTCCGTCGCTTCCGTCGCTTCCGTCGCTTCCGTCAACGCGCTCGGCTGGATCGGCTGGCTCGGCTCGCAAGGGATCTCCACACGCAGCAGGGTCGGTCCGCCCGGCGGGCTGGTCAGGGTCTGTCTGGCCGCACTGCGCACCGTCGGGCGGGTCACCGAGGACCGCGTCTTCCCCGTCAACGCACCGGGCGCCCCCGCCGATCTCGTCGGCCACCCCTGGTCGACGGCACGTTTCGCGCCGTACGAACTGGCCGCGGGCCGGGCGCCCGAGACGGCCGGCGAGGTCGTGACGTCCGGCACCTGGGCGCGCGTAGGCACCGAACTGCGCACCCCGGACGGCACGGTGAGGGTGGTCGGCACGGTGGGGCGACGCGGCTTAGAGAACGCCGTGTTCTACACGGACGCGCAAGCCGCCCGACTCTCCCCGGAGCCGGTCCAGTTGGTGGTGGAGGCGACCGCCACGGCCGTCCGGACAGCGATCGCCACCGCCGACGCCGACGTACGGGTCCTCACCGGTGGCGGTCGCCGGCTGGCCGACGCCGACCCGGGCCGGGACGCCGAGGCCCTGACCGCGCTGAACGCCCTGTTCGGCACGGCCGGCGGCGTGACCGCCTTCGTGTCCGTGTTCGTCGTGGCGTCCACCTTCGCCTTCGCGGTCGACCGCCGGCGCCGCGAGTTCGGGCTGCTGCGCACCGTCGGCGCCACTCCCGGCCAGATCCGGCGGACGGTCCTGACGGAGGCGCTGCTGGTCGGCGCAGCCGCCTCGGCGACGGGCTGCGCGCTGGGCGGGTACGCCGCCCCGCTCCTCGCCGACCTGGTGGTCGACGGCGGGCTCGCACCGCACTGGTACGCGATCGGCGGCCGCGCGGCCGCGCTGTGGCCCTTCCACCTCGCCTTCTGGACGGGCCTGCTGGTCGCCCTGTGCGGGGCGGCCGCCGCGTCCTGGCGGGCCGGCCGGACCGCCCCGGCGCAGGCGCTGCGCGAGGCCTCGGTCGACGGCCGCGCCCTGACCTCGGGCCGACGCCTGTGCGGTACGGCGCTGCTGCTGACGGCCGCCGCGACCTTGGCGTACGCGCTGGTGAGCGACCCGGGCGACCTGCTGCACCGCAAGACGTACATCAGCCGCCCGATGCTGCTCATCACGGCGGTGGCGTTGCTGTCGCCGGTACTGGTGCGCCGGCTGGTGCCCCGACTGCCGGGTGTGGTCGGTTTGTTGGCGCGGGCGAACGCGGTCGCCGGGGTGCGCCGTACCGCCGCCGTGGCCGCGCCCGTCCTGGTCACGGTGGCACTCGCGGGGTCCCTGCTGGGTGCGACGGCCACGCTGAACGAGGCCCGTGCGGCGGAGGTGCGGCAGGAGACGGCCGCCGACTTCGTGGTGACGGCGCAGGCCGGAAAGACGGTGCGGGCGGCGTCCGTGGAGCGCCTGCGGCAGGTCCCCGGCACACTCGTGTCCGCCTCCACCGCGACCGCCGTGTATACCCTTCAGGACGGCGTGGCGCTCGTGAAGTCCGAGGCGCGGGCGGCCGATCCGACGCTGCTCGCGCAGACCGTACGGCTGCCGGTGACGGCCGGACGGCTCGCCGATCTCGATGACGGGTCGATCGTCGTGACCGAGGAGTGGGCCCGGCTCCGGGTGGGGCAGCGGGTGCGGGTGTGGCTCGGGGACGGCACCGCGAAGACCCTCCGCGTCGCCGCCGTCCTGGCGACGGGCACGGGCGACAACGGAGCGTACGTCACCCCGGCCAACGCGGGCGGCACGGCCGGCACGGGCGTCGACCGGGTGGATGTGCGGGTGCGGGCGGGGGCCGACGCGGCAGCGGTCGCTGCGGGGCTGCGGGCCGTCGACGGGGTGCGGGTGATGAGCAAGGCGCAGTGGGTGCGGGCGAGTTACCCGCGGACCGACCGGACGACCCGGCTCGGCCTGCTGCTCGTCCTCGGCGTCGCGCTGCTCTACACCGGTATCTCGCTCGCCAACACCCTGCTCATGTCGGCCGCCGAACGCCGGCGCGAGCTGACGGCCCTGCGGCTGGCCGGCGCGACGGGCGGGCAGGTGCTGCGGCTGGTCGCCACGGAGGCGCTGACGGTCGTCGCGGTGGGAAGCCTGCTGGGCCTGCTGGTGACATGCGCCAACCTGGCCGCCCTGACAGCCGCCCTCCACCAGCTCTCGGCCCCGACCCCGCTCACCCTGCCCTGGCCGGCCCTCGCCCGGACCACAGCAGCGTGCGCTCTGCTCGCGCTGACGACCGCCCTGGCGTCAACGGCGGCGGTGGCGTTACGACCACCCGCCAGACGGCACTGGCCGTGAACACGATAGAGCCCCCGTCGGTTACCCGACGGGGGCTCTATGCTGCGTGGACCTGAGGGGATTTGAACCCCTGGCCCCCTCGATGCGAACGAGGTGCGCTACCGGACTGCGCCACAGGCCCTTGCAACGAGTGAAACTCTAGCACCCCCGTCGGCCTGCTTGGAAATCCGTTCCCCGAGGCCGGGAGCGGGGTGCGTGGGGGCGCCGGGGGCCTTATTCGTTGGCGGCGCGGGGACGCTCGCCGTCCTCGTACTGGTCGAACAGCGGGGTGCGTCCGCGTTCGCGCGAGCGTCGGGCCGAGGCCGCGCGTCGGGCGTCGCTGCGCTCGTCGCCGTCCACCGTCCGGTCCTCCGCGCGGTCCGTGTCTTCCGGGTCCCCGGCCGCTGCGTCCGCGGCGGACGCCGCTTCCTGTTCCGGCGCGACCGAGCTGGAGCGGGCCGAGCTCCAGGCGTCCGGCGCTCCGAGGTCCACGTCGGAGGTGGCCCGGGGAGCGACCGGGGCGGTCACGTACGTCGGCAGCGGTACCGGTACCGGGTCCCAGCTCTCGCCGTGGCCGGGCCGGCGCTGCCGCTCGCGCTGCTGGTCGACCCACTCCGCGTGGTCGGTCTGCTCGACGAGTGCCCTGCGGTCCGCGGCGAGCGCCAGCAGGCCCGGGTCGGTCTCCGGTTCGGGGGCCTCGTGCGGCTCCTCGGCGCCGGCGTCGGGGCCGGGGTCGACGGAGGACGCGTTCGCGGGGGCGGGTGCGCGCCGACGCGGCTGACGCTCCCGCAGCCGCTGCGCGGCGACCTCGGCGCGTCTGCGGTCCATCTGGTAGGCGAAGCGGCGGCGCTCCTGGGAGCGCAGGTACGCGATGTAGGCGCTGAGCAGGACGGCGGGCACGCCGGGCGCCCAGAGGAAGGCGAGACCGCCGACCGCCGCGACGATCGCGCCGAGCGTGAAGGCGAGGAAGAGCATCACAGTGGTGCGCCTACGGCGGGCGAGCGACTTCGAGCGCTGGGCACGTGCGGCGGACGCCTGCGCGGAGGTCGCGCGCCGCGCGACCGGCACACGCCGGTCCGCCGGAGCGGCGTTCCCTTCGCGCGCGGGGGCGGAACCCTGATCCCGTGGCTCGCGCTGTTCGCGCTGCTCCCGCTGTTCCCGCGTGGGATTGGCTGCCGGATCGCGGGCCGGTTCACGCGTCGTCTCCGGACGTCCCGGCCCTCGTTCCTGGGCCCGCTCCTGGCCGCGTTCCTGCCCTCGCTCGTGCCCCCGCTCCTGCTCTCGCTCCGGAACCGGCGCCGTCACCTGCGGGCGGGTCGGAGGCATGGCGAAGGAGCGGACGTCCACCGAGTCGGTGACGGCGTCCGAGGCGTCGGCGCCCTGCTCCCCCTCCTCGGTGGAGCGCGCCCGCAGGTCCCTGGCGTACCGGCGCTCCATACCCGCCCTTCCGGACAGCAGCCGGATGGCGGTACTGAAGCGTTCCGTCGGACGGGCCTCGTTCAGCTCGTCCTGCCTACGGAGCCACATCGGCACCAAGTAGGCGGCCCAGGCCCCGACAATGACTGCGTAGATGAGGCCGCTGCTGCTCACGCCTCACACGGTAGAGGGGTTTGCGTGAGGCCATCCGCCAATTGAGCCGGTGTGTCGCACGATCTGGCTGATATTTCGAGCTTTTTTTGCGACCGATGCGATCAACCGATCATTTTCGAACGCTTATTCGACACGTTTTTTTCAATTGGACGCGTTCTGCGAGCGTGCTCGCCGCCACCTGCTCAGCAGGCCTTCCGGGACCTCCTCCGCGGTGAGCGCGAAGACGAGATGGTCGCGCCAGGCGCCGTCGATGTGGAGATAGCGCGGCCGCAGCCCTTCCTCACGGAATCCGAGTTTCTCCACGACCCGGCGGCTGGGGCCGTTCTCGGGGCGAATGCAGACCTCGATGCGGTGCAGTCCGACGGTCCGGAAACAGTGGTCCACGACGAGCGCCACCGCCGTCGGCATCACCCCGCGGCCGGCCACCGACTCGTCCACCCAGTAGCCGACGTGACCCGAGCACATCGACCCCCAGGTGATTCCGGCCACCGTCAACTGCCCGACGAGCTGCCCCTGGTACTCGATGACGAACGGCAGCATCCGCCCGGCGTTCGCCTCGGCCCGCAGGTGCCGGACCATCTGGCGGTAGGTCGGCCGGTGCGCGATCGGCCCGCTCGGCGCGGGCGGCGGGATGGTCGCCTCCCAGGGGCGCAGCCAGTCCCGGTTGCGCCGGTTGACCTCGCGCCAGGCCCGTTGGTCGCGCAGCTTTATCGGCCGCAGGACGATGTCGCCCTCCGCGAGCTCCACGGGCCAGGATGCGCTGTTCAGCTCGCACCCCCCGGGCCGGCCCCGGGTCTGGGGTGGTCACCGCCGCGGATCTGGTCGACGGCGTGGATCAGCAGGGGTTCCAGGACGGCGAGACCGTCCTTCACCCCGCCGGTGGAGCCGGGCAGGTTGACGATCAGGGTGCGGCCCGCGACCCCGGCCAGGCCCCGGGAGAGCGCCGAGGTCGGCACCTTCTCCCGGCCGTAGGCGCGGATCGCCTCGGGGATCCCCGGCACCTCGTGGTCGATCACGCCGCGCGTCGCCTCGGGGGTGCGGTCGGTGGGCGAGATACCGGTGCCGCCGGTGGTCACGATGACGTCGTAGCCGGCCTCGGCGCCCGCCCGCAGCGCCGCCTCGACCGGGTCGCCGTCGGGGACGACCTGCGGCCCGTCCACGGCGAAGCCGAACCGCTTGAGACCGTCCGCGACCAGCGGGCCGCCCTTGTCCTCGTAGACCCCGGCAGCGGCCCGGTTGGAGGCGGTCACGACGAGCGCCCGGTACCCGACGGCCGTTGTCATGCCCGGCTCCAGTCGCCCGACTTGCCGCCCGTCTTCTCCTCCACGCGCACGTCCGTGATGACCGCTCCCTTGTCGACCGCCTTGACCATGTCGATCACGGTGAGCGCGGCGACGGAGACCGCGGTGAGGGCCTCCATCTCGACGCCCGTGCGGTCCGTCGTCTTCACCGTGGCGGTGATCTCCACGGCGTCGTCCGCGACCGACAGGTCCAGTTTCACACCGGAGACCGACAACGGGTGGCACAGCGGGATGAGGTCGGGGGTGCGTTTGGCGCCCATGATGCCCGCGATCCGCGCGGTGGCGAGGGCGTCACCCTTGGGTACCCCCTCGCCGCGCAGCAGCTCGACCACCTGGGGTGAGACGAGGACACGGCCGCTGGCCCGCGCGGTGCGCGCGGTGATGTCCTTGCCGGATACGTCGACCATGCGGGCCGCGCCCGCGTCGTCGATGTGCGTCAGTCGGTCCTGCGTACTCATGCTCTGTCGGCGCTCCCGGTCGGGCCTGTTGTGCGCGACACGGTACCCCCAACCAGGCGTGCTCAGCCGAGGAGGACCACGTCGACCTCGGTGCCGGGCTCGACGCACTCCACGTCCTCGGGGACGACGATCAGCGAGTCGGCGTGCGCGAGGGCCGCGATCAGATGGGAGCCGACGCCGCCGACCGGGCTGACGGCGCCGTCGGCATAGGTGGCGCGCAGGAACTGCCTGCGACCCTTCGGCGAGGTCAGCGCCTTCTCGGCGGTCAGCTTCGCGCGCGTGGTGGGCCGGTGGACGTCGTCGAGTCCCATGAGTGTGCGGATGGCGGGGCGGACGAACAGTTCGAAGGAGACGTACGACGACACCGGGTTGCCGGGCAGGGCCAGCAGGGGGGTGTGGTCGGGGCCGATGGAGCCGAAGCCCTGGGGCTTGCCCGGCTGCATGGCGAGCTTGCGGAAGGCCATGCCGCTGCCCGCCTCGTCCTCGTCGCCGACGTGCTCCAGGGCCTCCTTGACGACGTCGTAGGCCCCCACGCTCACACCGCCGGTGGTGACGACGAGGTCGGCGCGGACGAGCTGGTCCTCGATGGTGGAGCGGAGGGTGTCGGCGTCGTCGGCGACCGCGCCGACCCGGTAGGCGATGGCGCCGGCGTCGCGTGCGGCCGCGGTGAGGGCGAAGCTGTTGGAGTCGTAGATCTGGCCGCCGCCCAGTTCCTCGCCGGGCTGGACGAGTTCGCTGCCGGTGGACATGACGACCACGCGCGGGCGCGGGCGCACGCGTACGCTGCCGCGTCCGATCGCGGCGAGCAGGGCGATCTGCGGCGGGCCGAGGACGGTTCCGGCGTCGAGGGCGCGGTCGCCGGCCTTCACGTCGCTGCCCTTCGCGCGCACGTGCGCACGTGCCTCGGCGGGCCGGTACACGCGCACGTGCCCCGAGGCCTGCTCGGGCGCGAGGCTGCGGGCACGCATCCCGGTGACGGGGCCCTCGCCGAGCCCGCCGTCGGTCCACTCCACGGGGACGACGGCCTCGGCGCCGGACGGGAGCGGGGCGCCGGTCATGATCCGGGCGGCCTGCCCCGGTCCCACGTACAGCAGGTCGGCCTGCTGGCCCGCCGCGACGTCCCCGACGACGTCCAGGGCCGCCGGGAACTCCTCGCTCGCGCCCGCGACATCCGCGACCCGCACCGCGTACCCGTCCATCGAGCTGTTGTCGAAGGGCGGCAGTGAGACCGGCACCGTGACGTCCTCGACGAGGACGCAGCCCTGGGCGTCGGGCAGTTGGAGCTCGATGGGTTCCAGGGGGCGAACGGCGGCGAGGATGTCCGCCAGGTGTTCGTCCACCGACCAGAGGCGGTCCTGGCCGGCGGGGCGGGGCGCGGCGGTGCTCAAAGTGGCTGCATCTCCTCGGTGACGTAACTGCGAAGCCAGGACCGGAAGTCCGGACCCAGATCTTCACGTTCGCACGCGAGTCTGACAATGGCACGCAGATAGTCGCCGCGGTCGCCGGTGTCATAGCGCCGCCCCTTGAAGACGACACCGTGGACGGGTCCGCCGACCTTCTCGTCCTGGGCGAGCTGCTGGAGGGCGTCGGTGAGTTGGATCTCGCCGCCGCGGCCGGGCTCGGTCTGGCGGAGTATGCCGAACACGCTCGGGTCGAGGACGTAGCGTCCGATGATCGCGTAGTTCGACGGGGCGTCCGCCGGGTCCGGCTTCTCGACGAGGCCGGTCACCTTGACCACGTCGCCTTCCGCGGTGGGCTCTACGGCCGCGCAGCCGTAGAGGTGGATCTGCGCGGGGGCGACCTCCATGAGCGCGACGACGCTGCCGCCGTGCCGTTCCTGGACCTCGATCATCCGCTGGAGCAGCGGGTCGCGGGGGTCGATCAGGTCATCCCCCAGGAGGACGGCGAACGGCTCCTGTCCGACGTGCGGGGCCGCGCACAGCACCGCGTGTCCGAGACCTTTGGGGTCGCCCTGTCGCACGTAGTGCATCGTCGCGAGGTCGCTGGACTGCTGGACCTTGGCGAGCCTGGCGGCGTCGCCCTTCTTCTGCAGCGCCGACTCGAGCTCGTAGTTGCGGTCGAAGTGGTCCTCCAGGGGTCGCTTGTTGCGACCCGTGACCATGAGGACGTCGTCGAGCCCCGCGGCGACGGCCTCCTCGACCACGTACTGGATAGCCGGCTTGTCCACGACGGGCAGCATCTCCTTGGGAGTGGCCTTGGTGGCCGGCAGGAACCGGGTACCGAGACCGGCTGCGGGGATGACAGCCTTGCTGATCCTGGGGTGCGACTGAGTCATGGCGGCAACCTTATCCGGTGACTTTGAGAGAAATCCGTAGCTCCGGTTAATTCATGATCATATGACCACGTTGGAACGGCGCGGGAGGAGTGCGGGAGCGATGCGGGAGCGACATATGAGTCACCTCGAAGGCGTACGGGAGCCCGACAAAGCCACGTTGCGGCGAGAGCTCCTCGCCGTGAGGAACAGGTTGACGTCGGACGACGTGCGCCGGGCGGGCATCGCACTGGCCGCCCGCGCCCTGGAACTGCCCGAGTTGGCGCACGCGCGCGTGGTGGCGGCGTACGTCTCGGTGGGCACCGAACCCGGCACCCTGGCGCTGCTGGACGCGCTGCGCGCGCGGGGCGTACGTGTCCTGCTCCCCGTGCTCCTGCCCGACAACGACCTCGACTGGGGCGCCTACACCGGCGAGGACTCCCTCGCGCGGGTCAGGCACGGCGGGAAGATGGCCCTCCTGGAGCCGTCCGGCGAGCGCCTCGGCCCGGACTCCGTGACGGATGCCGACGTGGTGCTGCTGCCGGGGCTGGCGGTCGACGAGCGCGGCATGCGGCTGGGCCGCGGCGGAGGGTCGTACGACCGCGTGCTGGCCCGGCTGGCGGACTCCGACGCGCGTCCCTTGCTGGTGGTGCTTCTCTACGACAGCGAGGTCGTCGAGCAGGTCCCCATGGAGCCGCACGACCGACCGGTGCACGCGGTGGTGACGCCCTCGGCAGTGCGCCGCTTCCTCTGAGGCACCCGCCTTCCTGGGCCACGGGAGGAGGTGAAAGGGGCCCTCCACGCGCGCGTGGAGGGCCCCTTTCACCGGGCGGTCGCTCAAGGCTTGAGGACCAGGGTGTCGCTGGTGCTGTCGTCGACCGCCTTCTTCGAGAAGGACCAGTCGAGCAGCTCACCGTTGGCCCACTTGCCCGTCTGGTCGGTGTAGTGGGCGCTGAAGGCGTGCCCCGAGGCGCCGCTGAGGTTGATCCACTTCGACTTGTCGAGGTCGTCGAGGTTGACCACCATCCGCATCGACGGCACCCACACGACGCCGTAGCCGCCGGCCGCGTTCCAGCCGGTCGCGTTGACCGTCGCCTCTCCGCCGCCGAGCTTCCAGGGGCCGCGGTTGAGGATGTACTGCAGGAAGCCGGGGCCGCTGGTGCCCAGCGTCTGGTTCTTCAGGAACAGGCGGTGCAGCCGCCCCCAACTCCAGGTGTCGATGTCCTTGCCGAGCTTGGCGGTCAGCTCCCAGCGGGCGTCGATCAGGGCCCGCTCGAACAGCTTGTCGCGGTTGTGGTCGGCGCCGGGGCGGCCGCTGACCGACTTGGGCGTCGTCCACCACTCGCTGTCGGTCTTCTGCATGAGATTGCGCACGACCTCGAACCAGCGGTCGCCGCCGTCCGGCTGCGCCTGGTCGGCGTCGCGCTCACCGCACTCGCGGACCTTGTCGGTGTCGTCGACCGGGCCGGTGCTGTTGACCGGGTCGACCCACAGGCACTGGCCCTCGACGCGCAGCTCCTTGGGCAGCTTGTTGCCGAAGGCCAGCTTGAGGATGTTGCGCCAGACCGCGTTGAAGTAGGCGGCCGCCGCCGAGTCGGCGTCCTGGGTGTAGTCCCAGCCCTGCAGCAGCTTCTGTGCCTCGCGGACGTCCGGGTCGTCCAGGTTGATCTTCAGCAGGGTGGGCACGAGCAGCCGGGCGATCTGGCTGTCGTTGTCCAGCTGCATCTGCCGCATGTCGTCGGTGGAGATCTTGCCGCCGCCCTTGATCTTGCCCTTGATCAGGTCGGCGATCCGCTGGCTGCGCGCCCCGTAGCCCCAGTCCGTGGTGAGCGTGTAGGGGTACTTGTCCTTGTCGATGACGGCCTGGTTGGCGGTGACGATGTACCCGCGCGCGGGGTCGTACTCGTAGGGCAGCTCGTCGAAGGCGATGTAGCCGGTCCACTTGTACCTGGAGTCCCAGCCGGGCGCGGGGATCGAGCCGTCGAGGCCCTTCGCGCGCGTGGGGATCTTCCCGGGCAGCTGGTAGCCGATGTGGTTCGCGGTGTCGGCGTAGACGAGGTTCTGCGAGGGCACGTCGAAGAGCTTGGCCGCAGCGCGGAAGCTGTCCCAGTCCTTCGCCTTGTTCATGGCGAAGACGGCGTCCATGGAGTTGCCCGGTTCCAGCGCGGTCCACTTCAGGGCGACGCCGTAACCGTCGCCGCGGTCGGGCGCCGCGGTGTCGACGGTGGCCTTCTTGCCGACGTTGACGAGCTCGTCGTCACGGTCGGAGAGCAGGGGCATCCCGTCCTCGGTCTGCCGGACGACGATCTTCTTGGACGTGCCACCGGCGACCTTGATGGTCTCCTCGCGCGTGGTGAACGGCCTGACCTTCTTGTTGTAGATGTAACCGTCGTTCCCGGAGAGCTTCTCCAGGTAGAGGTCGGTCACGTCGACACCCGAGTTGGTCATGCCCCAGGAGATCGTCTGGTTGTGGCCGATGATCACACCGGGCATGCCGGCAAAGGTGTAGCCGGAGACGTCGTACTGGCACTTGGCCGACACGGTGCGACAGTGCAGGCCCATCTGGTACCAGACGGACGGCAGCGAGGCCGCCAGGTGCGGGTCGTTCGCCAGCAGCGGCTTGTGGGTGATCGTGTACTTCCCCGCGACGACCCAGGAGTTGGAGCCGATGCCGTTGCCGTTCACGCCGACGGCCGTGGGCAGGTCGTCCAGGACGTTGTAGAGGCCCGAGAGCTGGCCCTGCAGGGCCGAGCCCGACCCGTTCGACGTTCCCGTGCCGCCACTGGCGCCGCCGCCCGTGCTGCCGCCCGTGGAGTTGTCGTTCGAGCTGCCCCCACTGCCGGTGTCGCCGTCGCTCTGCTTGAACGTCTTGGTCAGCTTGTCGTACTCGCCGCCCTGGACTATCGCCTGGTTGCGGTCGTACGGATACCGCGGGTAGAGCTCGGCGATCTGCTGCGGACCGAGACGGCTGGTCATCAGGGCGCGGTCGATCTCGTCCTGCATGTTGCCGCGCAGGTCCCAGGCCATCGCCTTCAGCCAGGAGACCGAGTCGACCGGGGTCCACTGGGCGGGCTTGTAGTCGTTGGTGAAGCCCAGGGCGGCGTACTCCAGGGAGATGTCCGCGCCGTCCTTGCCCTTGAGGTAGGCGTTGACTCCCTTGGCGTACGCCTGGAGGTACTTCTTGGTCTCGGGCTTCAGCTTGGTGTCGTACTCCTGCTGGGCCACGCGGTCCCAGCCCAGGGTGCGCAGGAACTCGTCGTTGTCGACCTGGCCCTTGCCGAACATCTCCGACAGGCGTCCGGACGTCATGTGCCGGCGGACGTCCATCTCGTAGAACCGGTCCTGCGCCTGGACGTAGCCCTGCGCCATGAACAGATCCTCGTCGGAATCCGCGTAGATCTGCGGGATGCCGTAGCCGTCCCGTTTCACGTCGACGGGCCCGGAGAGGCCCTCGAGTGTGATCGAACCCTTGGTCTGCGGGAAGGACGCGCGGACGGTGCTGATGGACCAGTAGGCGCCGTAGGCGATGCCTCCGATGATGGCCAGCACCAGCACAAGCACGATCAAACGGGCTTTGCGCCCCTTCTTCCTGCCGGACTTGCCGGGCTTGTCACCCGATGTGGCGGTGGTGTTGGGGGGCATCGCTGTCCTTGCTGTCCTAACGCGAGCGGCAGGCGGTCCTGGAGTGCTGGAGCAACCATAGGCGCAGGGCCTCGCGCCACTTGACGCGGAGTCGGGTACCGGCACGGAAGGATGTTCGATCTTGCCTCGGCGAGCGTCAAGAAATCGTCAAGAGTTAGGTAAGGTAACGAAGTAGTTGGGTCCGGAGCGTGCCGCTTCGTGTCCGATGTATCCGATGCACGTGGGCGCCCGTACGCGAGGCGCGCACGCCGGTGAAGGGAACCGCCGCTGACTGTCCACCACCTCAACCAGCTCCTGCTCGTCTGCTCGCTCGTCCTGCTCGTCGCCGTCGCGGCAGTCCGGATCTCCTCGCGCAGCGGGCTCCCCAGCCTGCTCGTGTACCTGGGGATCGGCATCGCCATGGGCCAGGACGGCATCGGCGACATCCATTTCGACAACGCCGAACTGACCCAGGTCATCGGCTACGCCGCCCTGGTCGTGATCCTCGCCGAGGGCGGTCTCGGCACGAAGTGGAAGGAGATCGAGCCGGCCCTGCCGTCCGCCACCGCGCTGGCGCTGGCCGGCGTCGCGGTGAGCGTCGGCGTCACCGCCACGGCCGCGCACGTCGTGGTGGGGCTGGAGTGGCGGCAGGCGCTGATCATCGGCGCGGTGGTGTCCTCGACGGACGCGGCGGCGGTCTTCTCCGTCCTGCGCAAGATCCCCCTGCCCGCGCGCGTGACGGGCACCCTGGAGGCCGAGTCCGGCTTCAACGACGCCCCGGTGGTCATCCTGGTGGTCGCCTTCTCCACGGCGGGCCCTGTCGAGCACTGGTACGTGCTGCTGGGCGAGATAGCCCTGGAGCTGGCCATCGGCGCCGCCATCGGCCTCGCGGTCGGCTGGCTCGGCTCCTGGGGTCTCAGGCACGTCGCGCTGCCCGCCTCCGGCCTCTACCCGATCGCCGTCATGGCGATCGCCGTCACCGCGTATGCGGCGGGCTCACTGGCGCACGGCAGCGGCTTCCTGGGCGTCTATCTCGCCTCGATGGTCATGGGCAACGCGAAACTGCCGCACTGGCCCGCCACGCGCGGGTTCGCCGACGGCCTCGGCTGGATCGCCCAGATCGGCATGTTCGTACTGCTCGGCCTCCTGGTCACCCCGCACGAGCTGGGCGACGACGTGCTGCCCGCCCTCGTCATCGGTCTTGTGCTCACGATGGTGGCCCGACCGCTCAGCGTCGTGCTCTGCCTCACACCGTTCCGGGTGCCATGGCAGGAGCAGACGCTGATGTCCTGGGCCGGGCTGCGCGGCGCCGTGCCCATCATCCTGGCGACGATCCCCATGGTGAACGGCGTCGAGGAAAGCCGCCGCATCTTCAACATCGTCTTCGTCCTGGTCGTCGTCTACACCCTGGTCCAGGGGCCGACGCTGCCCTGGCTGGCGCGCAAGCTGCGGTTGGGCGGGGAGCCCGAGGCAGCCGACCTGGGCGTCGAGTCGGCGCCCCTGGAGCGGCTGCGCGGGCACCTGCTGTCGGTCGCGATCCCCGAGGGGTCGAAGATGCACGGCGTTGAGGTCAACGAGCTGCGGCTGCCGGCCGGGGCTGCCGTGACCCTCGTCGTACGGGATGGAAAATCGTTTGTTCCTCTGCCGGCGACGGTACTGCGGCACGGGGACGAACTGCTCGTCGTCGCCACCGATCCCGTCCGGGACGCTGCGGAACAACGGCTGCGCGCGGTGGGCCACGGCGGCAAGCTGGCCGGGTGGCTCGGGACGGGCAGCACCGGCACGGGCCGTTAAGGGCATGTTTCGTACGGTTCACCCTCCCGCCAAATGCAGGTGAACGCGCGCGTGGTGCTCGTTTTCACAGGTACACCAGGCGTTGATCCCTGTACGATGAAGGCGCATTCTGATCGACCAACTCTGCCTGACGCAGTGCTGGCGCGACCGTATGGCGGCCGAGAAGCCCTCCGCAGTGAGTGCCGGCATCTACCGCAGTCCGCGCAAGAGGACAGCTCTCGGCGCCCGGCCCCATGTGGGCCGCGCTACCAGGCGGCAGAAAGGCACGGGCCGTGGCATCCACGGTCACCTCCCGCCCGGGATACGGACAGCTGCTGCGCACCCGCGGCGCCTGGACGTTCCTGCTCCCCGGCTTCGCGGCACGCCAGCCGTTCGCGATGCTCACCATCTCCATCGTGCTGCTGGTGCAGCACACCACCGGCTCCTACGGCGCGGCCGGCGCCGCCGCGGCCGTCACCGGCGTCTCCATGGCGCTGTGCGCCCCCTACAGCGGCCGTCTCGCCGACCGCTACGGCCAGCGCGCCGTACTCGTCCCCGGCGTGCTCGTGCACACGCTCTCCGGTCTCACCCTCACGTCCCTCGCCCTCGCTCACGCGCCCCTGTGGGCGCTGTTCGCGGCGGCCGTGCCCACAGGCGCGTCCGTGCCGCAGATCGGGCCGATGGTGCGGGCCCGCTGGGGCGTGAAGCTGAAGGACTCGCCCCTGATGACCACCGCGGCGGCCTTCGAGTCCGTCACCGACGAGCTCACCTTCGTCTTCGGCCCGCTGCTGGCGACCGCCCTGTGCACCGCCGTGAACCCGGCCGCCGGTCTGATCACCGAGGCCTCGCTGACCCTCTTCGGCGGTCTGCTGTTCGCCGCGCAGAAGAGCACGCAGCCCCAGGTCGCCGTCGGGCACGCGCGCGTGGAGCACGCCTCGGCGCTGCGCGTCCCCGGGGTGCGTGTGCTGATCGCGGTCTTCCTGGGCATCGGTTCCGTCTTCGGCGGCATGCAGGTCTCGCTGGCCGCGTTCACCGAGTCGATCGGCGAGCCCGGCCTGAACGGCGTCCTCTACGGCACCTTCGCCGCCGGCAACATGCTCTCCGGCCTGGCCTGCGGGGCGATCGCCTGGAAGGCCTCGCCGCGGCGACGCCTCGTCGTCGCCTACGCCGCGCTGGCCCTCGTCGCCTCCGGCCTGTGGGCCGCGCACTCGGTGCTCGTGCTGGCGGGCCTCGGCCTCCTGGTCGGCATGTGCATCGCGCCCGCACTGATCACCGGCTACACCCTGGTCGAGGGGCTGGTCCCGGCCGGGGCCCGCACGGAGGCGTTCACCTGGCTGACGGGCGCGGTGGCGCTCGGGCAGGCGGCGGCCGTCACGGTCGCCGGGCAGCTGGAGGACCGCTTCTGGGGCGGCGCCGGTTTCCTGGTGCCGATGGGCGGCACAGTGGCGGCGCTGGCGGTCCTGCTGGCGCTGCGTTCGCGGCTGGAGACGCGCCCACGCGCGCGTACCGTCGCACGTGGCGTCGGTCACCGCGTGCCGGTGACAGTGGACTGATGCTCGGGAATGCGTCAAGATAGACCGTCGTTAGCACTCACTGAGTGAGAGTGCCAGGAGGAAGACAAGTGCCGACCTACCAGTACCAGTGCACCGAGTGCGGCGAGGGCCTCGAGGCGGTGCAGAAGTTCACCGACGACGCCCTGACCGAGTGCCCCAACTGCGGTGGCCGCCTCAAGAAGGTGTTCTCCGCGGTCGGCATCGTCTTCAAGGGCTCCGGTTTCTACCGCAACGACAGCCGCGGCTCCTCGTCGAGCAGCTCCCCGGCGTCGTCCGCGTCGAAGTCGTCGACGTCCGGTTCCGACACGAAGTCGTCGAGCTCGACCTCGTCGTCCTCGACCTCTTCGGACTCGAAGTCGTCGAGCACCGGCACCTCGACCGGCAACAGCTCCGCCGCGTAAGGCCACTTCTTACGGGACCCTGTCGTCAACCGACGGCGGGGTCTTCGGCGTTCTCGACGGCAGTTAGGGTGCGGAACATGGCGAACAAGGCGAGCACGGAGCCCGGGGCGAACACACACTTCGGGGCGGGCGCAGAGATCGAGGCGAACGCTGAGATCGGCGTGATCGGCGGGTCCGGCTTCTACGCGTTCCTCGACGACGTGACCGAAATCCAGGTCGACACCCCCTACGGGCCGCCCAGCGACTCCCTCTTCCTCGGCGAGATCGCCGGCCGGCGGGTCGCCTTCCTGCCCCGGCACGGGCGTGGCCACCATCTGCCGCCCCACCGGATCAACTACCGGGCCAACCTGTGGGCGCTGCGTTCGCTCGGGGTGCGCCAGGTCCTCGGTCCGTGCGCGGTGGGCGGCCTGCGCCCCGAGTACGGACCCGGCACGCTGCTCGTGCCCGATCAGCTGGTGGACCGCACGAAGTCGCGGGTCGGGACATACTTCGACGGGCTGCCCCTGCCCGACGGCACAGTGCCCAACGTGGTGCACGTGTCCCTGGCCGACCCCTACTGCCCCGCCGGACGCTCGGCTGCGCTGAAGGCGGCGCGCGGGCGGGAGTGGGAGCCGGTGGACGGCGGGACACTGGTCGTGATCGAGGGGCCGCGGTTCTCGACCCGCGCCGAATCGCTGTGGCATCGGGCGCAGGGCTGGTCGGTGGTGGGTATGACGGGCCATCCGGAGGCCGCGCTCGCCCGAGAACTCGAGCTCTGCTACACGTCGTTGACCCTGGTCACCGATCTGGACGCGGGTGTCGAGAGCGGTGAGGGCGTGTCCCACGAGGAGGTCCTGCAGGTGTTCGCGGCGAACGTGGACCGGCTGCGAGGCGTCCTGTTCGACGCGGTGGCCGCACTGCCCTCGAACGAGGAGCGGGACTGCCTGTGCACGAACGCGCTGGGCGGACTGAACCCCGGGTTCGAGCTGCCGTAGGCGGAACTCCTCGTTCGGGTGAAGGAGTTGTCCACAACCCGTCGGTAGTCCACCGGCTCCGGCGAGCGGCGGCGCGAAGCCTCATCGTGGCTTCGCAAGTCCGTCCCTCGTCGCAGGTGGTGATCCCATGTCCGACCCCTCCCCCGCCCGACCGTCTCCACTCCCTCCTCCCACTCCACTCCCTCCTCACAGTCGTCCCTCTCCCCTCGCTCCGCAGCCGCCTCTTCCGCGCACGTCCGCGGCGTACCCACCCGGCTCGGACGCTCCGGCCACGTGCGAGGTGCCGTCCTTCGCTCCCGTGCGGGTCCGCGGCGGGCGGTACCGGCTGCAACGGCTCGTGCGGAGCCGGCGGCGGGCCCTCGCGATCGGTCTCGCCGTCACCGCCGCCGCCCTCGTGGCGGCCGGCCCACGGGTCGGCGGTCCGGCGAGCGGACATTCAGGCAACGGCGCGGGCGGGAACGGGGAGGCGAGCCAGGGCTCGTATGCCCGCGCGCAGACGCCGGTGCGCGCCCCTGCGCCTGATCCGCGCGCCGTGGAGAAGGTGACGGCGCCGGTGCGGATCGCCGACGCGGCCACCGTCGGGCTCCTGCGGCCCGGTGACCGGGTCGACGTCCTCGCCGTCGCCGAGCGCACAGCGTCGGGCAGCGGTGGGGGCGTGGGCGATGACGTGGGCGGCGACGCCCATGTGGTAGCGCGCGGGGCGCTCGTGACGAAGGTGCCGGAGCCTCCGGACACCTCGCCGGGCGCCGCCGACGGCGGTGCGCTGGTCGTCCTCTCGGTGCCCCGTTCCACTGCGGCGCGCCTGGCGGGTGCGAGCGCGACGGCTCGGCTGGCGGTGACTCTGTGGTGAAGTCAAGTCCCTCGTTCGAGCTACCCACGGAGACACGGGCGCGTCGCACTGACGTAGGTTGCGGAGCTGTTTGTTCCACAACCTGTACATGTGAGGAGTGTCCCCGCGGCGGAACCTGTCAAGGGTGCGGGTGCCGCAGGCGACCAGGGCCAGGAGGCGGACCTGCGGGTAGCCGGTCCCGCCGTGGTTGCCCGCCTGCTTGGTGAACCCGGTCAGGACGGCTGGGGTGTCAGGAACCGTCAGAATGGTGCCGTCCAGTGCGACCACCAGCAGCCCGCGCCGGCGGGCCTGGGCCAGTGCGCTCGCCGAGGGCGCGGCCAGGGGCAGGCTGGCCAGCGCACCGGTGAGCTTGCGCCACACACCGGAGTATCCCACCTCCGGGAACAGGCACGCGGCCAGGATCAGGTAGATCACGACCCGGGAGGGCGGGTCCCGCAGCCGTGACTGCACCGCCCTGGTCGCCCAGCGCCTCGTCGACCATCTCGAAGGGTATGAGCTGGGTGAGTTCGCCGAGATGACCTGGCGCGAAGGGGCCTTCGGCCACCCGGACGGCACGGGTGATGGCAGACTGTCCGGACAGCGGAGCCTGCGGTCTTTGTGAACGGCTTGTCTTGGTCGACTGCCAGTTCTACCGGGGCTCCGCTCCTCACGTCCGGCAAGTCCACAGCTCAAAGACCGCCTGGACAACCCCGCCAGACCCGTAACTTCACGGCCTTGGTGCTAGCCGACCGTGCCTATCAGGGCGTCGGCCCCTGGGTGACCACCGGCCTCAAGCGCCCTCCCGGCGGCGAACGTACCCCCACCCAGCGGACCGTCAACCGCGCACTCACCCAGGCCCGCGCACCTGTCGAACGTGGCAGGGCTCAGCTGAAGTCCTGGCGCACCTTTCGCAAGTCACGCATCAGCCCCAACCGGATGACATCCATCGCCAAAGCCCTCCTCACCCTGGAGAGACAACGCTGAAAACGCTCACCGCATGCAGCGGTGGCGAGTCGACCTTGACACTGGCGGGTCGTGAATGGGTAAAAGGGGAAAAAAGCGAAGCTGTGGTGTGAACTGCGACCCCGCCGGTCTGACTTTCTGGCATTTCTGGCATATCGGGCGACGGGGGTTGCCGGTGCGGTACCGATCAGCGGTCAGAAGCGCGCCGTTCGTAGACGGTGACCCTGCGGCCACGGTCTTGCTTGTCGGCCACTGCCGTGAAGTACGTTCTCAGCACAGAAATCTTCATCTTGTCCCGATTGGCTGTTGCCGGTTTCACCACTGCAGAAGCATCCGTGACCAGCAGGATCTGCTGCTGCAGCAGCATCGCAGTGCGAATCTTCGCCGGGTTCGCCTCCACGCCCTTCAACGTTCCGGACCCTTCTGGGCTCTCCGTCAAGGCAATGTCGTGCAGTCCGGCAAAAGCTCCTGGTGAGACCGATTTGACGTCTCTGCGGGCCGATGGGACGAACAGCACCGCACTGCCCTTCTTCTTCATCCGCTGTATGTCTGATGCCACGGCCAGGACGTCGTCCACTCGGCTCTCAGGAGAACGCTTGGACAGTGACTGCGGCAGCAGGACCGCCATCGCGACTACGACCACCAAGGGCAGGATCCACACAGACCCCCTCGGGAATCGGGGTGCTGCAGCCTGTGTCGCCGAGCCGATGATCCCGCCGACCAGCAGAGCGAGGCCAAGCATGCTGAAGAGGATGTAGCGGTCCAAAAACAGCGGTTGGATCAGGGAAAGGCCGATAAGGCCGAGCTGCGGCGCCGCCAACAGCGGTAGTCCAACGGCAGCCAGCGACAACTGGCGGGCCCGCGGCCGGTCAAGCAGGGCTCCCACCCCACCGATCGCCAGCAGAACCGCCGGGCCGATCAGCATGTGCCACGTCAGCGGCGGTATCCATGACACCTGTGCCGACTGGCTTCGGCTGAAGACGATCAACGGCGACACGCAGGCCGCAGCGGCTGCAGAAACCATCAACCAGCGGATCCACACCGCCCGTGATATTCGTGACCAGGCCAGAGTCGCCAGGTGAGCCGGCAGAACCATGAGCGACAGCCAGTTAAGTGCTGCGCAGATCAAGACAGTGCCGCCGTAGGCAGCCCAGTGCACCGCGCGGGCGCGTCCCTGGAGCACAGTGATGAGCAGCAGAGTCGAGATACCAACCCCGGCTGCCACAAGCGCGTATGGCCGTCCTTCCTGCAGGTAGAACTGCACGGCCGGAAGCAACCCGAACACCAGGCCGCCAGCCAAGCCTGCCCTCGTGTCGGCAAGCCGCTGACCGATGACCGTGACACAGGCCGCTGCCACGCTCGTGGCCAGGACCGAAGGGAGCCGCAGCGTTGTGGTGCTGGCTCCGAAGCACTCGAACAGCGCGTGCATCAGCAGGTAGTAGCACCCATGCACGACGTCCACGTTTCCCAGCAAGTGCCATATCTCGGTCGTGGAGCGCTGAGCCACGTTCCAGGTTGCGGCCTCGTCGCGCCAGACACTGTTTTGCCGAGACAGACCCCACGTGCCGAGGGCGAGTGTCCACAGCATTGGCATCGACCAGAGAGGGACAGGGCGACGCAAAACAACTATGGGTGATTGCATGAAATGTGTTCCGACCCTCATGTTTGCGCTGCAATGACCGAATCGTCGGCCTGTGGACATAAGGCTTCGGAGCGGCTGATAGCGCATACAGCGCCACAGAAATGACGTGAACGCCAGCAGCCGGCCGCGAAGCGTATACACCGTAGCTCCCTAGCTCGGCTTGGCCCGAAGTCGGGGTGATCGCGAGCGTCATCTCCGACACGAGATACCGCAGCGCCTGATCCGCACCCAGGCGACTCTTTTCCGCCACCTTGTTCCGGCCAGAGGGTGCAAAAGGTCCCTGCGATCCAGCGTGGGGTTCGCGGTAAACCTCAAGTCTTCCTCAGGGCTTGCCGGAATTCATTGACCCAAACTCCCGCGAACGGAAAAGTAGTCGCAGTCGCAGCCGTATCGACTGTGGCTGCGCACTCCGGGTAGACCACTTCGGGGGTTTGTGCACCTTTTAGGTGCCACCATGAACAGGAGTTCACCAATGGGAAGCGTGAGTCGCATTTCGTTTGTCGCTAAGATCGCAGTAACTGCCGTATTTGCCGCCGGCGCAGCGGTTGCGGTCGCTCCTGCGGCCTCTGCCACGAACGGCAACAAGGTTTTCAACTGCTGGGGCCAGTATTTCAGCACCTCTTGGCAGCAGACCTGCGGGAGCGCTGGAGCGAGTAAGACCGGACTCTACCACTCTATCGGTACATGCTCGTTCGAAACCGACAATGACATCACCGTTGCCCGCGGGCAGGGATCAACTGGCGTGCGCCACGGCGAGGACTGCACATTCAACGTGTCTTCGGTCGTCACCGAGTACTACGGAGGCTGACTTTGAGTTAGAAATCTATGCGCCCAGCAATTTGACTGGGCCCATAGATTTCTAACAGCGCGATAGCCTTCTTGCTTTATGACAGCTGCAGGAGTAGTGCATTACCGCAAGGCGGCAGTGTGCATACCGCCGAGCATCGTCGGAAGATTTCTCGCACCGTGGACCGTGAAGCTGAGAGAAAATAGAAATGGGATCCTGAGTGACTTTGCGCTTTAGTGACGTGACACAGCATTATGGCCGCAATCGAGTTCTGCATGGAGTGAACTTCGAACTCGGTCAAGGCGTAATAGGACTTCTGGGTCCCAACGGGGCTGGCAAGTCGACCCTCATGCGCACCATGGCAACGGTCATGCCGCCACGAGGCGGCTGTGTGGAGATCAACGACACGCCAGTGACTGACGAGCGCACGGCTCGTCGAGCGCGTAGCCAGATCGGATACCTTCCACAGGAGTTCGGCTACGATCCGGGTATGCGGGTAATCGACTTTGTTAATTACGCCGCCTGGCTTCGAGGGATATCCGGCAGCAGACTCGAGCAACTCACCGAAAAGGCCTTGGCAACGGTTGACCTGACCGAAAAAAGAGGCGTCAAGATGAGTAAGCTCTCGGGTGGCCAGAGGCGCCGCGCAGGGATTGCTTGGGCCATTGTGGGCGACCCAAGCATCATAATTCTTGACGAACCTACGGTCGGCTTGGACCCACAGCAAAGAATCCAGTTCCGATCAATCTTGAAGACGATCAGAAACGCGACGGTAGTGCTTAGCACCCACCTGACGGATGACGTCGAAGCAGTCTGCGACCGAGTCTTGGTACTCAATGCTGGAAAGATCACCTATGACGGGGGCGTTCCAGAACTCTCCGTACGCGGCCACGTCGACCTTCCCGGCGAGACGGCTCTGGAGCGAGCGTACATGGATCTTTTGCCCCGGGCGGAGCGATCGGCATGAGGCTCATAGTCAGGCATATCCGATTCAATGGTCTTCAGTGGTGGATACTTCCGCTTGCGGTCGCTGACCTGGCTATCCTGTTCTTGCGCACTCGCTACTGGATTGGCGTCTGGCCGGAGGCGGGCGCTGCCGCGCAGGTGCCAGCCCTGATTCTTGGTGTAGCGGCGAGTGGACTCGCTGCTTGGATTTCAGGAAGCCGAGCACGGCATCGAGTAGAAGAACAACTCACGGCGACACCAAGACACCCCGCACTCTTGGAATTCTATCGCTTTAGCGCCGTTCTCTTCACTTTCGCGATTCCCTACGCCTGTGGCGTCATTGCCGCGTGGGCCTTCACCGTGGTGCACAACCCGCCCGGCATGGCCCAGTTCTTCGCATATGCGCTTGCCGGAGCCGTCGCCCTGTGGCTGGCCTGCGGGTTCGGATGGCTGGTAGGCAGGTTGTTCGCCGGCCGATTCGCGACGATTATAGCCATTCTTGCCTGGGTTATCGTGGGGTTCAATTTCGGACCATCTATCGGTCTTTCGTTCGTCAGTGGTCACGTCTACACGGATGTGAACTTCGGGTCATTGGCACTGCGCTGGGCGGCCGGAATTCTGTTCCTCGGGTCCCTGCTCTTCCTTCCGTTGCGTATCCGGCGCAAGGTGCCGATACCGGTCTTGGCTAGCCTGATGACCGCCGCACTTGCTGCAGCGGTGATAGCCAATTATCCGATGGTGCATGACAGGAAGGCACCGAAAACAGAGACCTGCACCACTGGTTCCATCGAACTCTGCTACTGGCCTGAGGAAGCAAAATACGTCCCCATGATGCGAGAGGTCAGTCTTCGTGCCTCGAAGCTGCCTGACGTTTTTAAACTTCCAGAACGCGCCCACGAGTACGGGCTAAAAATGGAAAGAATACAGATCGGGTCGAAGGTTGTGGAACAGGCCACTGGCGACTTCAGTATTCTTGAGGGAAATAGATGGTCGCTGGCTTCGTCACTGGCAGCCGCCATCTCTCACCAGACATTCCCGCCGGCATGCGACTGGTCCGCCGCGGAAGCGAATAATGATTACACTGCGGACACGCTTCAGCACTGGGTAGAGATCACCCTGGCGGGCGGCGGAACACCTGAATATCGACTTGGCAACGGCGGATCCTCCGGCTTCTATGAAGCGCGGCAGCAGGCCGAGGATATCGCAAAACACAAGACTCAGTCTGCTCAGGATGCATGGGCAGCCAAGACCGCGGAAAAGTTCGATGAACGCTACTGCCGATAGCCCGTGGTCGACATTCCTGCGCTTTGCGGGTCCTCGTAGGCCGTTCGTAGCACTTGGGATTGCATGCGTCTTGGGGTTGGTTACCTCGGTGATCGGGGGACATCTTATCCCTATACCACTGCTCAGCCCTGGTAGTACCGCTCCTCCAATGTGGCGCTTTTTCGTGCTCGGACCGGCTGTAGTTTCCGTCACTGCCTTGTACAGCCCTATAGAGTCACTCGAACAAGTAGCAACTTCGACATTTCATGTGCAACAGAAGATATTTTTGATTCTCGTCACTTTCTCCTCTTGTGCATGCTTCATCGCGTCGGTGTCGCTCGCTTTCCCGAGCGCGATGACAGCCATAATGATCCGGGACTTCTTCGGCTGGTTCGGTATCGCGCTGGCTGCAGGACGAATGTTCGGCTGGCGAGTGTGCTGGATTCTGCCGGTTCTTGTTCTAGTTCCAATGCTGTACTGGGGGACGACGGACACCGACGGGAACTTTCCATGGTGGGAATTCACGGCACGTCCCATCGAAGATATAGGGGCAGCAGCCGGAAATGTCGCTCTGTGTCTTTTGGGGATTCTTGTCTACTCGCTGACGCCATGGCGCATCTCTTCCGCTCGGCGTTTGTTCAAGAAACCCGACTCCGATAATCTCCAGGACACATAATGGCAGGGGCTTGACGGCCGCAGTGCGGTGATATCAAGATCGTTTCACCCGGAAGGTGCACCCCCAAGGTTTGGCTGTTCGGTGAACAGTCAATCCGGCGTGCTGCGCAATATGTGTACAGCCGGAGTGCAAAATCACTCGGCGGATCGAAGAGGGGTAATTTCTTCGATCACTCGAGCAAGTCGTTCAATCATCCGAAATGAAAGAAGCGATACATGAGCCACATTTTTAACCGGTCTCTCGCTGCCAAGATCTCTCTGGCAGCCGTACTGGCCGCTGGAGCCGGTCTCTCCGTTGCGCCCGTCGCCTCCGCAACAAACGGAAACACGGTGAACAACTGCCTCGGCCAGTACTTCTCGACCTCGTGGCAGCAGGTTTGCCAGGGGTCGGGAGCTACCGCTGCGGGCACGTACTACTCGGAGGCGGAGTGCGACTGGGAGGGTAACGGGGCAATTTCTCCGGTGCGCAAGAAGGGCAGCAAGGCGGTCATAGCGGCACCTTATGACTGCACCTTCAGCGTCTCTTACGTCACGACTCGCTACCAGGGTTAATTAAGCAGTCGATTTACAGCTCCATAGCACAGCCCTCCTCGGCGGATGACTGCACATCTCGTGACGTCATTAACCTCGAAGTTTCGTGACGGTCCGCCGACGGAGTCGGTGGACCGTTTTCGTGCCGTCGGCTGAGGCTGTGGAGGCCGAAGACCCGAGTGTCGCCTCGGGATGGCGCCGGATTCCACTGCTCCGGGTGTTGGGGTGCTGTCGAAGGGGCGGGGACTTCGCTGGTCAGCCGGGGTCGGGCAGTTGGGTGAGCCGGTCGAGGGCTGCGGTGATGTGACCGGTCCAGGGCCAGTGCCGGGACAGGCGGAGGGTTCGCCGACGGCCGGTGGTCACGAGCTGTCCGGCCGCGGTGAACAGGCGGAGCCGTAGTCGGCGGGGCTCCCAGAGCCTGGCCTTGCCGGTCAGTGCGAGCGTCGGCATCCAGGCCAGCAGGTCGAGAGCGATCTGCACGATCTCCAGCCAGATCCGGTTCTGGGCGGTGCGGTGCAGGGGCAGGTTGCGCAGGCCAGTGGCCCGGGCGGCGCGGATGCGGTCCTCTGCCCGGGCCCGCAGTCGGTGACGGAGCTCGAGTTCGGCGATCGGCCGGCCCAAGGTATTGGTGGCGAAGCAGGTCAGCCGCATGCCGTCCGCGTCCGTGAGCCGCAACTGGGCCCCGGGGTGCGGTCGTTCCTTCCGGACGATCAGCCGCATGCCCTCCGGCCAGCCGTCCAGGACGTCGCCGGTGAGTTCGGCGACCCAGGCGCCGTCGCGTATCTCGCCGTCCGCCTCGACGGCGGGCGTCCAGGCTGATGCCGGAACCTTCAGCACGTGCTGGTGGATCGCCTCGGTGATCACCATGCCGACCGAGTAGGACAGCCACCGTCCTCGCTGAGCGAGCCAGGCGACGAAGTCGTGGGTGCCGCCCGCGGAGTCGGTGCGGAGCAGGGTCCGACGTCCGCGCCGGTACTTCTTCGGCAGCTGGGCCAGGGCCAGTTGGGCGGCGGTGATGTGGTCGGCGGCCGTGTTCGATCCCGCGTTGCCCGCTCTGAGCAGGGCCGCCACCGGTTCACCCGTGCCGCCCGGTCCGTGGTCGACGAACCCCATCAGCGGGTGGTGGCCGTAGGTTCGCTTCCACGTCGGTGCGGCGTCCTCCTTGTCCGAGTGTGCGATCACCAGCACCCCGTCAAGGTCCACGGTCACCGTCCCGCCCGCATCAGGCGCTTCCCGGTCGGCCAGCTGCCAGACACGGCGGCGGACTTCAGCCCGCGCGGCACGGATGGCCCGCAGGGCCTTCTCCCCGGAGGCTGCGAGGGTGTCGATGAGGCGGGAGACCGTCGGGTCGGAGGCCACCGGCCCGAACACGGCCGGCTCGGCCCGCAGCATGGCGACATCCGCGAGGCAGTCCCCGCCCAGCGCGACCGCCAGGGCCACGTCCAGCAGGATCTTGCCCGGATTGTGCACCGCACGAGGCTTCCGCCACGGCGTCAGCGCCGCTGATATCGCGGTGTCCAAGCCGGCCTTGCGGACGGTCTCGACCAGCAGCACGCCCCCGGCCTGCGAGACCACCGTCCGGCCGCCGCCCTCGATGCGGACACGCGGGTATGACCCGATACGCTTCTTCACCTGGAGAGTGCTTCTTTCCGTGCAGCCAACAGGACCCTAGACAAGTCCCATCGTTGCAGGTCAGGAGCACTCTCTGCTTATTTGATCAAGCCTCGGACGCCCCAACTCGTGAAAGCGCGAGGTTAGGGCTTTGGTGTTCGTTTGACCCGTTTGGGTTTGGTGGCGCCGACAGTCGACGCGGAGCGTCGCAGACTCAGGTCCGGCGGAGCCGGAACCGGCTCGTGACGGTGACGGATCGTTCACACGTTCCCGATGACTACGCGGGTTCGACGTGCCTAGTGTGATCGTCATGCAGCTCCGGTACGCCTTCAGGTTGTACCCCGACGCCACTCAACAGGCCGCTCTGGTCAGGGCGTTCGGGTGCGCCCGTGTCGTGTTCAACGACGCCGTGCGGGCCCGCGAGGACGCCCGTCGGGCCGGGCAGCCCTTCCCGACGGCCGGCGACCTGTCCCGGAAGCTGATCACCGAGGCGAAGCGGACGGCCGGGCGGTCCTGGCTGGGTGAGGTGTCCGCGGTGGTGCTCCAGCAGTCCCTGCGGGACGCCGAGACCGCCTACCGCAACTTCTTCGCCTCCCTCAAGGGCACGCGCAAGGGCCCGAAACTGGGTGCGCCGCGGTTCAAGTCCCGCAGGGACGCCCGGCAGTCCATCCGGTTCACCGCCAACGCCCGCTGGAGCGTCACCGACAGCAACCGTCTGAACCTGCCGAAGATCGGCGCGGTGAAGGTGAAATGGTCCCGCCCTCTGCCTACCGCCCCTTCCTCCGTCACCGTCGTCAAGGACGCCGCGGGCAGATTCTTCGCCTCCTTCGTCATCGACACCGACCCCGCCGCCGACGCGACGCGGATGCCCGACACCGACCGCACCATCGGCATCGACCTCGGCCTCACGCATTTCGCGGTCCTGTCCGACGGCACGAAGATCGACTCCCCGCGCTTCCTGCGGCGCGCAGAGAAGAAGCTGAAGAAGGCCCAGAGGGAGCTGTCCCGCAAACAGAAGGGATCCAAGAACCGGGCCAAGGCCCGCCTGAAGGTCGCCCGCGCCCACGCCAAGGTCGCTGACGCGCGCCGCGAGTTCCACCACCGGCTCTCCACACAGCTGATCTGCGAGAACCAAGGGATCGCCGTGGAGGACCTGGCAGTGAAAGCGCTGGCGCGTACCCGGCTGGCCAAGTCCGTCCATGACGCGGGCTGGTCGTCGTTCGTGCACATGCTGGAGTACAAGGCGCAGCGGTATGGCCGCATGCTGGTGAAGATCGGCCGGTTCACACCGACCTCCCAGACCTGCTCTGCCTGCGGCGCCGTGGACGGGCCCAAACCGCTGAACGTCCGGGAATGGACCTGTGCCGCCTGCGGCGCCGTCCACGACCGGGACCACAACGCCGCGATCAACGTGAAGACGGCCGCCGGACTGGCGGCATCGGCCTGCGGAGCGCCGGTAAGACCAGAACCCGTTCTGGCACAGCGCGAAGAAACAGGAAGCCACGGATTCCCGACCGAACCCCGTGCCGCGTAGCGGCACAGCAACCAGTCAGGGAAGGCCAGAATCCTCGGGCTTCAGCCCGAGGAGCAAGTCAAAGCTCCTGTCTCAAGGGCCACTGCACGGGCACGGGCGACAGTGCGACGGGAGTGCGGATCCTGTGGGGCTCCGTCCTCGGCGCGACGCTCACGTTCATGATCACCGCGGCGGTCGTCTACTTCCTGATGGTGCTGCCGATGTCGAAGTACCTGGCGAAGGTGGAGGCCCGCAGGAAGGCCAAGGAGGGCACGCAGGAGGTCATCGAGGTGACCGAGCTGGAGGTCCTCAAGGAGATCCGCGACGCGCTGGTCGCCCAGCGGGGCTCGGGCCACGGCGAGCGGTAGCGACGCTGCGGACGGTACTGCGCCGGACGGCCCGCCGGGTTCAGATGTGGTGGGGCGGCTTCTCGTCGAGGAAGCGCCTCAGGTCGGCGGCGCTGTCGCCGTCGGAGGCGGGGCGCTCGCCCCACCCGCGGTCGGTGTCGTCCGAGGACTGCCGGTCCAGCGGGTCGTCGAAGATCAGCGCGGCCTTCGGCGCGCGCGGCTCGGGGGCGGCGGAGGTGCTCATGCCTCCAGGGTACGGCCCTGGGGCCGGGCCGGTTGAGGGCCGGACCACCCGCCCCGACAACTGCTGTGTGCCGAGACCGGTGATCGGCGAGACGGAGGAGGATCGGCGTTCGTACACCCTTGCCGACCGGCTCGCCCTGCCGGAACCGCTCACGGAACAGCGCCGACCCGGTGTCGCCTGCCGTGCGCCGGCGTGGGTTTCCCGCCGGACCGAACCACGCCACTCCTCGCTCCCGCTGACGATCACCATGCACGACTACATCCCCCACAGCCTGACCAGCCGGCTCACCGCCCTGTCGATCTCCACGGCGCACGCGTACAGCTCCTCGCGGGGCCTGCCCCAGGGGTCCGGGATGTCGTCCTCGGCCGGCTGGACCGGGGCCGCGGCGCCGCGGCGGGTGGCCACGGCCGCCAACACGGCGCCGAATTCACCCCCACCTCCCGCGCCTCCCCCGTCCGAGAGCCGCACGAATTCCTTCAGGGTGAAGCAGCGCCGCATCGCCGCCGGCGCGAGGCGCACCGCCGCCTCCCGGTGCTCGCGCGCGAGCCCGAGGACCAGCCCGGCGCTCACCACGAACCGCGCGGTGAGCGGGCGGGAGGTGAATCTGCTGCCGTCACCACCCAACTCCTCCACGATCGCGCGGGTGGTGGGCTCCATGGAGGAGCGGTGCCACGCCTCCGTGCCGGCGCTCTCCGGGTGCAGGGCCGCGCCGGGCGGCAATCTCGCCGCCAGCAGGCGCTCGGCGATCACCGAGCGGTGCACGTTTCCGGTGCAGACAAACAGGATCCGGGTCATTTCCGGTCCGGGGGATTCGCCATCGCGGAGGCGACCCTCCCTTCCTGCAGGGCCGGCACACTCCCCTCCGGCAGGGCCGACTCACGCGGAGCGGGCAGCTCGCCGTACGGCCCGTAGGCGCCGTAACCGCCATAGTGACCGGCCTTGGAAACCGGAGCCATGCTGAACACGGTGCCGAGCATGCGGACGCCCACGCGCTCCAGTGCCTCCGTCGCGGTGCGCACCTGGTCCCGGCTGGTCTTCGCGGCCCGTACGACGAGCAGCGCGCCCTGGGCGAGGGAGGCGAGGCCCACGGTGTCAGCGACCGGCAGCAGCGGCGCGGTGTCGACGATCACGACCTGGTACATGTCCGCAAGCTCGCGCAGCACCTCTTCCATGCGCGCCGAGGCGAGCAGTTCCGCGGGGTTCGGCGGCACAGCGCCGCTGGCGAGCACCGAGAGTCCGCCGGCGACCTCCTGCATCACATCCTTGAGACGGGCCTGTCCGATGAGCACCGTGGTGAGGCCGGCGTCCTGGATGAGGCCAAAGGTCGGCGCCACGCACGGGCGGCGCAGGTCACCGTCCACCAGGCAGGTGGAGACGCCGCCCTCGGCGAGCGAGAGGGCGAGGTTGATCGCGGTGTTCGTCTTGCCCTCTCCTGGCACCGAGCTCGTCACCACGATGATCCGCGGCGGATCGTCGACCTGCGAGAACTGCAGGTTGGTCCGCAGCTTGCGGAATGCCTCGGCGCGCCTGGAGTGCCCGTCGGCACTGACCAGCGGCTGCCTCGGGGCATTCCTGTCGTACGGGATGGTGCCCAGGCCGGGCAGCGAGGTGAATCCGCCCAGCGCTTCGCTCGTCTTGAACGTGGTGTCGAGCGTCTCACGCAGGGCGACCAGCCCGGCGGCGAGCAGCAGGCCGCCGAGCACACCCGCGGCCAGGTTCAGCAAGGGGCGCGGCGACGCGGGACCGGTGGGCGCAATGGCTTCCTGGGTGACGCCCAGCGAGACCGGGGACACGGGCGCGGCATCCGCGCCGTGGCCGCCCTTCCCGGACCGTGGCGAGCGGACCGGGCGCTTGGGGGTCTCCAGTTGCTCGACAACCGAACTGAACCGTTTTGCCACGGCGTTGGCGATGCGCGCCGCGCGCTGGGGCACGGTGTCCCGGACGGTGATGTCGATGAGTACGGTCTTGAGCGGGACGACGGCGGTGATCCGGGACGCCAGCTCCTCCGGGGTGCCGCGCAGCCCAAGCTGCTTCACCACGGGAGCGGTGACCTGACGGGTCCTCACGATCTCGGCGTAGGACTGCACACGCGCCTGCGAGAAGGTCTGCCCCTGGTTGAGGTCGACGGTGTCCTCACCGGTGCGGGTGGCGACGAAGAGCTGCGTCCTCGCCTCGTAGACGGGGGTGCTCAGGCTTGTCACGCCGAGGGCCGCCCCGACCGCGAGAACCAGACAGACCCCGACCGTCGGCCAGCGTCTGGCAAGAGCCTTCAGGAATCCTTGAAGATCCAAGCTGCACCCCTCACAGGACTGAGGGAACGACCCGAATTGGGACTTTCTGTTCCCTATGGACGCAGTCGACCATAGGGACTCGGACACTTCGAGCGATGGAGCCAACCCTCGTGTCGGCCCTCGAACGATCTCTGCGACGCCCGCCACGTGAGCGGGGGCTCCCCCAATCCGGTGACTTCTCGCGCCGTCGCGCCAGTAAATGTCGCCGCGTCCCACATATTCCATATATCCAGATCTTGGTGCCCACGCACAGCTCACGGCCACCTCAGGCCCAGGCCCGGACCCAAGTCGAGGAGATCGAAGAAGATGACAGCATCGCGCAGATGGCGGGCCGCACTGGCTTCGGCGGCATCGACCGTTATTCTCATCGGAGCACCGCTGATCGGAGCGCAAACCGCCTCGGCACAGCCGTACCCGCCGCCGCCCCCGCCCCTGTCCGTCAGCGCCACCACGGTGACAGCCGGGGCGCAGTTGACCTTCAGCACCGTCTCCGGCGTGTTCACCGCCGGGGCGAACGTCACAGCGCTGCTGGAATCGACCCCGGTCGTGCTCGGCCGCTTCCGGGCCCGGCTCGATGGATCGGTTGCGGGAACCGTGACCATCCCGGCGAGGACCATCACCGGCTGGCACGTCTTCCGACTCACCTCGCACCACCCCGACTCGAGTCTCGGCGTCACCATCTACGTGCTGGGCGTCACGCTGCCCACTCCCCCTCACAAGCCGCCCCACCACCCGGCCAAGGCCGCGCACCACCAAGAGCCAGGACACGGTGAGCGCGTTGGACAGGGTGGCAGTCAGGCCGTTTCCCACGAAGTCGCCGCGGCGGTCGAGCCGATGGATTACCCGCAGAGGGACGTCGAGCCGGCGAATCACCCGCAGCCGGACCAGGACACCAAGAGGCTCGCGGCAACGGGCAGTCACCAGGCCCTGGTGATCGGCGGCATCGCGAGCGCCCTGCTCGTCGCGGGCGGTGGCACGATGCTGGCCGCACGCCGTCGTCGCCATTCCTGACGGATCGGGGAGTGCACACGACGGGACCACGGCGCCCCTGCCGGGGCCGGTGCGCCGTCCGCCTGCCGGAGCCAGTCGTTCCGGCAATCGGGCGGCGCACCGTCGCCGCACACCGAGGTGCGCCCTGTCGGCCGTCACGGCGCTCCTGGTCACCGGCTGCGTCTGGATCGCAGCAGCGTCCGCCGATCCGGGCGGCCGAAGCCACACGCACTGGCGGCAGGCCGACCCCAACCGGGTCGAGCACCTGCGGGTGAAGGTCCTCGAAACCCTCCCCCACGACCCGAAATCGTTCACCCAGGGCCTGGAGATGACCGGCGGCACGCTCTATGAGGGCACCGGGCTGTCCGGTCGGTCCTCCGTACGGTACGGGGCTCCTGGCACGTCGCCCATGGCACGCGCCGGCCTTCCCGCTCCTCTCTTCGGTGAGGGAATCACCCTGGTGGGCCGGACCCTGTGGCAGCTGACCTGGCGGGACCGGATCGCCATCGAGCGGGACGCGACGACACTGAGGGAGCTGCGCCGCCTCCCCTACCCCGAAGAAGGCTGGGGCATCTGCTTCGACCGCCTCAAGCGGCGGCTGGTGACGAGCGACGGCTCGGCACAACTGACCTTCCGCGATCCCCGCACTCTCGCGAAGACGGGCGAGGTCACCGTGACCGAAGACGGCCGACCGGTGATCAGGGTGAACGAACTGGAGTGCGCCGACCGCGCCGTCTACGCCAACGTGCTCTTCACCGACCGCGTGGTGCGCATCGACCCCCTCACCGGTGCGGTGACGGCAAGCATCGACGCCTCGGGCCTCCTGCACGCCGACGAACTCGTCCCCGGCTCCACCCTGAACGGCATCGCGGCCGTCCCCGGAACGGACCAGTTCCTTCTCACGGGCAAGTTCTGGCCCAGGATGTTCCGTGTCGCTCTTGTTCCGGCACAGCCGCCGAGCCGCACCGCCCGCTGAACCAGCAGTGGGCGGTGCCGTCTTCCCGCCGAAGGCACTTCTCATCGCCCCTCCGCATACAGGGGCCCTGATCACACCGTCCGGGCGCGGGCCACATCTCTGTACAGCTGTTCGAGTTCCGCGACCTTCAAGGAGCCGCGCTCGGCCCGACCGATCAACTGACGATTGGTCAGGCTGTCCGCGGCGTCCAGCGGCCCCACACTTGAGAGGGCGTCAGCCAACGAGCCGACCAGCGGATCGGGAAGCAGGTCCGCCGACAGGCCGTCCGCCACCAGTTCTCGGTAGGGCGCGATGTCAGAGAGCAGTAGCCGGCATCCGGCAGCCGCGGCTTCAAGCACCGATGAGCTTCGCTGGTCGGCCTGAGGAACCGAAATCGCCGCATCGCTCGCTCGCATCAGGCTGAACATCTCGTCCTGGCCGAGTGGCCGATCGATGACGACGACCCGGCCGGCCAGCTCTTGTGCTCGGGCGCGCAGAGGCACGAGATATTCCTGCTGCGCGCATCTGGCGGCGGCATGAGCCGGCCGGTGCCCCACCAGCAACACGAGGAACAGGTCGGCCCGGACCCGCGCGACACGGGTGAACGCCGCGAGGATCTCGCGTGTCCGGTAGACCTCTGACGTGCTGCGGACCGACAGCACGACCGTGGCTCCGGCCGGAATGCCGTACCTCGCGCGCGTCAACCGTGGATCGGCGTCGTTTCCGGCATCCAGCAGCACGTCCGGGACCCCCCAGGAAAGAACCGTGATCCGTGAGCGGAGGACCCGGTATCGGCTCGCGACGTGCCCAGCCACCTCCTGGGAGGTCGGCACCACGCGGGCGGCCCGCCGCAGCGCCAGCCAGGCGACCCACGCCCGGCCGGGATGCTGCTCCGCCGCGCGCAGTTCAGATCCCCACGGAGTGATCACGACCGGCACCGCCGAGCGGGCCGGCAGCAGAAGGGAGAGCGCCCCGTGCAGGCCGAGCGAATGGACATGGACGACATCCGGCCTCGCCCTGCGCACCTCGCGGCGCAGCCAGTGCACCGCCCGCACCACCCGCACCGGCAGGCACGGTCCGGCGGGGGCGGACACTGCTCGCCAGCCCTCTGGACGCAGGTCCGGCTCGTGCCAGCTGCAGACGGTCACCTGATGCCCCCGCGCGGCCAGGTCGTCCGCCCAGCGCCGAGTGTGGGCCGACGTGGCCGGCGCGAGCAGGACGACGCGCAGCGGCGCGGCGGGCGGATCGCACGGGCCCGGCCGGCGCACGACGTGATCACGATCCGGCACGGCGCTCCCCGAGGACGAAACGGCTCTTGCCCGCCGCAGCTCGCAGCTGTCCGGCCGGGCTGCGCGTGGAGCGGTCCCATGCCGTCGCCACCGCCGGCCGTCGTGGATCGGCGAGCACGCTTCCGGCCGCGGTCAGCAACGCGGTGTGCAGGCAGTGGTAGGCGAGACTGGCGGGCGCGCGGTACCGCAGGTCGTGTCTGGTCCAGTACCCCAGGTCGAACTCGGCCGGCGAGTCGCGCAGCCGGTCCGCGGCGTGCTGGTGGACGGCCACGCCCTGATGGTGCGAGCAACCGCCCGCGCCCAGCAGCCGGAGCATCAGTTCCACCGCACCCTCGCTCGCGTCGAGAAAGGACCGCTCGCCGGTCGTGGCATACGCGTGCAACGTCAGGCCCTTGTGGTCGAGCATGCTCCCGCCGGTCATCGGCCACATGTCGGGCGGGTCCCCGCCCGGCTGGTCGGCCGGCATGTCGCCTGGCGGCGGCGCGTCGACCGGGCAGCTCGGCCGCCGCAGATCGAGTACCGCCTTCCCCGCCATGTCGACCAGCGTCGTTGCGGCCCGCGTCGTGTCGTTCACGCCGGATTCCCCCCGCGGAGCGGCCTGCGATGACCCCGCGCGGCCAGTGCTTCGTGGTACAGCTCGTTCACCTGGCTCACCGTCCTGGCGATGTCGAACTGCCGGAGCGCGAGTTCACGGCCGCGGTCGGCCATGCGCAGACGCGCCGCGGGATCGGCGACCAGTGCGTTCACGGCCTGTGCCAGTGCCGTCGGATCGGCGGGCGGGATCAACAGGCCGGTGCGGCCGTGCTGGACGGTGTCCGGCAGGCCACCGACATCGGTCGCCACCACGCCCTTGCGCATGAGCAACGCCTCCACCACGGTGTAGCAGGCGGACTCGTCCATGGATGGGTTCACCAGTACGTCCAGCCCGGCCATGACCGAGCTGACGTCGGACCGCAAGCCGGTGAAGCTGATCCGGTCGGCGACGCCGAGCCGGGCGGCGCGGCGTTCCAGCCGGCGCCGGTACTCCCCGTCACCGACCAGTTCGTCGCCGACCACGAAGAACCTGGCACTGGGGTTCTGTCGCAGGATCAGCGGGACGGCGTCGATGAAGACCTCATGCCCCTTGACACCAACCTGGCGGAACGCCCGCGACTTGCTCGGATACATGTACGCGACCATGCCGACGGCCGGCGTGTCGTCGGTGAGCCCGAACTCACGGCGGAACGGCTCCCGCGGGGTTGCCGGATCGAACCGGTGCACGTCGCAACCGTAGTAACTGACGGCGACCGACCGCGCCCCCATGGCCTGATAACGGTGCGCGATCGCCCGGCAGGATCCGATCACCAGATCGTCCCGGCGCAGCGAAAGTCGCTCCAGGATCCGGAAGGGCGCGAGTCGTAGATGCACCACTCCCGGAACCTGTGACACGACCAGCGCGGGCCGGTAGGCGGCCGACACCACTCGGGCCAAGAGCTTCGCGACGATGAGATGCGAGTGGATGACATCCGGCTGGTATTCCCTGACGAACTTCATCAGCCGCCACTGCCCAGTCATCAGCACCGGCAGCTGCCGGATCCGATAGGGCAGTCCCGGGATGATTTCCACCCGGACACCGCGGACCCCGCGCAGCCGGTCGGTGAGCGGGCCCTCTTGGGGCAACACCGCGCACACCTCGTTGCCCAGTTCGGCAAGGCCCCGCACCTGGTCGTAGAACCAGCTTCCGCCGATGGCGGCCGAGGTGATCTGCAGGATGCGCAAGGGCCGCGGGGACTTCCCGATCTCGGACGTACTCATCGCGCCACCGCTGCCGATGCCGATGCCCGCGCCCGCGCCCGCGCCCGCGCCGGCACCGAAGGCGGTGGCGGTGGCGGTGGCGGTACGTCGGCCCGAGCCGGCTTCGCGGCCAGGACGATCAACGTCAGACCGGCCAGCAGAGGAGGGAGCAACAGGACCTCGCCGAAGAAGGAGCAGACGCCGGCACCGAGCATGGCCAGCAACGCCGCCTCACCAGCGGGATCACCGGACCGGGCCGCGCGCCACGCCCAGCGGACGCCGAACACGCCAAGCGAGCCGATCCCGACCGTGCCCACCAGGCCCGTCTGCGAGAGCACTGTCAGGTAGGTGTTGTGCGCGAAATTCAGGAACGGGAACTGTAGGAGCATGACCTCGTAATCACCGGTGGCTTGGTAGTAGGCGGGCAACTGGCTGGCGAAGTTCAGATATCCGACACCGAAAGCCGGGTGCGCTTCGAACATCCGCAGCGCGCTGTTCCAGAGGTCGAGCCGTACGGCGGAGTCGGCGTCCAGGGCGCCGCCGCCGAGCATCGAGCCGAACCGGGCCGCGACCGCAGCGGGCAGCAGCGGCAGCAGGCACGCCACACCTACGCCCAGGGCCAGGACGCCGCGCAGCGATCTGCGGACGGCGTAGAGCACGACCACCGCGATTCCCGCCAGATAGGCCGCGCGGCTCAGCGAGTACGCAACCCCCAGCGCGAGCACGATGACTCCGATGCCGGTCGCCAGCCGCGGCAGGCGCTCCCGGACGGCCGGATAGCGCCCGAGCAGGACCGCGGCCGCCATGACGAACAGGGCACCCGCGGCGTTGTGGTTGTCCGCGTACCCCTGAGTCATGGCCAGAGCGGCGGTGACGGCAGGGGCGAGATCCGTCCTCGTCGCGAAGACGGAGCCGACCTGAACGATCTCGAACACGGCCAGAATGACGCTGCCGCCACAGAACAACAGGAGCGCCCGGTCGAGAACCCGTCCAGGTTCGGCGACCAGTGGCAGCAGCAGCAGCGGCGAGCACACCAGCAGCAGGTACTGCCATGTGCCGGTACCGGGCAGATCAGTGTCGCCGATCATGGCGCTGGAGACCGCCATGTATCCGACCGTGCCGACGGTGGCCAGGGCGCCGATCAGCTTCGGCCGCGCGATCCCCCGGCCGGCGACGACGCGGCCCAGCAGGCAGATGATCATCAGAGCGACCAGCACTCTCGGGGTGATCAGCGAAGCGCCGACGTCGGACTGCGAGAGCGGGATGGCGGCTGCGAGCACATACAGAGCCGCGTCCGGAATCAGCAGAAGACAGGCCGGCACGATGACCATGAGCCCGGCGCTGACGGTGACGGTGGGGCTGTACGCCGTCACGAGACAGCCGACGGCCGCCGCGGTCAGGAGCCCCGCCGCGACCACGGGGGCCCTCCTGGCCAGGACCGGCCTCGCCTGCGTCGAGTACGCGCTCCGCCATCGGTCGCCGGCCCTCATGACCGACATCCTCTTGACCGACGGTCGCCCGACCGGCGGGCGCGCAGGAGCGGCCGCCCTCTGCTCGGTGGCGGGCGCGGCCCGACGGCACCGGCGGGCGCGGACGCCGAGCCGCACCCCGAGGACGAGCAGCACCGCGAACACCAGGTATCCGGCCGAGTCGGCGGCGCCGGCACCGACCGCGGCATAGTGGGGGGTCAAGGCTACGAGCAGCGCGACGTTGACCATCGCGCCGGTCACGGTAGCCGCGATCACCGGCCGGAGCAGACCGACGGCCGCCAGGTACGGCTGGATCGAGCGGCCCGCGCTGAACAGCACGAGGCCGGGGAGCATCGCCCAGATGACCGGCACGGCACCGGAGTACGGCTGCCCGTAGACAGCCGGGATCAGGACGGGTGCGGCTGCCGCCGCCACGGCGGCCGACGCAGCGGCGGCAGCGAACACGGTCCGGGCGATCCTGGCCGTCGCCCGCGCGTCGACGGCACCGGAGGTAACCGCCGGAAACATCACCAGCCCGACCGCCGTCGGCAGCAGGAGCAGCCCCTCGGCCAGGGGCAGCGCCACCGCGTACACGGCGACGGCCGTCGCCCCGGCGAACATCTGGATCAATGGCACGTCCAGGCGCAGCATTCCGTATTGGACGAGATTCGGTAGGTAGGTCCTGATGGCGAAGCTGCCGAAGGTGCGGGCGGACACCGGTTCACCGTCGGCATGGACGCGGGTGGTGGCCGCGATCAGCAGCATCCCGGCGCAGATCATCTGCCCGGCCAGCGCCGACAGAAAGCAGCTGGTGGGGCTCAGCGCTCCCGCGGCGCCAAGACCGCAGACTCCGACGAGATAGCAGGCCGCGGGGACGGTGCTCACGAGGTTGTACGTCGCGACCCGGCCACGGCCGATCTCAGCCATACCGAGCAGCGTGGTCAGCAAGGCCATCGGGCACATGGCGGCCACGACCAGCGCAAGCCGGAACGGCACGCCGAGCAGTACGACCGGCCAGAGATGACCGAGCAGCAGCCACAGCCCCGCCAGTGCGGAACCCGGAACCAGGGAGAACGCGACGCTCCACCGGACGATCTGCCGGAATGCGGTGTGCGAGGTTCCGGCGAACCGGGCGTTGGCATTGTCCATACCCAGGAGGGTGACGATGCTCAGCACGGCGGGGACCGACATCATGACCGCGAACGTGGCCCTTCCTCTCACCCCCAGGGCCCGCGCCGCGATGACGCCCGCCGCGAAGCTCATGGCCGTGGCCAGCACGCGCGTGGCCAGCGTTCCCCCGATCGCCGCCGGACTTACCCCCGGCAGCCGGACGCGGAGACTTTTCGTGATCGACAGCACCAGGGAAACGGCCTTCGGAGTCGCGGGTCGGGAACGGTGCTGCTGGGGCGGCGGATGATCTCGCCGCCTCGGCATGCAGGCACAATGTAACGGCGTCAGTAGCTGAACGTAGCGACTCGCGCACGTTGCGTAGTACGTTTCTCGATGCCGGGCCGTCCACCGTCGGCATGGCGGGTGCCCGGAAGGCGGTTTCTCCGGTGTGGACGAGCAGGTGGGACGGGGAAAACGCAGCCGTGAAGGTGTTCAGTGCGGCGGCGCACGTCCGCGGCTCGTCAGGCCGGCGTTGATCACGTGGCAGCTCGCTCGCCGCGGCGATGCGCATCTGATCGTGGACACCGGCCGACGGTATCTGTGGCGTCACGGAGGTGGAGGCGAGGACATGAGGATCTGGATCTTCAACCACTATGCGGCGCCGCCGGACTGCGCCGCCGGCACCCGGCATTACGAGCTGGGCCGGGTGCTGGCGGCGAAAGGGCACGAAGTCACCGTCTTCGCCAGCAGTTTCAGCCACTTCAGCAGACGCGAGGAACGGCTCGTGCCCGGCGAGAAGACGACAACCCGGACGATCGACGGCGTCCGCTTCGTCTGGGTCCGCACGCCGCCGTACACCAGCAACGGATACAGCCGCGTGCTGAACATGGTCCACTACGCGGCCCGGGTCCTCTCGGCGCAGCGCGCCCTGAACCGGCCGGACGTGATCGTCGGCTCATCAGTGCACCTGGCCGCGGTGCTCGCTGCCTGGCTGGCGGCCTGCGGCCGCCGTGCCCGCTTCGTCGTCGAGGTGCGTGATCTGTGGCCGCAGACACTGATCGACATGGGCGCGCTGCGCGCGAACGGGCTGCCTGCCCGGCTGCTCCGGCTGGTCGAGTCCTTCTGCTGCCGGCGCGCGTCCGCCGTGATCTGTCTCCTGCCCGGCGCCGCCCGCTACCTGCAGGCCCGTGGCGTGCCGGCCGACAAGATCCATTATGTGCCGAACGGGATCACCGACTTCCCCCGGCCGAGGGATCCGGATCAGTCGGCCGACCCGAACGTTGCGGACCCCGGGAACCAGGCCGCCGACCTGATCGACCGGATCAGACGCTTTCGCAAGGAGGGTTGTCTCACCGCCGGCTACATCGGCTCGCACGGTCCGGCCAACGGGGTGGCGACCCTTGTCGAGGCCGCGGCGGAACTGCGAGCCGCCGGCCGTCCGCGGGTCGCTGTCGTGATGGTCGGCGACGGCCAGGAGAAGGCCGCGTGCGAACGGCTCGCGCACCGGCACGGCCTGGACAACGTGCTGTTCTGGCCGCCGGTGCCGAAGCAGGCCGTGCCGGCCGTGCTGGCCGAGCTGGATGTGACGTTGTTCTGCCTGCGTGATGTCGCGGTCTTCAAGTACGGCCTGAGCAGCAACAAGCTGTTCGACTACTTGGCGTCCGGCAAGCCGGTGCTGTTCGCGAGCAACGCGCCCGGCAGCCCGGTACGCGAGTCCGGCGGCGGCGTGTGCGTGCCCGCCGAGTCACCGGCGGACGTGGCGGGCGCCCTGGCCGAATTGGCCGCGATGAGCGAGGCCGAACGGGAGCGGATGGGCGAACGCGGCCGTCGCTGGGTCTACCGGCATCACGGCATGACCGCGCTGGCGGGCGCGTTCCTCACCGCGGTCTCGGAACCGGCGAGGGGCCCAGGGCCTGGGACGGAGGCGCGGCTGTGACGCTGCACATCGTGGGCGCGGGCGGCTTCGGCAGGGAAACACTGGACGCGGTGCGGGCGGCGGCCGCGCCACCCGAGGTGGTTTTCGTGGACGAGCACCCGGCGGCCACCACGCTGGCCGGCTGTCCGGTGCTGCTGCCCGGGCAGTTGGCTGCGGCTGACGGGCCGCGGGACGAGTTCGTGGTCGCGATCGCCGACGCCGACGCGCGCCGCAGGCTGGCCCGGCAATTCGAAGATCGCGGCCTGCGAGCGGCGACGGTGATCGACCCGCGTGCGGTTGTCTCCCCCGGCGCCAGCATCGGGCGCGGCTGTGTCGTGCTCGGTCAGGCGTTCGTCTCCACTGGTGCCCTCATCGGCGCACATGTCCAGGTCAACTACCACGCCAGCATCGGTCACGACACGGTGCTCGAGGATTTCGTGACGATCCTGCCGGGGGCCAATGTCGCCGGCAGCGTGACCGTCGGCGCCGGGTCCACGGTGGGCAGTAACGCCGCCGTGCTGCAGGGCCGTCGGATCGGGCCGTCTGTCATGGTCGGCGCCGCGGCCCTGGTGACCCGCGATGTCGCCGCCGGTCAGCTGGTCGTCGGCGTCCCCGCCAGGGCCCGCGGATCGGCCCGGTCACCGGCAACCGGCGGCCCGCCCTGCTCGGCCGACGCCGGTGACCGGTCAGGGCCCCGGGAGCCTCGACGGCCGGTTTGATCAGGGGGGTCCCGTGCACTTCCACGGCGCCTTGATCCGAGGACTTCCTCGTGGTCGTCGCCCGGCTGGTCACCGCCGCACGCGGGGTGTCGGCACGGCGGGGACCAGGCCGCAGTCAGCGGATGCGTGAGGGGCGGTCAGCGGGCGGCGCCGACCGGCATCAGCTGGGCCGTGACATCCGCTGACGCGGTGGCCCGGCCGACGGCGGCGGTCACCGCGTCGGCGATCTCGGCCACCTCGGCCTCGGTCAGCCGGTGGTGCACGGGCAGCGAGAGCATCGCCTGAGCGACGGCCTCGGTCACCGGCAGAGCCGCGGCGAGCCCGCTGCCGCCGTCCCGCTCGGCGAAGACCGGCTGCCGGTGTACCGGCGGGAAGTAGATCCGTGCCTCCACGCCCTGGTCCAGCAGGTCGGCGAGCACATGGTCGCGGATGCCGGGGAGCAGGCAGGTGTAGAGCATCCAGGTGCCCCGCGTATCGGGTACCTGATGCGGCGTGATCAGGCCGGGGAGCCCGGTCAGCCGCCGGGTAAGCGATTGCGCGATCAGCTGTTTGCGCCGCAGGATGCCGTCCAGCCTGCGCAGCTGCACCCGGCCGATCGCGGCCTGCATCTCGGTCAGCCGCCAGTTGTAGCCGAGGCTCTCGTGCCGGTACAGCCCGGTCTGACCGTGGTTGCGCAGGAGTTTCAGCCGCTCCGCGACGCCCGGGTCGTCGGTCAGCACCATGCCGCCCTCACCGGTCGTGATGTTCTTGGTAGGAGTGAAGCTGAACATGGCCGACCGTCCGAAGGCGCCCACCGGTCTGCCACGGTACTCGGCGCCTGCTGCCTGCGCGGCGTCCTCCAGCAGCGGCACACCGGCCTCGGCGCACACCCGCGCCAGCCCGTCGAGGTCACCGGGCCGGCCCGCGTAGTGCACGGTCATGACCGCCCGGGTGGCCGGGGTGATCCGGGCCGCGACCGATGCCGGATCGAGGTTGAACGTCCGTGGGTCGATGTCGGCGAACACCGGGGTGGCCCCGACGTGGCACACCGATGTCGCGGTGGCGACGAAGGTCATCGACGGGACGATCACCTCATCGCCGGGGCCGATGCCCTCGGCGAGCAACATCGCGTTCAGCGCGGCCGTGCCGGTGCAGAACGTCACGCCGAACCGCGTCTGATGCCGGTCGGCGAACTCCTGCCCGAAAGCCTCGTTCTCCGCCCCGTTGGTGAGGACACCGCTGCGCATGACCCTGCGTACCGCCTCGCATTCCTCCTCACCGAGGTCGGGACTCGCAAGCCGGATCCGGACATTGCTGTCAGACACCTGAGAGCATCCTTTCTGGTCTGCCGGCGATGGGATCGTTGTCGTGGCCGACGGTGGCTCCGCCCCTGGCCAGGACCGTCCAGACGGTGAGGAACAAGATGGCCAGGTCGAGCCAGAAGCTCTGATGGCGGACGTAACGCAGATCCCACTCGATGCGCTCAGGCCAGCTCAGGCACTGTCGCCCGTGTACTTGCGCCAGGCCGGTCAGGCCGGGGGTGGCCAGCAGCCGCATCCGCTGACGACCGGTGTACCGGTGCACCTGGTAGGGCAGCGTCGGCCGAGGCCCCACCAGGCTCATCTCTCCGCGCAGCACGTTGACCAGCTGGGGCAACTCGTCGAGGGACGTGCGGCGCAGCACCCGCCCGACCGCGGTCACCCGGGCCTGATCGGCGTCGCCCGGTCTCGTCGAGTCGCACGGAGCATCGTGCATCGTACGCAGTTTCAGCACGACGAACGGGTGGTTGTCGCGGCCGACCCGCTGCTGCCGGAACAGGACGGGCCTGCCGTGCGCGAGCAGGTGCGCCAGCGCGGCGATCGCGCAGAGCATCGCGGCCGGCACGATGATCAGGCTGACCACGACCAGGTCCAGCATGCGCTTGCCGCGGTACGACCTGCCGTGAGGCGCCTGGTCGCCGACCCCGGCGTCGCCGGGAAGAGCGGTGGGCGCCTCCGCGATCACCGAGCCTGCCCGGCTCCGGCCCGGCATGGGCGGGGCGGTCATGTGGTGGCCTCCGCTCTTCCGGGCTGGCCATGCAGAACAGGCAGACAGGCAGGCTGCCCGGCGCCTGGCGCGGCGGCGAGGAGCGCCAGGGCGGCGCGCACCTCATCGGGACCGGTGAGGTGACTGATACCGGTGACCTCACCGGCATCGAGCGCGGGCACCGGCACCTGTCTGACCAGCGGATGCCTCGGCCGGTAGTCCGGCTCCCCACGGCCCAGCAGGTCCTCGGCCAGCTTTTCGCCGGGCCGCAGCCCGGTGAAGACGATCTCGACATGCCGCGATGCCGCGGCGGCCATACGGCGGGCGAGGTCGACGATGCGGACCTGGTCTCCCATGTCGAGGACGAGGACCTCGCCGCTCTCCCCGACGGCCACGGCCTGCAGCACCAGTTGGACGGCTTCGGTGGCCGTCATGAAGTAGCGGGCGACCTGCGGGTGAGTCACGGTGACCGGGCCGCCCGCAGCGATCTGCGCGGACAGTGAGCCGAGCAGCGAACCCCGGCTGCCCAGGACGTTGCCGAACCTGACAGACACCCAGGTCCCGGGGAATTCACCGGCCATGTGCGCGGTGAGCCGCTCGGTGATCCGCTTGGATGTGCCGAGGACGCTCGCCGGGTCGGCCGCCTTGTCGGTGGAGACGTTCACGAACGACCGCACGCCGCAGGCCGCAGCCGCTCGCAGCACGTTCAGCGTGCCGGTCACGTTCGTCTTCAGCGCCTCGCGCGGATACCGCTCAAGTAGCGGAAGATGTTTCACGGCCGCCGTGTGGAACACGATCTCCGGGCGGGTCTGCGCGAAGACCTCGCTGACGCGGGCGGCATCTGTGATGTCGGCGAGCACGACCTCGTCGGAATCGAGCAGTGCACGGCCGTGCAGCGCGAGCTGGATCGCGTGCAGTGCTGATTCATCCCGGTCGAGCATCACCAGCGACGCGGGGCCCAGCCGGTGCAACTGGCGACACAGCTCCGAACCGATCGAGCCGCCGGCGCCGGTGACAAGGATGCGGCGTCCGGCGAAATCACCGGCGAGGGACTTCAGGTCCAGGCGGATCGGATCGCGCCCCAGGAGCTGGGTGATCCGCGGGTCGCGGACGTCGTCGATCCGCGCCGGTCCGGCGACCAGTTCCTCGACGCCCGGAATCACCTTGGTGATCAGGCCGATCGACTCGGCCAGTGTGGTCAGCTCCCGGATCACCTGGCCGTCACGGCACCCGCCGGCAAGGGCGACGACCATGACCGTCGCCCCGGTCTCCGCAGCGACCTCGGCGAGCCGCTCCCGTCCGCCGCGCACGCGGATACCGCAGATCCGCAGTCGCCGCTTGCCGGGGTCGTCATCCAGCAGGGCAACCGGTCGGTACTGCGCGCCAGGCTGCCCGGTCAGCCGCTGCACCAGTTGCGTTCCGGCGCCGCCCGCGCCGAACACAATCACCTTGACGGCGTTCGGGTCAGGCCGTCTCGGCCTGTGCTGGATGGCCGCGACAGCGACCCGCACGGTGATCGTCGCCAGCGCGCCGATCAGGACGGCGAGGCCGTCCGTGGCCGGTCTGCCGCCCACCAGGGGTAGCTCTGCCTGGTAGACGCCCTCCAGAAGCAGCGCGGTCAGCCCGGCGGCGACCAGAACCGCGCTCAACTCTGCGCCGGTCTCCGCCTGATAGCGCCCGGAGTAGAGCCCACAGACAGTCCCGGCCAGTACCGCCGCGGCGCCGGTGACAGCACAGACGACGACCAGATCGCCGGGTCCGAAGAGCGGGTCGGAAGCGCTGCGGCTGGTCAGGCCGGCGATCAAGAGGCCGCAAGTCCAGGCGATCGCGTCTATGGCGGCTCGCACCGCCGGCCGGCGATACCGAGCGGCAACGCCAGACCGACCGCCCGGCCAGGCTTGGCCTTCTTGTGCGGTGTGGAGACCGGCAGGATGAACCGCTGCCAACTTTTCGTCGCTGGCACATTGCCCAGGCAAGGTGAACCCCGATCAGCAGAATGTCAGTCGCCAATGGCATATTTGGGCATTTTGCTGGCGGTATGTCCAAAGACGCTGCCGCGTCCTTTCGGGTATTGTCGAAATTCTTCGGCCTCGCGGACCTGCTTCTCGCGCGTTCGCTCACCGTCCACAGCGCGGGCGGCATTTCGACTCAGCCGTCCGTCTACTTCGCGCACGGTTGGACGAGCACCTTGGTGGTCTGCGGTCGCGCCAACGGCTGCACAGGAACCACGGGGGAGCGTTCCGAAGCCGGTTCCAGCAGACGGACGTCCACCTCTCGCGTCTGACCGGGCAGGAGTTCCACCTGCGCGTCCAGCACCAGGTGACCGCGTTCCTCGGTCGACGACACCAGAAGCTGCCGCCCGTCCAGGGTCCCGCCGGTGAACCGCGCACCGGAACTGGCGTACAACGAAATCCAGATCCGTGTGGACCCCGGCGGGTGCGGGTGCCCGGGATCGTCGGAACGGAGAGCGACCAGCGCAGGCAGACCCGCGGCGGGAGCGGTATTGGTCAGTCTGATCCGTACCACGCTGGGACGGAAACCGCCGTCGCAAGGACCGAGTTCGTAGGTCAGCGAGCGTCCCAGATAGTAGTCCATCTTGTTGCCCGCGGAATTGTTCACCACGAGGTGAGCGAAGGGCCCTGCTCTTTCGGGGACTTCGCCCGCCAGCCCGGCTTCCTCCAACGCCGACTCGGTGGAGGCGTCTCTGCTCCACATGCGCAGTCGGCCTTCATCGGTGTTCTGCCGCAGTGCCTGGAAGAGGGCCGCCGAATCGGGATGGTGATTCAGCAGGGCAGCGGCGACGGACTGCGCGACCTGTACCAGGAAACGTTTGCGTTCGATGTTGTTGTACGACGCGTAGAGGGTGCTCTCCGTGAGTTCTACAGTGTTCGCCGCCGTCAGCCGTTTTCCGTCCTGAAGTTGGACCGGCCCGGTGGCTTTGAGGACATGGGCGAGTCCCACGGGATCGGTCGCGATGGCCCCATCGAGTCGCTGGCCCGTATGCCGCTGCCACAGTTCCACCCAGATCTGTGCCGCATAGGGAAAATGGGCGGACAGATTCGAATTGGCCAGCCCCCGCGTGCTCTCAGCAGGTCCGTACCGGCGGTCGAACGCCGACCCGAAGTTCGCCACGGGGGTGGCGGTACGCGGCAGCGCGTCATCCGACGCGAAGTCGTGCAAAGTGATGCGACCACGGTCGGCGGTCAGGATGCCGAAGGCGCCGACGAGCCCACCGGTACCCCGGGCCTCGGCATTGTTCTGGAAGGCGATGAAGTAGGAGCGCGGCCCCGAGGCGCCCAGAACAGGCATCAGCAGCCGCGTCGTCGCCTCCGCCTTGGAGACCGAGCCGGAAAGGCTCACCACCTGGTCGGACATCCGCTGCCGTGCTGCATCAAGGCGACGGACCGCGGTCGAACCGGGCAGGCCACTCAATCCCGTCCGGATTCCCGTCAATTGCCGGCGGATATTTCCCAGCAGGTCCGTGGCCGTCGAAAGCCGGCGGAGGTCGACACGATCATTGTGCACAATCTGGCCGGACGTGAGCATCTGCTGCAGTCGCACCGCCTCCGGCAGCACTCCGGTGGCCATCTCATCGGCGGCAGCACTCAGCCCCCGGGCAGAGCGGAGCGGTGGGCCCACCAGTGGGAGTTTCTCGGCTACGCCCCACACCGGCGTGGCGGCCGCCCTCCGGGCGTCCCCTGTGTGTCTCCGGATGGAGCCCAGCGCCTCGGCCGAGGGCGGGCGATGCCTGACCAGGTCCGTACGGATTCGTTCGGTCGCCACCTGCGCCGCAGCAAGATTGCTCTGGACCGCGCGGACCTCCCACAGCAGGCAACCGGCCGACGCGACGGACAACAGACCGCCGACCGCTGCACTCCAGAGGATTGCCCGGCGGTGGCGGCGGACCGTCACAGCCCCGAATGCCCGCGCACTCCTTCTGCGTCGCTGAAAGGCCCACCTGCGTGGTTGCTCCGCAGGCTCCCCCTCCTGAGCGCCCTTCAGGCCGTACCCCGGATCCTTTCCTGCCGTCATTTCCTACCCATGAATCGAAGGAGTTCTTTTCCACCAGAACCGAGCATGTGGGTTACATCAGTAATGACAGTCACGACTCGTTGCAAACCTCACCGCGTCAGGGGGCCGGAAACTGGGTCCAGACGGCCTAACCTTTCGGGCCGTTGGCGGTGGCGCAGTTCAAGCCTCGCGATCGGCGCGGCGGTATGGTGCGACACCGCCGCACCCGGCGTGCGCTGGGCGAGACTGGCTCCCATGACAGTTGACGCTCTGACAGACGTCGTCGGCTTGCGCGTGGGACACGCCACGCGCACCGGCGACGGTTGGCTCACCGGCACCACGGTCGTCCTCGCGCCGGAGGGCGGCGCCGTGGCCGCCGTGGACGTCCGCGGCGGCGGTCCCGGCACGAAGGAGACCGACGCCCTGGATCCACGCAACCTGGTGCAGCGGGTCGAGGCGGTCGTGCTGACCGGGGGCAGCGCCTACGGGCTCGACGCGGCGTCCGGGGTGATGGCCTGGCTGGAGGAGCAGGGGCGCGGGGTGCCCGTGGGGCCCGACCCCGCGCACGTCGTACCGGTGGTTCCCGCCGCCTGCGTCTTCGACCTGGGCCGGGGCGGCGACTTCCGGGCCCGGCCGGACGCGGCCACCGGCCGGGCGGCGGTCGAGGCGGCCGCGGCGAGCGAGCCTGGCGCGCGGGTGCGGGAAGGATGCGTGGGCGCCGGGACGGGGGCGGCGGTCGGCCCGATGAAGGGCGGGGTCGGCACCGCCGCCGTCCTCCTCGACTCGGGAATCACGGTGGCCGCGCTGGTGGTGGCCAATGCCGTGGGGTCGGTGCTGGATCCCGAAACAGGGGTGCTGTACGGGGAGTTGTTCCAGGGGCGCGTGACATACCCGGAGACGCAGGTGCACGAGGCCGCGCGCCGGCGGCTTGCCGAGAGCGCGGCGAGGAACGCGTCGCCGCTGCTCAACACCACGCTCGCGGTGGTCGCCACCGACGCGGACCTGTCGAAGGCGCAGGCGCAGAAGCTCGCGGGCACAGCGCACGACGGAATCGCACGCGCCGTGCGTCCGGTCCACCTGCTCACCGACGGGGACACGGTGTTCTCCCTGGCGACGGGCGCCCGCCCACTCGATCCCGCCCACCCGCTCGCCCTGAACGACATCCTCGCGGCGGGTGCGGACATGGTGACCCGCGCGATCGTACGAGCCGTCCGCGCCGCCGAGCCGGTGGACGGACCGGGCGGCCTGTGGCCCTCCTACGAGGAGTTGTACGGGGGCCGGTGACGTGCCGCGGGTCCGGGGCGACTCCGACTCGCGAAGGGGGCAGGGAGGCGCGCGGGAAGGGGGACTGTCCCGGTTCTGTCACGTGATGGTGCCAAGGGCCGGTGGAGGGGAACCTCACGGGCGGCCGGGTCCCTCCTTGTCCACGTACTCCACGTACTCCACGTACCGGAGCGGATCACTCACCTCACATGAAGCTGGAGCAGCCCGTGACAACGGCGGACAAAGCAGCGCGGCGTGCACTGGGAGCCTGTGCCGTCCTGGTGGTCGGCGCCCTGACCCTGACCGCCTGCGGGGGCAGCGCCACCGCCAAGGACGACGGCGGCAAGGACGGCAGGAGCTCCACCAAGGCGTCCACGGCGAAGATCGTCATCTCGGCGCAGGACGGCTCGACGGGCGCGTCGATCAACGCGACCGGCGTGAAGGTGAGCGACGGCCGGCTCACCGAGGTGAAGATGACGGTGGCCGGGTCGGGACAGGCCGTGGAGGGCTCCCTGTCGGCCGACGGCAGCAGCTGGAAGCCGAAGGAGCAACTGGAGCGCGGGACGAAGTACCAGATATCGGCGATCGCGAAGGACGCGAGCGGCAAGACCGCCGCCGCCAACTCCATCTTCACCACGGTCACTTCGGCCAACAGCTTCATCGGGACGTACACGCCGGACAATGGCACGACGGTCGGCGTCGGGATGCCGGTGTCGTTCACCTTCGACAAGGCCATCGGCGACAAGAAGGCCGTGCAGTCGCACATCACGGTCACCTCCAGCAGCGGTCAGCAGGTGGTCGGGCACTGGTTCGGGGCGCAGCGGCTCGACTTCCGGCCCGAGGAGTACTGGAAGGCCGGCTCCAAGGTCACGATGAAGATCGACCTGGATGGCGTCGAGGGCACGAACGGTGTCTTCGGGGTACAGAAGAAGACGGTCACGTTCACCGTCGGGCGGTCCCAGGTGTCCACGGTCGACGTGAACACGCAGACCATGACCGTGATGCGGGACGGGCAGACCCTGAAGACGATTCCGATCTCGTCGGGCAGCCCGGAGCACACCACGTACAACGGGCAGATGGTGATCTCCGAGAAGTTCACGCAGACCCGCATGAACAGCCGGACGGTCAACCTGGGCGGCGAGTACGACATCCCGGACGTGCCGCACGCGATGCGTCTGACGACGTCCGGCACGTTCATCCACGGCAACTACTGGTACAACCAGGGCAATCCGCCCTTCGGTCGCACCGGCACCAGCCACGGCTGCGTCGGGCTCGCGGACGTGCGGGGCGCGCAGGGCGACACGCCCGCCAAGTGGTTCTACGACAACTCGCTGATCGGCGATGTCGTGATCGTCAAGAACTCCCCGGACAAGACGGTGGCCCCGGACAACGGACTGAACGGCTGGAACATGTCGTGGGCCGAGTGGACAGCGGGGAGCGCGGGCAGCGCCGGGGGCGCGGGCTGAGAGCCTGGTAGGCGGAGATCGCCGGGAACGCCGTCTGACCGGCGGTTTCTGACAGGACGCCGGGCCGCGCGGGAACTTTTCGCGCGGCCTCCGCGTTTTCCCGGCGTACGTTTTCTCGGTTCCCGGACATGATGTCCGACCGAGGGGCTACGGTATGCACCCACAAGGTGACATGCAGCAATGCCGGGAGAAACCTTGAGCGTTCCGTACGAGACGACAGCGTACGAACCAGCCGAGTCGCCCGAGTCTCCGGAGGAGCACCTCGCGCGACTGCTCGGTCGCGCCCTGAACTCGTTCGAGCTGCCCGACGAAGCCCTGCGGCGGCTCGACTGCGCCCTGGCCCACGACAGCTCGCTGCACTCCGCGCACCACAGCGCGGGTCTGCACCGGGAGACGTACCGGCACACCTGGCTGCTGGCCGACGGCTGCGCGCTCACGCTGTGGGAGCTCGTGCACAACACCGCGCCGGGCAGCGAGCCGCAGCACGAGGTGTATGTCGACGAGGAGGAGCTGCGCACCGCCACGGCCCGGCTGCCGCTGCCGGCGGACGCCCCGGACTTCGAGCTGCCGGTACTGGTGCAGCTGGCGCCGGTCAGCGCACCCCGGCATGTGTATGTGCCGGACGACTCGGCGGACCATGCGCGCCGGCTGCTGCGCCGCGCGGAGAACCCCGACCGGCCCGGCACGGACACGGCCGCGCTGCTGACGTCGGCGTTCGCGCACCAGATCACCCAGGCCTTCGGGCGCCCCTGCCGGGCGGGTCGTATCGGCCTGGGCTACTCGCTCTACGAGCATGCGTTCCTGCTGCGCGACGGCCAGGAGATCTCCCTGTGGGAGGTCGAGCACACGGCGACGCCCGACGGGCGGCACATGTGCGAGGTGTATCCGTCCGAGACGGCGGCCCGGGACGCGATGGAACGCCGGGCGGCACAGGTCTCCTGAGCAGGGGCGGGCGGATCGCCTCAGCAGGGCCGGGTGGATCGCCTGGGCTGGGGCAGGTCGCCTGAGCGGTGTGGACGCGTGTGGGCGTCAGCGGCCGCCGTCGAGTTGCCGTACGAGGCCCGCGAAGGCGTCCCGCTCCGCGGGGGTCAGTTCGACGCTTTCCAGATGGGGGCCGGTCGGCCGTTGGCGCGGGAGGGCCGGCAGGTCAGGGCGGGTGGGGAGCGCCGGACGGTTGTCGGCACCGGAGCGGATGCGGCGCAGGATCCGGGTCAGGACGAGCAGCCAGGCGACGGACGCCACGGCGAGGACGGTCAGGACCGTCAGCTGAGTGGGCGTGAAATGCACAGGCATACCGCCCAGTACACACCACGGTCCGGGACGTTGGTCCCGGACCGTGACGTATCTCGCAGGCCACGCACATCGCGCCAAAGGCCTTTTCCGTGCACAGAGTTACGGATCACCGCAGACAGCCGCACAGCGGCGGACGCGGGGCGCCGGGCCCCTTATGCGGCCACCGGCTGCTTCGTCTCCGCCGATGTGGCGGTCGCGCTCTCCTCCGTCGTCCCGGGTTCGGCGGCCCCGGGGACCGGCTTGCGCAGGCCCTTGAGGACGACGACCACGGCCGTCGTCACGCACACGCCCGCCGCGATGGCGACCAGGTAGAGGAAGGCGTTGCCGATCAGCGGGATCACGAAGACGCCGCCGTGCGGAGCGCGGAGCGTGGCGCCGAACGCCATCGACAGGGCGCCGGTGACCGCGCCGCCCGCCATCGAGGCCGGGATGACGCGCAGCGGGTCGGCCGCGGCGAACGGGATCGCGCCCTCGGAGATGAAGGAGGCGCCCAGGACCCAGGCGGCCTTGCCGTTCTCGCGCTCGGTCGGGGTGAAGAGCTTCTTGCGGACGGTCGTCGCGAGTGCCATGCCCAGCGGCGGGACCATGCCCGCGGCCATCACGGCGGCCATGACCTTCATCGCGGAGTCGCTGGGGTCCTGGACGGCGATACCGGCCGTGGCGAAGGCGTACGCGACCTTGTTGACGGGGCCGCCGAGGTCGAAGCACATCATCAGGCCGAGCAGGACGCCGAGCAGGACGGCGTTGGTGCCGGAGAGGCCCGACAGCCAGTCCGTCATGCCCTTCTGGGCCTCGGCGATGGGCTTGCCGACCACGACGAACATCAGGAAGCCGACGACCAGCGAGGAGATCAGCGGGATCACCACGACCGGCATGATGCCGCGCAGCACCGGCGGGATCTTGATCCGCTGGATCGCGAGGACGGTGCCGCCCGCCAGCAGACCTGCGGCCAGACCGCCGAGGAAGCCGGCGGCGATGTTGGAGGCGATCATGCCGCCGACGAAGCCGGGGACGAGTCCGGGGCGGTCGGCCATGCCGTAGGCGATGTAACCGGCGAGGACCGGGATGAGGAAGCCGAAGGCGACCCCGCCGATCTGGAACAGCAGGGCGCCCCAGCTGTCGACCTGGGTCCAGGAGAAGTGCTCCATGACCGAGGGCGCCTTGTTGATCTGCCAGCCGCCGATCGCGAACCCGAGAGCGATCAGCAGACCGCCCGCGGCGACGAACGGGACCATGTAGCTCACGCCGGTCATCAGCCACTTGCGCAGCTTGGTGCCGTAGCTGTCGCCGGACTCGCCGGTCCGCTCGACCGGCGTGCCGCCCTTGGCCGCCGCACTGACCTCACCGCGCGCCGCCTTCCCGCGCACCTCGGTGATCAGCTCGGCGGGACGGTTGATGCCCGCCTTCACGCCGACGTCCACGGTGGGCTTGCCGGCGAAGCGGTCCTTGTCGCGTACGGGGACGTCGTGGGCGAAGATCACGCCGTCGGCGGCGGCGATGACGGCCGGGTCGAGGCGGGTGAAGCCGGCCGAGCCCTGCGTCTCGACGACCAGCTCGACGCCCGCGTCGCGGCCCGCGTTCTCCAGGGACTCGGCCGCCATGTAGGTGTGGGCGATGCCGGTCGGGCAGGAGGTGACGGCGACGATCCGGAAGGGGCTCTCGGATGCGGAGGCCGGGTCCTGGGCCTGGGCCTGGGTGGTGGTGGTGGCCGTGTCGGCGTCGGCGGAGGCCGCCGCCGACGCCGACACGGAGTTCTCGGAGGTGGACGCGGACGCCGGAGCTGAGGCCGGAACGGTCGCCGGGGCTGAGGCGGCCTCGGCCGGTGCCGCCGGGGCCTCCTCGCCGCGGATGAGCGCCGCCGCGGCGGCCGCGTCGCCGGCCGAGCGCAGTGCGTCGGTGAACTCGGCGTTCATCAGCTGACGGGCCAGCGACGACAGGATCGTCAGGTGGGCGTCGTCCGCGCCGGCCGGGGCGGCGATCAGGAAGATCAGGTCGGCGGGGCCGTCCGCCGCGCCGAAGTCGATGCCGGCGGCGCTGCGCCCGAAGGCGAGCGTCGGCTCGGTGACGTGTTCGCTGCGGCAGTGCGGGATGCCGATGCCGCCGTCGAGGCCGGTGGGCATCTGGGCCTCGCGGGCGGCGACGTCGGCGAGGAAGCCCTCCAGGTCGGTCACCCGGCCCAGGGACACCATGCGCTCGGCGAGGGATCGCGCCGCCGCTTCCTTCGTTGAGGCGGACAGGTCGAGGTCGACCAGGTCCGCGGTGATCATGTCGCTCATCGCGGGCTCCTTCGCACGCGTATCGCCCGGGGCGTGGGGTGGTGGGCGGGGGTGGGGACGGGGACGGGGACGGGGACAGAGGTGAAGCGGGGGTCGGAGGCGGGGCCGGGGAAACCCCGCCTCCGGGGGGCCGCAGGCGGGTTCGGGGCCTGCGTCCCCTGGTCAGCGGGGCGGCTCAGGGTGCCCCGCTGCCCGTCGTGGACGGCGAGTAACGAGGAGCCTCGCCGCATCCCGGCCGCTGCTGTGAACATCTCGGGCGACGTCAAGCGGGTCATGACACCGGCTCCTTCAGTTCGCGGTCCACCGGCACCTCGGCCGTGACCGTCACCGCCGCCGGGTCCAGGTCGGCCGGGGTCGGCATCACGCTGCCGGGCAGCTGGACGGCGGCGGCGCCGTGCGCGACGGCGGAGGCGAGCGCGGCCGGACCGCGGCCGCCGGCGATCAGGAATCCGGCGAGGGAGGAGTCGCCTGCTCCCACGTTGCTGCGTACGACGTCGACGCGTGCGCTCGCGAACCAGGTACCCGTGTCCTCCACGAGCAGCTGCCCGTCGGCGCCCAGGCTCGCGAGCACGGCGCGGGCGCCCATCTCGCGCAGTTCCTCGGCCGCCTTCACCGCGTCACCCACGGTCGCCAGGGGGCGGCCGACGGCTTCCGCGAGCTCCTCGGCGTTGGGCTTCACCACGTCGGGCCGCTCGCGCAGCGCTTCGAGGAGCGCACGCCCCGAGGTGTCCAGCGCGATGCGCGCACCACCGGCGTGCGCCCGCGCGACCACCTCGGCGTACCAGGAGGGCTCGAGCCCGCGGGGCAGGCTGCCGCAGCAGGCGATCCAGTCGGCGTCGCGCGACTGCTCGCGGACCGTCTCCAGGAGCAGTTCCTGTTCCTCGGCGGACAGCTCGGGGCCGGGCGCGTTGATCTTCGTCAGGACACCGTCCGACTCCGCGAGCGCGATGTTGGATCGGGTGGCTCCGGCGACCGGGACCGGTGCGACCTCGATGCCCTGGGCGTCGAGGAGGTCGGCGACGAGTGCGCCCGGCGCGCCACCCAGGGGCAGCACGGCGACCGTGCGCCGTCCGGCAGCGGATACGGCGCGCGAGACGTTCACGCCCTTGCCGCCCGGGTCCATCCGCTCGCCGGTGGCGCGGATGACCTCGCCGCGGTCGAGGGAGGGGACCTCGTAGGTACGGTCGAGGGAGGGGTTGGGGGTGACGGTGAGGATCACGCCCGCGTTGCTCCGACCCGCGTTGTTCAGGTCCGCGTTGTTCAGGTCCGCGTTGTTCAGGCCGGTGCCGCTCGGGCTCGTGCCACTCGTGCTGCTCATGCGCGTACTACTTCCGTGCCGCCGCGCTCGATCGCGGCCGCGTCGTCGGGGCTCAGCCCGCTGTCGGTGATCAGCAGGTCCACGTCGCTCAGGTCGCCGAAGCGGGCGAAGTGCTCCTGGCCGTGCTTGGAGGAGTCGGCGAGCAGCACCACGCGGCGCGCGGCGGCGACGGCCGCCCGCTTCACCGCGGCCTCGGCGAGGTCGGGGGTGGTCAGCCCGCGCTCGGCGGAAAAGCCGTTGGCGGCGACGAACAGGACGTCGGCGCGGATCTCGCCGTATGCGCGCAGCGCCCAGGCGTCCACGGCGGCGCGCGTCCGGTGCCGTACGCGCCCCCCGACGAGGTGGAGCTGCATGCCCGGGTGGTCCGCGAGGCGGGCCGCGATGGGCAGGCTGTGCGTGACGACGGTGAGCTCGGCCTCCAGCGGGAGGGCGGCGGCCAGGCGGGCGACCGTGGTGCCGGCATCGAGGATCATCGTGCCCTCGGACGGCAGTTCCGTGAGCGCCGCCTTGGCGATGCGGTCCTTCTCGTCGGCGGAGGTGCCCTCGCGTTCGGCGAGGTCCGGTTCGAAGTCGAGGCGTCCGACCGGTATGGCGCCGCCGTGCACGCGACGCACCAGGCCCGCACGGTCGAGGGCCTTGAGATCGCGGCGGATCGTCTCCGCCGTGACCTGGAACTCCTCGGCCAGCGACAGGACGTCCACCCGGCCGCCGTCACGGGCGAGCCGCAGGATCTCCTGCTGCCGCTCCGGTGCGTACATGTCCGTTCGCCTCCGACCCTTACCAGGTTTATGCCCGAACTTGTCGTTTCGGCACGGAGACTACGCCCGGATTTCCGGAAAGTAAACAGGTTCGGACTCGATTCGGGCATGAACGGACTTCCGTCCAGCTCTCGAACCCTGCTCGGTGGCGGCATGGCGAAGGGCCCCGCACCTGGGGTGCCGGGCCCTTCGCCTGGGGAGTGCGTGGGTCAGGTCAGCCCACAAGCTCCGTCTCCCGCTCGCGCTCCCCGCCGGGCGAGCTCTCCCCGCCACGGGTGCTCTCCTCGCCGCGGGAGGCGTCCTCGCCGCGGGAGGCGTCCTCGCCGCGGGAGGCGTCCTCGCCGCGGGAGGCGTCCTCGACGTGGGAGGCGTCCTCGCCTATGGAGGTGTCCTCGATCGTGCCCTCCACGTGCTGTGCCGGACGCTTCGGCAGGGCGAACATCAGCAGGAAGATCGCGAACATCACCAAGGCCACCCAGCCCAGGGCGTGCTGGAAGGCGTTCACGAAGGCGGGACGCACCTGGACCGGGGTCAGCCGGTCGCCGATCTCACCGAAGAAGACGACCGCGACGAGGCCGAGGCCGAGCGCGTTGCCCATCTGCTGGACGGTGTTGATGAGCCCGGACGCCGAACCGGCGTGCTCGCGCGGCACCTCCGACAGCACCGCGTCCGTCAGCGGGGCGACGATCAGGCCCATGCCGAGGCCCATCACGACCAGCGGGAGCGCCATCTGCCACGGGGCGATGGCGAGGCCGTAGCGCTCGGACTCCCAGATGTACAGGAGCACACCGGCACTCATGGCCAGGGCGCCCGTCTGGAGCACCTTGCGTCCGAAGCGCGGGACCAGCTGCTGCACGGACAGCCCGGCGGCCAGCGAGACGGCGATCGAGAACGGCACCCCGGTCAGGCCGGCCTTCAGCGGGCTCCAGCCCAGGCCGGTCTGCATGTACAGCGTCCAGACCAGGAAGAACACGCCGAGGCCGACCCCGAAGACGGTCTGCACGGCGATGCCGGCCGCGAAGCTCTTCACGCGGAAGAGGGAGAGCTCGATCAGCGGCGAGCCGTCCCGTGCGCCCTTGCGCCGCTCGTAGGCGACGAGCGCCCCGAAGACCGCGAGCGAGCCGGCCATCGACACGTACCCCCACACCGGCCAGCCCAGCTCACGTCCGCGGGTGAGCGGGTAGAGCAGCATGAGCAGTCCGACGACGACCAGGACGACTCCGACGAGGTCCAGCTTCAGCGCCTTCGGGGCCTTGGACTCCGTGATGAAGCGGCTGCCGAGGATCAGTCCTGCGATGCCGACCGGCAGGTTGATGAGGAAGATCGGCCGCCATTCGAGACCGAACAGGTTCCACTCCGTCAGCAGCGCGCCGAGCAGCGGTCCGGAGACGGCCCCCAGCCCCACGACCGCGCCGAAGAGCCCGAACACCTTCCCGCGCTCGTGCGCCGGGAACGTGGCGTGCACGATCGACAGCACCTGCGGGACCATCATCGCCGCCATGCCGCCCTGCAGGATGCGGGAGGCGACCAGCATCTCCGGGTTCGCGGCGAGGCCGCACAGCGCGGACGCGAGGGTGAAGCCGCCGATGCCGACGAGGAACAGCCGCTTGCGGCCGTGGATGTCGCCGAGCCGGCCGCCGGTGATGAGTCCCGCGGCGAAGGCGAGGGCGTAACCGGCGGTGATCCACTGGATCTGGCTCCAGGAGGCGCCCGCGTCCTGCTGGATGGAGGGGATGGCGATGTTGACGATCGTGACGTCGACGAGGTCCATGAAGGCCGCGGTCATCACGATGGCGAGCGCGAACCAGCGGCGGCGGTCACCCGGGGTCTTCTCGGGGATGGAAGGGGCCGACTGCTCGTCGGTGGAGGTCTCCGTGGAGGTCATGGTGTGACAGTAGGACCGCATTAGGTCAGATCGTGTCCTAGTGGTGCGGCATCCTCGGATGCATGACGACGGACACTCCGGCTCGGCTGCTGCAGCTCCTCTCCCTCCTCCAGACGCCCCGCGAATGGCCCGGCGGCGAACTCGCCGACCGGCTCGGGGTGTCCCGCCGCACGGTCCGGCGGGACGTCGACCGGCTGCGCGAACTGGGGTATCCCGTGCAGGCGTCCAAGGGCTCGGACGGCGGGTACCGGCTGGTCGCGGGCAAGGCGATGCCACCGCTCGTGCTCGACGACGAGGAGGCGGTGGCGATCGCGGTCGGACTGCGGGCGGGCGCCGGGCACGCCCTGGAGGGGGTCGACGAGGCGTCGGTGCGGGCCCTGGCCAAGCTGGAGCAGGTGCTGCCGGCCCGGCTGCGTCACCGCGTGTCCGTCCTCCAGGCCGCGACCACGCCGCTGACGAGCGGAGACGGCGCGAGCATCGCACCCGAGACGCTGACCGTCATCGCGTCCACGGTGGCCGGGCAGGAGCGGTTGCGGTTCGCCTACTGCGCGAAGGACGGCACGCAGACGCGCCGCCTGACCGAGCCCTACCGGCTCGTGTCCACCGGCCGACGGTGGTACCTCGTGGCGTACGACCTCGACCGCGACGACTGGCGGACCTTCCGCGTCGACCGGATCCAGGACCCGTTCGCGACCGGCGCCCGCTTCACGCCGCGGGAACTGCCGACGGGCAGCGCCGCGGAATACCTCCGGCGGTCCATCCAACGACGCCCGGACGCGGGCGAGTACGAACTCGACGTCGCCTTCGACGCCCCTGCCGAGTTCGTGGCGACGCGGCTGTCGGCCTCGCTTGGAACGCCGGTCGCCCACCCGCCGGAGAACGGCGAGAACGGCTGCCGCCTGCGCGGCTCGACCAGCGAGCCGGTGGAATGGGTGGCGGTACGACTGGCCATGCTGGGCTGCGAGTTCTCGGTCCGGGGACCGGCGGAACTGGTGGAGTCCGTACGGGAGTTGGGGGGACGGCTGGGACGGGCGGCGGGTGGCTGAGCGGGAACCCCACCGGGTGAGCGGGCAGACGGCCGTGCGAGCGGCCAGACGGACGGGTGAGCAGGCAAACGGGCAGGTGAGCGGGCCGGCCGGCGGGTGAGCGGACAGACGGGCGACCGGGTACGAGTGTGGGTGAGGGCGGGGGCGAGGGCGGGGTGAGCCGCGTGGGGTGAGCTGGCTGGGTCAGAGCGCAGCCGGGTCAGGGCTGTTGAGGCGGCTCCGTCGGCCGCTTCGCCGGCCGCCCTGTCGGCCTCTCCGTCGGCCGCCCTGTCGGCCTCTCCGTCGGCCCTTTCTGCGGGCCCGACAGCCTGCCCCTGCGTCGGCCCTTTCTGCCGGCCTCTCCGCCCGCCCCTACGTCGGGCCCTGCGTCGGCCCCGCTGTCGGCCTCTCCGCCCGCCCCTGCGTCGGGCCCGCTACCGGCCTTCCACGGGTCCCTCCGGCGACCTTTCCGCGCGCCCTTCTTCCCATGTGAAGCCCCGCAGGGACCGCAGGTTGTGCAGGGCCAGTTCGGCCGGGCCCTGGGGGCCGGTGGGCGGGGTGTTGCTCGCCGCCCAGCTCTCGACCGCGACCCGGACGGTGGCACTGGCCACCGCTGCGGTGAAGCGCTGGTGCGGTGAGGCAACGTTGTCGGGGGCAAGGCTGGGCGACGGGGCGGCCGTGGGCGCCGTGGCGGCGGCCTGCACCCGCTCCGCCAGCACCTCCGCGAGCGTGGTCTCCGAGGTGTGGCAGACCTCCGCCCAGACCTTGCCGAGCGCGGGACTCGTTCCGGCCAGCCGGATCAGCGTGCGGACCCACTCCCAGGACGCCGCCGACACTCCACGACCCGGGACGAGGGTGTGTCGTACGGCGTGCTCCAGCGCCTCCGGGACGGGCAGTTCGGCGGGGGCGTCGCGCACCGCCTCCGCCCAGCGCTGGGCGCCCGCCGCGTAGAGCGGGGTGACGGCTTCCTCCTTCGTCGCGAAGTACCGGTAGAAGGTGCGTGGGGCGATGCCTGCGGCCTGGGCGATGTCCTCGGCGCGGGTGGCCTTCAGGCCCCGGCTGACGAAGAGGCCGGCCGCCGCCCGGGCGATCTCCATGCGGGTCGCCGCTTTGCGCCGCTCGGTCAGCGAAGCCTGGGCGGAGGGGGAGGTGGAGCTGATCACCTCGGCAGGCTATGCCCATGTGGCACAATCTGCCATTCGGGCGGGCCACCCCGTGGTTCAGGTACGGGGTGTCCCGCCCTTCCGGCGTGCCCGCCCGCTTTCGGTACGCCGCACCGGGCGTGTGCGCCCGCAATCCCCGCCCGGGGACCACGATCCCCACTCGCGGGACGAACTCGGGGGGCGAGCTCGGGGGACAAAGGGAGCCGGGCCCCGGCGCCTGGGGGGAGAGGCGCCGAAGCCCGGCTCGGGGAGAGTCCCGGCGCCGGGGGGATGTGCGTCGGGACTTGGCTCACGTGAGACGAAGATCTCGGAGGAAGCTGCAGGGTCCGGTCGACCCGAACTCCCGTGCCGACCTGAACTCCCGTGCTCTGAAGTCTTGTTCCCGCACTCCTCCTGGTTGAAGCGGCGTTCCCACGCCATGTTTGCGCGGCCCTCCACCACCCGGCGTACGCGGGCGGAAACCCAGCACCAGGCAACGCCCGAGGCCCACTCACCCCAGCCCCGGCCCCAGCCGGCCGCACGGGCCGGCTCCCCAGCCGCTCGGCGCGGAGCCCGCCCAATGGGCAGCGACACCGGTCCAGCCGAGCCACACGCCCGCCCGACGGAATGGGCGGACGCACCGGACCAGCCGGCCGCACGGGCCTGCCGCCGAGCCGGGCGTCCGCCCAGCCCGACCGCCCGTGCCACCCCGCCCGGCCGGACACCAAGCACACCCGAGCCGCACGCTGAGCCCCGCCCAGCCCAACCCAGCAGTCGCCCAGCCCGGCCCGCGGCCAGCCCAGTCAGGTTCGTCCCAGCCCAGTCCGGTCCGGTCGGTCCTGCCGCCCGGCCCAGCGCGGGCCAGCCCGGTCGCTTCGCCCGGCCCAGTCCCGCCCAGTCCGGTCCTGCCCCGCCGCCCGGCCCAGCGCGGCCCAAAGCCGCCCGGGTCCGGTCCGGCCCAATCGGTCCTGCCACCCGGCCCAGCGCGGGCCGGTCCGGGTCCCTTCGCCCGGCCCAGTCCCGCCCAGTCCGGGCCCGCCGGTTCCAGGCCAACCCGGTCCAGCGCAGTCCCACCGGTCCGGTCCCGCCCAGTCCGGGCCCGCCAGTTCCAGGCCAACCCGGTCCAGCGCAGTCCCACCGGTCCGGTCCCGCCCAGTCCGGGCCCGCCGGTTCCAGGCCAACCCGGTCCAGCGCAGTCCCACCGGTCCGGTCCGGCCCGGCGGAGCGAGGCGCCGCCGGGCGTTACGCCGCTGCTTCGAAGCCGGTGTCGCGGGCGAGTTTCTTCAGTTCCAGGAGGGCATGCTTCTCGATCTGGCGGATGCGTTCCCTGGTCAGGCCGTGTTCCTTGCCGACCTCGGTGAGGGTGCGCTCGCGGCCGTCGTCGATGCCGTACCGCATCTTGATGATGGAGGCCGTGCGCGGGTCGAGGCGGTCGATCAGGCCGTCCAGTTCCTCGCTGCGCAGCAGGGTCAGGACGGACTGTTCGGGCGAGACCGCGGAGGTGTCCTCCAGCAGGTCGCCGAACTGGGTGTCGCCGTCGTCGTCGACCGACATGTTCAGCGAGACCGGGTCACGGGCCCAGTCCAGGACGTCCGTGACGCGCTCCGGCGTGGAGCCGAGCTCGGTCGCGATCTCGGCGGGCTCCGGGTCGCGGCCGTTCTCCCGGTTGAACTCGCGCTGCACGCGCCGGATCCGGCCCAGCTCCTCCACGAGGTGGACGGGCAGGCGGATCGTGCGCGACTGGTCCGCTATCGAGCGGGTGATGGCCTGACGGATCCACCACGTCGCGTACGTGGAGAACTTGAAGCCCTTGCGGTAGTCGAACTTCTCGACCGCGCGGACCAGACCGGCGTTGCCCTCCTGGATGAGGTCGAGGAGGGGGAGACCACTGCGTGGGTAGCGGCGGGCGACCGCGACGACCAGGCGGAGGTTGGATCGGATGAAGACGTCCTTGGCCCGCTCGCTGTCGGCGACCAGGGCCTCGAGCTCCTCACGGGAGGCGTCCGCCTTGGACTCCTCCTCGCCGTCGAGGACCTGCTGCGCGAAGACGCCCGCCTCGATGATCTGGGACAACTCGACTTCCTTGGCGGCGTCGAGCAGCGGTGTACGCGCGATCTCGTCGAGGTACATGCCGACCAGGTCGCGGTCGGCGATCTCGCCGCCATGGGCGCGAACACTGCGGGCCGCGTCGGTCGTCCCGCCAGTGGCGGACTTGCGACGGGCGACGGCACGGGTTGCCATGCGTGCTCCCTTGCGATGGAGGTTCAGCGGGTGGCCTTCGGACGCTCGGCGTCTCGGAGGTTTCAAAAGCCCTGGAACTGAAGCCTGGAAACTCTCGGAACTCTCCTCGTGTGCCCTGCATCCGATGGAAACAACGACTGGAATCAGGACAGAATTCCCAACCCGCACCCCAATTTTTATGATCATGCAGTACCCTGTCCGACCACGCGGGGAGGCGCGATGCTGTCAGAACCTAAAGAGGTGCAGGTCAGACCGGGAGTCGAAGGCGATCTCGACGCCCTCACGCGCCTCTACAACCACTACGTACATGAGACGTCCATCACATTCGACACCGCGGTTTTCACTCCGGAAGAGCGACGTCCTTGGCTGCTCTCCCACCCTGAAGACGGGCCGTACCGCCTGATGGTTGCCACAGAGGCGGACTCACAGGACATCCGGGGGACCTCACAGGAAATCCTCGGCTACGCCACATCCAGCCCTTACCGGCCGAAGGCGGCGTACTCCACCTCGGTGGAGGTGACGGTCTACGTCGCCCCGCACGCCGGCCGGCGCGGCATCGGCACGCTCCTGTACGAGGCGCTCTTCGAGGCGCTGGCCGGCGAGGACGTGCACCGGGCGTACGCGGGCATCGCGCAACCGAACGAAGCGTCCGCGCGACTGCACGAACGCTTCGGTTTCCGGCATGTCGGCACCTACCGGGAGGTGGGCCGCAAGTTCGGCCGCTACTGGGACGTCGCCTGGTACGAGAAGGACCTGTAGACCGGCCGGTCTCAGCCGAACTGCACCGACCGCTTCGCCATTCCCATCCAGAACCCGTCGATCACCGACTTCTGCGCGTCCAGCTCGCCGGACACCTCCGCCGCGCCCATGGTCACGAAGAGCGGGGCGAAGTGCTCGGTGCGCGGGTGGGCGTACCGGCCGGCCGGGGCCTTGTGGAGGAAGTCCAGCAGGCCGTCCCAGTCACGGGTCTCCAGTGCGCGCCTGCCCCAGTCGTCGAACTCGGAGGACCAGGTCGGCACGCCCGGGCCGGTGTGCCGTAGCGCGGCCAGGTTGTGGGTGAAGAAGCCGGAGCCGACGATCAGGACGCCCTCGTCGCGCAGGGGCGCCAGCTTGCGGCCGATCTCCATGAGCTTGACGGGGTCGAGGGTCGGCATGGAGATCTGCAGGACGGGGATGTCGGCGGTCGGGAACATCTCGACGAGCGGGACGTACGCGCCGTGGTCGAGGCCGCGGTCGGGGATGTCCTGTACGGGGATGCCCGGGGCGCGCAGCAGCTTGCGTACGCTTTCGGCGAGCTCCGGTGCGCCGGGGGCGTCGTACGTCACCCGGTAGTAGTGCTCGGGGAAGCCCCAGAAGTCGTAGACCAGGGGGACGGGGTCGACGGCGCCGAGGGCGAGCGGGGCCTCCTCCCAGTGGGCGGAGACCATGAGGATCGCCTTGGGGCGCGGCAGGTCGGCGGACCAGGCGGCGAGTTCGCCGGGCCAGATCGGGTCGTCGGCGAGCGGCGGGGCGCCGTGACTGAGGTAGAGCGCGGGCATGCGCTCCCGGGGAAGGGATCGTTCCTGGGGTACGGCGGTCATGGCGGTGACTCCTTCCGGGACCTCAGCCCCTCACTCCTGGCGTTCCTGGCACTCCTGGCGCTCCGGGATCGTCAGGCTCGGTTGATTGAAACCTAAAACGTCAATATCGGTGAGCATATTCCTAATTGATTTAAATTTCAAGGAGAAGGCGTTTACAGTGGAGTGCATGACGAAGGCATCCGCACCCACTGACGCTGACGAGCCCCGCTGGCTCACCGCCGAGGAGCAGCTCATCTGGCGTTCCTACGTGCACGCCACGACCCTCCTGGAGGACCATATGGACCGCCAGCTCCAGCGTGACGCGGGCATGCCACACGTCTATTACGGCCTCCTGGTCAAGCTTGCCGAGTCCGCCCAGCGGCGACTGCGGATGACCGAGCTGGCCATGCACGCGAAGATCACCCGTTCCCGTCTCTCGCACGCCATCGCCCGCCTGGAGAAGAACGGCTGGGTCCGGCGCGAGGACTGCCCCTCCGACAAGCGCGGCCAGTTCGCCGTCCTGACCGAGCAGGGCCTGGAGGTGCTTCGGCAGGCCGCACCGGGCCACGTCGCCATCGTCCGCAACGCGGTGTTCGACCGGCTCACCCCCGAACAGCAGAAGTCCCTCGGCGAGATCATGCAGATCATCGCCGAGGGACTTCAGCCCAACGAAGCGGGTGCCGACCTGCCCTGGCTGCGCTAACAGCCCCTGAAGGCCGGGCGCGCCAGAGCTACGCGCGTCAGTGGACCATCACCGGCACCGCGTCCTCGGCGTCCTTGGCCCCCGAGCCCGCGACCGCGCCCATGTCCGGCTTGCCGGTGTTGACGAGGGTCAGGGCGATCGTGGCGGCGGCGACCAGGATGCCGACGGCGAACCAGATGGCGCTGGTGTAGCCGTGCACCATGCCCTCCAGCTGCACCAGCTGCTGCTGGGGCCTGGAGGTGGCGCCGGCGACGTGGTCCTTGATGTACGAGGTCGTCGCGGACGCGGCGATCGTGTTCAGCAGCGCGGTGCCGATGGCGCCGCCCACCTGCTGCGAGGTGTTGACCATCGCGGAGGCGACACCGGCGTCCCGCGGCTCGACGCCCAGGGTGGCCAGGGACATGGCCGGCATGAACGCCGTGCCCATGCCGAGGCCGAGCAGCAGCATCCCCGGCAGCAGCACGGCCGCGTACGAGGTGTCGACCTTCAGCTGGGTCAGCAGCAGCATGCCGAGCGCGGCGACCAGGAAGCCCGGGCCCATCAGCAGACGCGGAGCGACCCGGGTCATCAGCCGGGTGCCGATCTGGGTGGAGCCGGTGATCATGCCCGCGATCATCGGGAGGAAGGCGAAGCCGGTCTTGACCGGCGAGTAGCCCTTCACGATCTGCAGGTAGTAGGTCAGGAAGAGGAACAGGCCGAACATCGCGATGATCGCGAGGCCGAGGGAGAGGTAGACACCGCCGCGGTTGCGCTCGGTGATCACGCGCAGCGGCAGCAGCGGAGCCTTGACCTTCGACTCGACGACCACGAAGGCGAAAAGCAGCACGGCGGACGCGGCGAACATGCCGATCGTCAGCGAGTCGCTCCAGCCCTCGGACTCGGCGCGGGTGAAGCCGTAGACCAGCGCGACCAGGCCCAGGGTGGAGAGGATGACGCCCGGGATGTCGAGCGCGGAGCGGTTGCGGCCGCCCTCGGGCTCACGGATGACGAAGTAGGCGCCGGCCGCGGCGATGATCGCGAACGGGATGTTGACGAAGAACGTCCAGCGCCAGTCCAGGTACTCGGTGAGGAAGCCGCCGAGGATCAGACCGACGGCGCCGCCGCCACCGGCGATCGCGCCGTAGATGCCGAACGCCTTGGCGCGCTCCTTCGCGTCCGTGAACATCACGGCGAGCAGCGACAGCGCGGCGGGCGCGAGCAGCGCACCGAAGGCGCCCTGCAGGGCGCGGGCACCGAACATCATCGCCTCGTTGGCGGCCGCGCCGCCGAGCGCGGAGGCCGCGGCGAAGCCGCCGAGGCCGACGACGAAGGCGCGCTTACGGCCCCACAGGTCGGCTATGCGGCCGCCGAAGAGCAGCAGACCGCCGAAGGCGAGGGCGTAGGCGGTGACGATCCACTGCCGGTTGCCGTCGGAGATGCCCAGGTCCTGCTGGGCGGAGGGCATGGCGATGTTCACGATGGTCGCGTCGAGGACGACCATCAGCTGGGCGAGGGCGATGAAGGCCAGCGCTTTCCACCGGTTGGCGTCCGGTGCGGCGCCCGTCTTACCGGGGGCCTTCTGGGCTGTTTGAGACATGGAGATACCCGCTTCGGGACTTCGTGACGGAAAAAAGGTGAGCAAAGGGGGCGGCTCGTCGTCGATGACGGCCGTTGGGGCACAACGTCTGAGTTCTGCGTGCTGAGTTCCGTGGGCCGAGTTCTGTGGGCCGAGTTCTGTGGGCTGAGTTCTGTGGGCTGAGTTCTGTGGGCTGAGTTCTGTGGGCTGAGTTCCGCGACGCCGCGGACTAATCGCTCAGGACTGGCGCAGGTCCTCCATGGTCACGGCCGCACCCGGCAGAACGGAGGGGGCCGGAGCCCGCAGCCCGTCCAGGAACAGCTGGAGATGGCGGTGGACGAAGCGGTCGGCGCTCAGACATCCGGTGCCGGCCGGGGGTCGGCTGAGCTGGGCCACCGCGATCATCACGTCCCCCACGCCGACGTCGGGCCTGAGCTGCCCGGCCGCCTTCGCGCGGTCCATGACCTCCTCGATGATCCGCTCGGCCCGTTCACGCGCGGCTTCGAGGTCGGGGTGGTACTGGTCGAAGGTGCTGGAGATCATCGGGCAGAGCGCGCTGATCCGCTCGTCGGCGGAGACGTGCACGAACCGCTCCAGCGCCCCGAACGCGTCACCGGTCTCGGCGAGGGCGACCTGTCCGGCGCGGACCGTGCGGTCCAGCACCGAGCAGACGACCTCACGGACCAGCGCGTCCCGGTCGGGGAAGTTGCGGTACACCGTGGCGTTGCCGACGCCGGCCCGGCGGGCGATGTCGTCGAGCGGCACATCGGGGCCGAACTCGACGAACATCTCGCGGGCGGCGGTGACGATCCGCTCCCGGTTGCGCAGGGCATCGGCGCGGGGCCGGGTCACCTTACGCGCGGTGGGGTTGGCGGTCTGCACGGCGTACTCCTGCTGAGTTCTGCGACGGATTGCGATCCGGGGATGGAGTCCCCGTTTCACTCGGACACCTGGCTAAACGGGGAAGAGGTCCCCAGTTATTTCCCGGACCGGAGACTTTCTCGATGTGACCTGAGCCACACCATCGTGAGGGCGACTACCACCCGGTAATCCACGATCGGTCTCCTCCAGCGCGCGCCCGCGTGCGCCCCGGCACAGGGTGATCGCAAGGGTGCAGTCGGTGACCGGCGGCTGCCCGGAGCGAGAGGCCCCCCGCATGCAGCCGCAGCCCGTGCGTACCGCCACGGCCCGCACAGGCGAGCCGCTCCGCCGTCGGATACGCCCGCGCCGCGCCGCCGCCCTCGCCTCGGTCACCGCCCTGACCCTGGCCGTCAGCACGTCGGCCGGCACGGCACATCTCCGGCCGTTCCCCGGCTCGGCGGCGGCCGGCGCGGGCCCGATCTCCCTGGCCCGCTCCTCCGCGCTCGCGCCTTGCATGATCAGCGGCCACTCGTCCGTCCAGATGTCCGAGGGGGTCCCGACCACCGCCGGCTACGCACGCTCCACCGGGACCGTCCGCGCCCTCACCCTGATGATCGACTTCTCGGACGCGCCCGGCCGGGGCAGCGCGCTGAGCCGCTACCGCGAGTTCTTCCCGAAGACCGAGCAATGGTTTCGCACAGCGTCCTACGGCCGCCTCACCTACCACGCCGACACCCCGATCCCGCACTGGCTGCGCATGCCCAAGTCGTTTCGCGCGTACGGCATAGAGCGCGGCGCGCCCTTCGACCCCGGCTACCGCGAACTCGTCCAGGACATCGTGGCCGCCGCCGACCCGACGGTGGACTTCCGCGCGTACGACCTCCTGAACGTGCTGGTCACCCCGAACGCGGGCCCCTCCGCGCTGGACACGGTCCTGTCGGTGACGTTCGCCGGCAACGCCGAGGCGCCGGTCGCCGACGGGGTGTCGGTGGCGAACGCGTCCTTCGTCTACTCCCGCCAGGACGACGGCTCCGGCTCCTACAACCGCACCGGCTACCGGGTCCTCCCGCACGAGAACGGCCATGTCTTCGGCCTGCCCGACCTCTACACCCAGGAGGGCGGGGGCGCGGTCGGCCACTGGGACATCATGAGCGAGGACTGGGGGGCCAACAACGACCTGCTCGGCTGGCACAAGTGGAAGCTGGGCTGGCTGGACGCCTCCCAGATCGCCTGCGCGGCGACCCGCGGCACAAGGGAGTACCCACTGACCCCGCTCTCCCGCGCGGGCGGCCCGAAGCTGGTCTTCGTCCCGATCGACGGCCGCACCGGATACGCCGTCGAACTGCGCGCCCCCGGCGGCAACGACGAGGCGGTGTGCCGCCCGGGCGTCCTCATCTACAAGGTCGACGCCGACGTCGACACCGGGATGGGCCCGGTGACCGTCTACGACTCCCACACCGCCAGCGGCGGCTGCACCCGCAGCCCCAACGTCCACGCCGAACTCTCCGACGCCCCCTTCACCGCGGGCGAGACGTTCAAGGACCCCAAACGCGGCATCCGGATCTCGGTGACGGGGGCGGGGACGGGCACCCGCACGGTGACGGGGGCAGGCGCCGGCGCAGGGGCGAGTGCGGGGACAGGGCCGGGGGCGGATCCGGAGGGGGACTACCGGGTGCGGGTAACCCGAACGTAGCGAGTCCGGGGAACCCTGAGACAGCCGGGCCGGTGCCCCCGGAGGCAGCCGGGCCGCGTGACCGGGCGGCAGCCGGGCCGCGTGACCGGGCGGCAGCCGGGCCGCGTGACCGGGAGGCAGCCGAGCCGCGTGACCGGGAGGCAGCCGAGCCCATGCTCCTGAGGCAGCCAGGCCGGCGAACCGGGATACAGCCGGGCTCGTGACCCGAAGACAGCCGGGCCCGTACCCCGGAGACAGCCGAGCCGGGTGCCCCGGAGAGCAGCCGGGCCGGCCGGCCCCGAGGTAGCGGCCGGGCCGAGGCTCCGAGGTGGGTCGGCCGGGCCGGCCGGCCCCGAGGCAGCAACCGAGCCGGGTGGCCCGAGGTGGGTCGGCCCGGCCGGGGGCTTCGACGGGTCGGCGCTGGCAGTGGGCTCGGATGGGTCGGCGCTGGCGGTGGGTTTGCTGTCGTGGCGAGCCAGACTCGGAGGAAACGATTCTTCAGGAAGCGGCACGTCGGCTCTTCGCTCTACCCCTGGCCGCCCGGCGGTCCTTGCTCTTGCGTCGGAGGGCCGCCATGTACCCGATCACGCTGAGCGCGACGACCGTGACGGTGAAGCCGGTCACCATCTGATCGGTGGTGGCCACCTTGGTCACCGCATAGGCGATGCCCGCGAGCACCGCGCACGCCCCCAGACCCTTGAGGGTGTTCATCTGTTTTTCCGACTCACTTCCAGGACCTGGTTCCAGGCCTACTTCCAGGCGGACACGCGGGTCACGTACGACTTGACGATGGACGAGAAGAGCCAGTAGGCGCGCACCACGGTGTAGACCAGCTCGGGGATCAGCAGGGCCTCGACGAACATCGCCTTCCAGCCGAGGTTCGTGACCCGCAGCGCTGGATAGATGACCCAGAACGCGAACAGCGCCCACAGCCAGGGGCTTTCGTGGAGGCCGTGCACCGCGGCCATGACGAGCTGACCCGACCCCCATCCCAGGATGTAGACGAAGCCGATGCAGCCGAGGATCATCGTGGCGATCGAGTGCCACGTGAACTTGGTCCAGCCGCGTCGGCGCAGTGTGTCCACCGTCCCGCGGCTCCACCGTTCGCGCTGCTGGATCAGCTCGCGCAGAGTGGGCATGAGGTCGGTGTAGGCGATGCAGAGCTGGTTGGCCGTCACCTTCCAGCCGGACTCCTTGAGCGCCAGCGTGGTCTCGTAGTCCTCGACCAGGTTGCGGTGGTCCTCCCAGAAGACCTCGCCCCGCCAGTCGATCAGGTTCTGCAGGGCCTCGGCCCGGTAGAAGGAGCCGGCCCCCGACATGGTGTGGACGTCCGTGCGGTAGCGCGCGTTGGCGGCCCGGCCGTACTCGATGATCTGCATGCCGAGGAGGAACCGCTGCCAGGGGTTGCGCCACAGGTCGGTGCGGCCGAGGCAGGCGGCGCTGACCCCGCCGAGCTCCGGGTCGGACGCGATGACGTTCTGGGCGCGCTCGACGAACCTGGAGTGAAGCTCGGTGTCGGCGTCCATCACGAGGATGTGGCCCACCTGGTTGGTGAGCCGTCCGCCGACGGCCTCCCGGAGCCAGCGCAGCCCGTAGTTGAGGGCTCCGGCCTTCTTGTGGGGGTTGTCGGCGAAGTTCAGGACGACCGTGGGCGGGGTGTTCTCGTCCTCTGCGAACCCGCGGGCGTATTCCTCGGTGCGGTCGGTCGAGTTGTTGACCACCACGACGATGAGGTCCGGCCGGCGGGACTGCCCCGCCAGGGACTCCAGCGAGGTGAGGACGCCGACCTCCTCGTTGCGGGCCGGCACAAGGACGACGGTCTCGTAGACCAGTGTGTCCCGCCCAGTCGGCTCCATGGGCGCTTCGTACGCGCCCCGCCCTCTTCGGTGCCGACTGCGCGCTGCGCGCTGCGGTTCAACGCGCGCGGGACGCGCCGCTGTACCGGCCATTGCCAATCCCCCCACCCAGGTTCGTTCACACAACGACCCCAACGACGTGTTCCAGTCGTGAAAGCCCCACGGAAAATACCCCAGCGGCGTCCGACCGGCACAGACCCTCCCACCCCGCCGAGACCCCTCGACGATCATGCGATTGAACTGTGAATGAACGCTGGAAGTCCTGTTTGAACGACAAAAAGGCAATAATTCAGACACTTGGAGTCCATAAGACGCCACAGGCGACAGTGAGCAAAACCACACTCTCCGGCGAGAAATACCACGCCCTGGCTGGTTTGTTGAAGATATGCCTACGATACGCGGCGATGATCAGCCATATCAGTCGTAGATCCGGTGTGTGGCGCACCCTGCCGTGCACCGCCGGCTCGGCGGCGCACTCCCCCACCCCGGAGCACTCGTGAGCCTCCGCCGTCCACCCCGTCGTCGCGGCCGGAAGGGCCTCGTATCGCTCCTCGTCGTCGGCGCTCTCGCCGGGGCCGGAGCCGCGTTCTACTTCCTGTGGTGGTCCCCGGGCGCCGACTCCGAGCCCACCGCGCTGAAGGTCCGCTACCGGACCGACGCGCCGGCCACGAGCGTCGTGGCGAGGCCCTGGCTGGAAGTCATCAACACGTCCGACAAGCCCGTGGACCTGAGTGACGTCACTCTGCGCTACTACTACTCGGCCGACGACGCCTCCGCGTACGCGTCCAACTGCGTCCAGACGACGCTCGGCTGCTCGCACATCACCCAGAAGACCATCAAGGCCGACGACGCCTCACCCGGCGCCGACCACTACCTCGAGGTCGGCTTCCGGCAGGCCACGGGCACCCTGGCCCCCGGCGGGAGCACCGAGGGCATCGGCCTGCAGCTCTACCGCGTCGACCACGAGAACCTGGATCAGAAGAACGACCACTCCTTCGACGCCGATGACAGCGCGTACACGCCGTCGGAGCGGGTGACCGCCTACCTCGGCGGCGCACTGGCCTGGGGCGAGGAGCCGAACGGCGCCACTCCGGCACCGGCGGACTCGTCATCGACGTCGACCTCGACGTCGTCCACGCCGAAGTCGGGGGCGGCGGGAACGCCCGGTCCGCCCGCGCTGCCCAAGGGCGTCCTCTTCGACGACTTCAACTACACCGGTCCCGGCGACCCGGCGCTCGCGGCCAACGGCTGGGAGGCCCGTAGCGGCGAGGGCGGCCCGGGCATCAGGGACAGCTGGTCGAAGGACGGCATCAGCTTCCCCGCCGGGGAGGGCGAGGGCGCCGAGCCGGGCCAGGGGCAGGCGCTTCAGCTGCGGGCCGAGACCGACGGGACCCAGAAGGGCACCCGGCAGTCCGAGTTCCACAGCGCCAAGGGGACCGTCTTCGAGGGGACCCTCGTCGCCCGGGTCCGCCTCAGCGACAAGCCGGCCGACGGCAAGGACGGCGACCACATCGCCGAGTCCTTCTTCACGATCTCGCCCGACCACGAGTCGAAGAAGTACAGCGAACTCGACTACGAGTACCTGCCCAACGGGGGCTGGGGGGCGTTCGGTCCGCGGCTCGACACCACGAGCTGGCACGACAGCGCGACGAACGACCGGGTCACGAAGGCCCACATCACCAAGCTCGGCGGCTGGCACACCATGGTGATCACCGTGCACGACGGAAAGACCGCCTACTCCATCGACGGGCAGGAGCTGTTCAGCAACGGAAGCGAGCACTCCCCGCGTGAGCCCATGACCGTCAATTTCAGCACCTGGTTCATCGACCTCCCCTTCAAGGGGTCGCGCAGCTGGGACATGCAGGTCGACTGGGTCTACTACCAGGCCGGCCAGGACGTGTCCGGCAAGGACGCCCAGAAGGCCGTCGCCGGCCTCACCGCCGACGGGAGCCACTATGTGAACACCCTGTCCAAGCCCTGATATCCGTCGCCCCCCGTTACGGTGTCCCGAACACCCTCCACGGGGAGCACACACCGCCCATGCCACTGCCCGACGCCGCCACCAGGTCCCCCATCGACGCCGCCGCCTCCAGCGACACCAGTACCCCCGCCGAGGCGGTGGCGCCGCTGATGCGGGGCGTCGCCGTGCTGCACCGGCTCACCGAGGCGAACGGCGTGCTGAGCCTCAGCGCGCTCGAACGCGCCACGGGCCTGGCCCGCTCGACCGTCGACCGGATCGTGGCGACGCTCGCCCGCATGGGATACGTCCGACTGGACGGCCGGGACGCGATCCTGACCCCCCGCGTCATGGAACTGGGCAACGCCTACCTGGCCGCCCTGCGCCTGCCCGCCCTGCTGGACGCCCGCGCGGACGCCCTCGCCGACGAACTCGACGAGTCGGTGTCCCTGGCGGTCGCCGACCGCGACGGCATCCGCTTCATCCACCAGGCGACCCGCCGCCGCGCGATGTCCCTGAGCTTCCGCATCGGCGACCTCCTCCCGGCCGAACGCACCGCCCCCGGCCCGCTGTTCGCCACCGAGTGGACGGACGAGGACTGGCAGACCTGGCGCACCCGCCGCACCACGGACCCCGAGAACCGAGACTTCCCGACGCTACCGCCACTGCCCCACCACACGCCGGGGCACGAGCCCGACGACAAGGACGAGGCTGTCGAAGTCGACGTCGACGTCGACTTCGTGCGAAGGACGGCGGAAGCGGCGTCCGCGCACCACGCCCTGGACGACCAGCTGATCGAACCGGGGCTGGTGGCGGTCTCCGTACCCGTACGGGATCCGCGTACCGCCCGGATCGCGTGCGTGGCGAGCGTCGTCAGCCACACCAGCCGGCACACGGCGGCGGACCTGCGCGAAACGCTGCTCCCGCGCCTTCGGGCGGCCGTGTCGGCGATGGAGGACGATCTGCGCCACGCCCCGCCCCCGCACCCCGGACCGCCCCCCGCAGGCCTGGCGACCTGGACGGGCGCGTCGAAACAGGAACTCGGCCGGGAGTTCATCGAGTCCCTGGCCCGGGGCCTGACCGTGCTGACCGCGTTCGGCGAGGGCAGGGCGGAACTGACCCTCACGGAGGTCGCGAAGGCGACGGGCCTGGCGAGAGCGACGGCCCGCCGCGCTCTGATCACGTACGAGCACCTGGGCCTGGTGACCCCGACCCCGCACCGCGCCTTCGCCCTCACCCCCGAAGTCCTCGCGCTCGGCTTCCCGCCCCTCTCCCGCACGTCCCTCCCGCGGATCGCGACCCCCCACATGGCGACGCTGGCGGCGCAGATCCAGGAGACGACCTCCCTGGCGATCCTGACCGACCGGGGCGACGAGATCCAGTTCACGGCCCAGGTGCCCGCGAGCCACGTCATGAGCGTGGACATCACGGTGGGGACGAGGCTGCCGGCGAGCGGAACGTCGATGGGCCGGGTACTGCTGCCGCAGCACACGGACGCGCCGCCGTCGCCCGCACCGTCGTCGCCCGCACGGTCGTCCTACGTCCTGGTCGACGAGGAACTGGAGCAGGGCGTGCGCGCGATCGCCGTCCCGATCCGCGACCGGACGGGCCGGGTGGTCGCCGCCCTCAACGCGGCGACCCACGTGGCCCGCCGCACGGCCGAGAGCTGCGTCCACGACATCCTCCCCGCCCTGATGTCCACCGCCTCCCGCATCGAGACGGACCTCCACACGGCCTCCCGCTTCACCACCGTCCCCCTGACCTGAGAGTGCTGAGAGTGAGAGAGGAGTGAGAGCGGCTTGGGTCCATCAGCCGAGTGCGACTCGGGCTGCGGCCGGGTCCCCGTCCCGGCGCCTCGGCCCGACCGCCCAGCCCGTCCCGCTCCGCTCCACTCGGAGACACCAGCGCCCGTCCGAGCCCCGATCCGGTACCCCGTGGATCGAGCGCCCCGGCGGGCGCTGCGGCGTGTCCCGCGGGCTCGGTCCGCCCCTCACCGCAGTTGCTGCCTCAGGTCGCGAACTCCTTCGGGCGACCCCGTCCGGGCTGTCGTCGCTCTTGAGCAGGCAGGGCTCCTGCGAGGCCAGGAAGGCGACCTTGGAAACCCGGGCGGAGCCGTAGGCGGACACGTACCGGGCGACCTCTCCGGTTGCCCATCGAGAACCCGCCCAAGCGAACTCGCCCGCCTGGCAGGCACCCGCGAGCACGCAGAGTGACTGGTTCGCATCCCACGCCCTCCCCCGCCCTCGGCCGGACTCGTGTGATGCGCGCGTCCACGGTCCATTGGAAGAATGTCCACTTCGCAGGAGGAAGATCTGCTGCGGACGGGTGCGGTCACTCGTCGGCATGGGTTGAGCCCGGCTCCAGCAGGCGAGTGTGGGCCGAAAGGGGCGTACGTGGTGGGGTCAGGCGGATTGCTGACCCGTAGCGGTCTGCGCGGTCGAGAGGCCGAACTCGAAGAACTCCAAGCACTGATCGCCTCGGTGGCCCGCACCGGAAGCGGCGGGTTGGCCCTGATCCAGGGGGAACCGGGCATCGGCAAGACCACGCTGCTCGCCGAGGCCGTCACAACGGCCAGGGCAGCGGGATTCTCCGTCGGCCTCGGCAAGGCCGATGAGCTGCATCACATTGTGCCCCTCTCGTCGTTGGCGGCCTGCGTCCTGCACGGCGACCAGCCGCTGCTGTCCGGCGACGCCTTCGCCGATCTCGCGCGTAATCAGGATCAGCGGATCTGGCTGGTGGAGCGGCTCGCCGAGGCGATCGAAGCCAGAGCCGGCAGTGCGCCGGTGTTGATCGGCCTGGACGACGTGCAGTGGGCCGACCCGCTCAGCCGGTTCGCCCTGAAGCAGCTTCCGGCACGTCTGCGGACCTCGCCGGTTCTGTGGATGCTGGCCGGGCGACTGGACCCCGCCGGGCCGACGGAAGAGATCGTTGCGGCCGCGGCCGACGGGCTTTTGGCGGTCACGGTGCCCTTGGGGCCGCTGTCCGGCGCGGCCATCCGTCAACTGGCCGACGACACCCTGGGGGCAGCCGTTGACGAGCGGGTACGGGACCTGCTCGACGGGGCCGGAGGGAACCCGTTTCTCGCGGTCGAGATGCTCGCGGGACTGGGTACCGCCGAGGCCTCGGGTGATCTCGTGCCCTCGACGCTCGTGGTGGGTGTGCGTGGCAGGCTCAGATCCCTGCAGCCCAGCACCCTGCGTTTCCTTCAGATGGGAGCCGTGCTGGGGCGTCGGTTCGGCTTCCACGACGCCGCCGCGCTGTGCGGTCGGCCGCCCGCCGCGTTGATCTCGGCGTTGGAGGAGGCGATGCGCGCCGGACTTCTGGGCGACGACGGCGACCAGCTGGTCTTCCGGCATGATCTGCTGCGCCAGGCCGTCTACGTCGACGTCCCGCCGTCAGCCCGGAAGGCCCTGCACCGGGAGGCTGCCGGCCACCTTGTCTCCACGGGCCGCCGGCCGATCGACGCGGTGCCGCACATCCTCAGGGGCGCCCTGCCCGGAGACGAGGAGGCCGTGACGCTGCTGCGGCGGGCCGCTGAGGATGTGCTGCCGGTCACGCCGGGGCTCGCGGCCGACCTGATGACGCGTGCCCTGGAGTTGGTGCCGTCCGCCCGCCCGCTGATGTTCGAGGTGGGTGAGCAGGCGATCCTCTGCCTGACTCGGGCAGGCCGGACTCGAGAAGCGCTGTCGACCGGAGACCGGCTGCTGGCCTGCCGACCGTCGCTGGAGGTGTTCAGCCGGCTGCAGGCCGCCCTCGGCGGGACGCTGTGGAACATGGATCTCGCCGAGGAGCTGCGCCGCCGGGCCGAATCGGCCCTCGCCGTCAAAGGCGCCGCTCCGGAAGCCGGGGCGAGGCTGGCGGCCCTGCGGGCGCTGGCTCTGTCCCGGGGGCAGGATCTTGTCGTGGCCCGTGAGGCCGGCGAGACGGCGCTGCGGGCCGCCACCGCGATCGGTGACCGGGAGGCGCACGTCCTGGCCCTGTCCGGGCTCGGCGAGATCGCGCAGAACGCGGGTGAGAACGCCGTCGCTCTGGAGCGCTTTGCCGCGCTCAGCACCATCGATTCCGCTTTCCTTCCCGAAGAGATCGTCGCGCACCTGCACGTGGACGACTTCGCGTCCAGCGCACGGCTGCTCCTGCAAGGAGCGGACGATGCCCGGGCGATGCGTCAGGCGATGATGCTGTGGGCACAGGGCCAGCACGATCTGGGGCTCGGCCGGCTCGACGACGCCGACGCCGACTTCGTGACCATGGAGCGCCTGGAAGACGACGTACAGGTACCCGTCCAGCAGGTGAACGCCCGCGTGATTCGATCCCGGATCGCCCTGCTGCGCGGCGACCGGGAAGCGGCGCGGGAGCACCTAGCCGCGGCGCAGGAAAGACTGGCGGTCAAACCGAACCCGGGCAACACGGCCGCGGTGCGCTTCCTGGAAGCCGTCCATGCCGAGGCCGACGGGGACATCGGGCTTGCCGTCGACAAGATCCGACAGGTGCAGCAGGAAGGTCTCTTCATGCGCTGGCGGCTGTTGCGCGACTGGGTCGACTCCGCGATACGCATGGCCCTGCGCGGCGCGGAACACGAGCTCGCCGAGGACCTGGCCGCACAGGCCCAGACCCACGCCGAACGCAACCCTGCCGTGCCGACCGCCACGGGCATCGCGGCGCAGGCCCTCGGGCTCGCGAAGAACGATCTCGCCCTGCTGGAAGAATCCGTAGCACTGCTCAAGGCAAGCCCCCGCCCCCTGGTCCGGGCCGCCGCCTACGCCGATCTCGGACAGGCGCTCCTCGCAGCGGGCCGGAGACCTCAGGCAGTGGCCGCCCTGACCCAGGCCCATGGCATGTTCGCGGGGTCGGGCGCTCACGCCGCGGCGGCCCGCCTGCGGCGTGACCTGGACGGTGCAGGGGCCGGCAGCGGCAGGGCAGTGACCAAGCAGCGCCCCGTCCAGGGATGGAGTGCCCTCACGGCCTCGGAGAAGAAGGTCGCGCGCCTGATCGCCGAGGGCCACACCAACCGGTCGGCCGCCGACCTGCTCGTCGTCTCCCCGCACACCGTCAACACACACCTGACCTCCGCCTTCCGCAAGCTGGTGGTGAACTCACGGGTCCAGCTCGCCAACCTGGTCATGGCCTTGCCCGACACTGAGCGGACCTGTGGATGATTGGTACGTTCACGCGATGCCTCTCCGTGCCTGAACCCACTTGGCTGGGACAGCGAACTCAATCGGAGGGCATCGCCATGCCATCTATCCCCTCACCGCCGACCATCGTGCTTGTGCACGGGGCGTTCACCGATGCCTCATCCTGGGCGGGGGTCATCAGCCTCCTTCACAGTGCCGGTTCGACCGTGCGCGCCCCGGCGAACCCACTGCGCGGCCTGACCCATGACGCCGCCTACATCAAGAACGTGGTGCGCGGCATCGATGTCCCTGTCGTGCTGGTCGGTCACGGCTACGGCGGCGCGGTCATCACGCACGCCGCCACCGACGCCGACAACGTCGTGGCGTTGTGCTACGTCGCAGGGTTCGGCCTCGACGCCGGCGAGTGCGTCCTGGACATCACGAGCCGGTTCTCCCCCATGCCGGTGGCCGACGCGACCTTCGCCGCCGACCTTCCGGCACAGTTTCCCGGCGGCCCGGACAGCGAGCTCTACATCAGTGCGGAACGGTTCCCGCAGGTGTACGCCGCCGACCTTCCGCCTCACGTGAAGAATGTCATGTCCGTGGCGCAACGCCCGATCGTCCACAGTGCGCTGACCAGCAGATCGGGCCCACCGGCCTGGGCCTTCAAGCCGTCCTGGTACGCCATCGCGACCGCCGACCGGATGCTCAACCCCACCGCTCAGCGCTTCATGGCACAACGCATGGCGGCCACCGAATACCTGCTGGACGGCTCGCACGCGGTTGTGCTGTCGCAGCCCGACGCCGTGGTGGCGATGATCCGGGAAGCCGCCGAACAGGGCACCGGTCGCGGCGACGGCGACGAGCTCGAACAGCCCTCATGAGCAGGGGGAAGAGGTGATCACACGTCTTCGCGCGGACCCTATAGCATGCATCGGAACGGAAGACGCCGGCATGGGCCATCTTGCGGGCACCCCCCGGAATCCGGATCCGCCCACCCCTGCGACACCGATGCCGGCCACAGACGCCCCTCGGTAAAGGCACAGCATGATCTCACCGGCCAGACCGCCGGCGCGGCGGACAGCCGCCCTCCTGAGCGGAGCCATCGCCCTGGTACTGGCCGCCACCGGCTGTGGTGGCGGAACCGCCACCGGCTCCGCCGCCGGCAAGGTCACGTCCATCACGGCGCTCGACTACTACACCGACGAACCCGAACACAGCCAATGGGGCGAGATGCTCACCGCCTGTGGCAAGACCGCCGGCGTGAAGGTCGAGCAGACAAGCGTTCCGGGAGCGTCGCTCATCCCCAAGGTCCTGCAGCAGGCGTCGTCGCGGACCCTTCCCGACCTGCTGATGCTGGACAACCCCGACCTGCAGCAGATCGCACAGACCGGCGCACTGACCCCGCTGGACCAGTACGGCGTCGACTCCGGCGGCTTCGCCAAGGGCATCCTCTCGGCGGGCACGTACAAGGGGAAGGTGTACGGTCTGGCGCCCTACGTCAGCACGGTCGCCCTCATCTACAACAAGGACATGCTCGCCAAGGCCGGTGTCGCCGTGCCGAGGAACTGGGACGAACTGAAGACGGCGGCGGCCGAGCTGACCCGTCCCGGGCGCTACGGCATGGCGGTCGACGCGAACCCCACTTTCGAGGGCAGCTGGCAGTTCCTGCCCTTCCTGTGGTCCAACGGCGGGGACGAGAAGCACCTGGACACCCCGCAGGCCGCGCAGGCACTCCAGCTGTGGGTCGACCTGGTGAAGAGCGGATCCATGTCCAAGTCGGTGCTGAACTGGACGCAGGCCGACGTCCACGATCAGTTCGTCGCCGGCAGGACAGCCATGATGATCAACGGCCCGTGGCGGATCCCGGCCCTGAACAAGGACGAGAACCTGCACTGGGGAGTGGCCCCCATCCCCGTTCCCAAGACTGGGCAGACCCCGATCACGCCGCTCGGCGGTGAGGTGTGGACGGTCCCGCAGAGCCCTTCCAAGGCCCGGCAGGAGAAGGCCGCCAAGGTCCTCGCCTGCCTGAACGACTCCTCCAGCATGCTCGCCCTGGCCAAGCAGCACTTCACCGTGCCCTCCCGCTCCACCGTGGCCTCCCAGTACGCCGAGCAGGTCCCGTCGATGGCTGCCTTCGTCAAGAGCGTGGAAGCGGCCCGATCCCGTACCAGCGAGCTCGGCGTCAAGTGGCCCAAGGCGGCGACCGGGATATACACCGCTGTCCAGTTGGCGCTGACGGGCGAGCAGACACCGGAGGAAGCCCTCAGGCATGCCCAGCAGATCGCGACAAGTAACTGACCCGGCCCGGGCGCGTTTCTGGGAGCGGCCGGCCCAGTGGATGTACCTGGTGCCCGCCGCGGCATACCTGCTGCTGTTCTTCGGCTACCCGATCGTCAAGAACATCGTGATGAGCTTCCAGCAGTACACGACCACGACGTTCTACACGGGTGCTGCGCCGTTCGTGGGACTGCAGAACTACTCGAAGATCCTTGCGTCGGACCTGTTCTCCAGGGCGCTGCTGACCACGGTCCTGTTCACCGCCGGGTCGATCGTCGGGCAGTTCGCTCTCGGCCTGGCCTTCGCCCTGTTCTTCCAGCGCCGTTTCCCGCTCGGCGGCGTTCTGCGATCGCTGCTGTTGCTGCCGTGGCTGCTGCCGCTGGTGGTCTCCGGAACGACGTGGCGGTGGATGCTCGACCCCGACTCGGGAGTCGTCAACGCGGGGTTGCGCGGCCTGCATCTCTCATCGTCCGGCATCCCCTGGCTCACCGGCACCTCACAGGCGCTGGTGTCGGTGATCCTCATCAACATCTGGGTCGGAATCCCCTTCAACACCGCGATCCTGTACGGCGGTCTGCAGGACATCCCCACGCACCTGTACGAGGCGGCGAAGCTGGACGGGGCCGGCCCGCTGGCGTCGTTCCGCCATGTTACCTGGCCGCTGCTGCGGCCCGTGGTGAGCGTGGTGCTGGTGCTGGGCGTGGTCTACACGGTCAAGGTGCTGGACATCATCCTCGTGGTGACGGGCGGGGGACCGGCGGGCGCCACGGAGACCCTGGCCACCCAGTCCTACGAACTGTCGTTTCAGCAGTTCGAGTTCGGGCGCGGTGCCGCGATGAGCAACGTGCTCATCGTCATCTCTCTTGCCTTCGCCGTCGTCTACCTGCGCGCCAACCGTCGCGCCCGGAACGTCTGAGAGGTGCCCCCGTGAAGCGCGCTCCGGGCCGTGGCAGGTCGTCCACCGTGGTCGGGATCGCCCTGCTCGCGCTGATGCTGTTTCCGGTGTACTGGATGGTGAACGCCTCCCTCCAGCCGGCGGGCAACACACTGCAGGGAGGCTGGTTCCCCTTCCACCCTGATCTCAGTGGTTACGTCACCGCCCTGCGCGATCAGGGACGCAACCTCGTCACCAGCCTCGTCGTAGCCCTCGGCAGCGTCGCCCTCAGCTTGGGGCTCGCCGCGCCCGCGGCCTACGCGCTGGCCCAGTTCCGCCTGCGCGGAACCAACCTCGTGCTCTTCGGCATCCTGCTCACCCAGATGGTGCCGGGCATCGTCGTGGCCAACGCGCTCTACGGCGCCTACAACGACCTGGGGCTCCTGAACTCCTACCTCGGACTGATCCTCGCCGACTCCACCGCCGGGGTCCCCTTCGCGATCATCATCCTGCGTTCGTTCATGCAGAGCATTCCCAGGGAGATCATCGAGGCCGCGCGCGTGGACGGGGCCGGCAGACTGCGTGTCTTGCGCTCCGTGGTGCTTCCGGTGAGCACGAACGCGTTGATCACTGCCGCCGTCTTCACCTTCCTCTTCACCTGGAGCGACTTCCTCTTCGCCCTCACGCTGACCACCACACGGACCGTTCAGCCGATCACCCTGGGCATCTACCAGTACATCGGTGCCCACACGAACCAGTGGAACGCCGTCATGGCCACCACGGTCATGGCGTCCGTCCCTGCTGCCCTCCTGCTCGTCGTCGCTCAGCGCTACGTCGCCGCCGGCGCCACCAGCGGAGCCGTCAAGTGAGGGGCGTCTCGGTCCGGCACCCCTGGATCTAGCGGATTCACGCGATGTGCCGTCCCAGGCCGGCTGGCACGGTGTTGTGGAGGCCAACCGGATCTTCGCTGATCGGGCTGTCCGGTGACCGTGTCCGAACCACCTGTCGATCAGGATGTCAAGGGGGCCAGATGTCCGTTGTCCTTTCCACCGCGGCGCTGTCCGCAGCCGCTCGGATAGAGCGCTGGCATGAAGCGGTGTCCGAGGCGTTCGTACCGCTCGATGTCAATATCCTGGAGCAGGATCCGTCGCCGGGAAGAATCGTCACCCACCAATGGGGTGCCACTCAGGTGTCGGACGTCCAGGCCGGGCCGCAAGAGGTGCGGCGCAGCAAGCGCCTGATAGCCCGGGACGGGAAGGAGCTCCTGATCCTCACGTTTCAGCACACGGGCAGCGCCGTCAAGGAGCAGGACGGGAGAGAGTGCCTGATCAAGCCCGGAGATTTCTCCATTTCTGATTCGTCTCGCGTTTTCAGAAAGAAAGTGCAGGGCGAGGCCCGCTTCACCTCCTTTCAGTTCCCCCGGAAGGAGCTTCGCGTGCGGGACGAGGACCTGCAGGCGTTGACTGCGCGAGCGTTCTCGGATCGTTGCGGCAGTGCCGCACTGGTGTCGTCCTATTTCGCGCGGATGGGGCTCGAAGCAGCGAGTTTCGACGACTTCGTCGGCCGTCAGGTCGTCGCTACCGGGCTCGACCTGCTGGCACTGTTCCTCAACGAGCTCAGCGGCCGCTTCGCGCCTCAGGCTCCCGAAACCGCCGCGGCCATGATGGTGCGAGTGAAGGACCACATCCTGCAAAACCTCTCCGATCCCGACCTGTCACCCACCGCGATCGCCGCTGCCCACTTCATTTCGGTTCGCTATCTGCACAAGTTGTTCCAGTCCGAGGGAACCACCGTCGGGGAATGGATCCGGACCGAGCGGCTGGAGCGGTGCCGCCGGGATCTTCTGCGGTCCCCGGCTCTGACGCTCGGGGTGGCGACCGTCGCCCGACGCTGGGGTTTCGTGAGTCCCAGCCATTTCAGCCGGGTTTTCCGGGCCGCTTATGGCATAGCGCCTCGCGAGTGGCAGCTTCAAGGCCTGTCCGGCGAACGGCGCACGGCTGAGTGATGGTTCCTCGTCGTCGGCCTCGGCGGTCGTAGGACGCGAGGCGACCGGCGAACGCGCCAACGACACAACGACGTTCCGGGCCGCTCGATGACGACCGTCCGGCCGAATGAGGCGAGTACCCCAGGCAACCGGCCGAGCCGCCCGCCCTCAGCTCGATGCGCCGCCGGCGCTCGGTCGCCCGGTCCGTCCGCGCGGCCCATTCGTGTCGGCCCAGGGCCGGGATTCCGCTGCGGGGTCTGGTCATCGGCGCGGCACCGTGACCACCGCGACCAGGCCGGCCAGAAGCACACCGGCGATGAGCGCGGGCACCGGGGACCAAGCGGCCGCCAAGACCCCGACCGCGGCGACGGGGAACGGAATCCGCTCGGCCAGGCTCCTTTGGTGCGGCCTCAGGTGCACGAGCCAGACCGTGATCAGAAAGACGGCCGCCGGAACAGTGACCGCGGCGCCGGCGGCAACCGGCGAGGCCCCGGTGTGACGCGTGACGTGATCGGCGTACGCGGCCAGGCCGGCGCCCTCCGCGGTCGCCGAGGCGAAGATCAGGTAGTGGCCGTAGGCCCAGGGGAATCGCCTCCGGTGGGCCTGGTACGTCGTGGCGAGCAGCGTGTGCGCGGGGCGGGCGAAGTACAGCCACCACATGGCGTACGCCAGGAGCAGGCCGCCGGCCGCCAGCGTGTACAGCGAACCGGTGCCGTGATGCCGGTCGAAGGCGCTGCGGACGGCGACGGTGGCGGCTGCGACGGACTCGCCGAGGACGATGAGGGTGAACAGTTCGTAGCGCTCGGCGATGTGGTGCGGATGCCAGGGCGTCATCCCGGCGGACTGCGCCCACACCGGAACGGACACCTCGGCCACGATCAGCACCACGATGCCCGGCAGCCGTACCGGAGCCGGGACGGCGAGCAACCCCACCCAGCCGAGCTGGCATCCCGTCACCCCCGCGGCGAAGCGCAGCGTGGTTTTCCGCCGGGCGGGATCGGACAGCGCGGCCCGCAGCCAGAGCGCGGCCAACGCCGTGCGCAGCACGACGTACCCCAGCGTGATGACGTGCAGATCGCCGTCCTCGAAGGCGCGGCGCACGCCGGCGGCGAGGATGAGCGATCCGGTGATCTGCACCAGCACCGTCAGCCGGTACGTGACGTCGTCGGGGTCGTAGGCGGAGGCGAACCAGGTGAAGTTCATCCACGCCCACCAGATGGTGAAGAAGACCAGCCCGAAGCGCAGCGCGCCGCTGCCGTAGTCCCCTTCCGTCAGCGCCCCGTGCAGGCTGGCGGAGGCCTGCGCCACCGCGACGACGAAGCACAGGTCGAAGAAGAGCTCCAGCGAGGTGGCGGATCGGTGCGGTTCGCCGGGGTCGCGGCCCATCATGGTGCGCCACCGCCTGGCGCCCGGGTCCGCCTGCATGGTCGGGGCGCGGTTCAGCGGAGGGCTCCCAGGGCCGCCTCGATCGTCCGGTGAAAGGTGGGGTAGGTGTAGATCATGTGCTGAAGCCGGTCGACGGGTACCTCGGCATGGACGGCCACGTTCAGTCCGTACAACACCTCCCCGCCCACCGGCCCCGCCGATGTCGCACCGATCAGAACGCCCCGGTCGGCGTCCTCGACGAGCTTGATGAACCCCTCGTTGCCCGGCCCGTGGATCCAGCCGCGCGTGGACGAGGCGACGGTCACCACGCTGGTGCGCACGCACAGCCCCTGCTCCCGCGCCTGTCGCTCCGTCAGCCCCACGGCTCCGATCTCCGGATCGGTGAACGTGACCCGGGGCAGCGCCCGGTAGTCAGCGGGGGGTCCGGGCTGCCCGAGGATGTCCCGGACGGCGATCTCAGCCTGGTACATCGACACGTGGGTGAAGGCGCCCCGGCCGGTGATGTCGCCGACCGCCCACAGCCCGTCCCCGGCCCGCATCCGCCCGTCCGTGGGAACGGCTCCCGCTGCCGGATCGAGGCCCACCGAGTCGACCGCCAGCGGGGTCAGGTCGGCCTGGCGTCCGGTGGCGACCAGGAGCCGTTCAGCGCTCAGCGGTTGTTCGTCGCTCTCAAGGCGGACGATGAACTCGGAGCCGTCATGGCTGACCTGCCGCGCCCGAGTGCCCGTGCGAACGGTGACACCGTCCGCACGCAGCACCTGAGCGGCCAGCTCCCCTGCTTCCGGCTCCTCCTGCGACAGCAGCCGGTCCTGCCCCTCGACCACCGTGACCGCACACTTGAAGCGGGCGAAGACCTGGGCGAGTTCGACGCCGATGGCGCCCCCGCCGAGCACCACCATGGACGCCGGTAGCTCCTTGGCCGCCATGGCGTCCCGGTTGGTCCAGTACGGCGTTCCCTCCAGACCCGGCACCGGGGGGATCCGGGGCCGGGTGCCGGTGGCCAGCACGACACCCCGCCGGGCCTCGAAGTTGCGGTCACCAACCGTCACACGGCGCGGCCCGGCGAGGCGCCCCGTCCCCCGGACGAGCCGACCGCCCTTCGCGGTGAAGCGGTCCGCGGCCACCTGGTCGTTCCAGTCATCGGTGGCCTCGTGACGGATCCGTCCGGCGACCCTGCCCCAGTCCGGAGTCACGACCGCTTCACCGGCGAGGGCGGGAACCCGCCCCGCCTCGGCCAGCAGGTTCCCGGCCCGGATCATCATCTTGCTGGGCACGCACGCCCAGTACGGACACTCGCCTCCGACGAGTTCCGCCTCGACCCCCACCACGTCCAGTCCCGCTTCGGCCAGCGTGCCGGCGACGTACTCGCCGCCCGGCCCCAGCCCGACGACCACCACATCCGCCTGCTCGTTCGCGCTCATGCCTCTCCTCGTTCCGCCGGCTCTTGGGGCATGGACTGTTCCGCTGACGCTAGAGCGGCGGGACAACGGCCCGAGTCCGCCGGCGCACGGAGGCTTGCCCGAGAGCGAACACCGAAGACAAGGACCGGCTCAGTGCGCCGGCGGGCACCACCGCATGCACTGCCGGTCAAGACACCCCCCGACCGGGCACCTAGCGTCACCGGGGTACGCACAGCACGGCACCGCAGGAGGCGGACCATGACCACCAACTCCCCATCCGCACATAGCAGCCAGCCCCTGCTGCACCAGAAGGGCGAGGTGATCCAGAAGTTCGGGACCGTCAAGCAGCTGCCCATCGCCCTGACCTATGAGGCGCGGATGTATTCCTGTCAGCGCCTGAACAAGGTCCTCGCGGACACGCAGATCCTCTACGGCCTCTACAAGAAGCACCACTGGCTGATGCGCGGCGCGACCTTCTACCAGCTGCACCTGCTCCTGGACAAGCACGCGGGTGAACAGCTCGACATCATCGACACCATCGCCGAACGCGTCCAGTCGCTGGGCGGCGTCGCGGTGGGAGACCCGCGGCACGTCGCCGAGATCACGTCGATCCCGCGGCCCCCGGACGGCGTGGAGGAGGTGCCGGCCATGCTGTCCCGGCTGCTGGAGGCCCACGAGACGATCCTCATCGACGCCCATGACGCCACCGCCCGGACCGCCGAGTGCGGTGACGACGGCACCATCGACCTGCTGGTCTCCCAGGTGATCCGGACCGGCGAACGGCAGGCGTGGTTCCTGGCCGAGCATCTGGTCGACACACCGCTGGTCCGCGCTTGAGGAACGGCCGCGGCTGCCCCGACGTACGTGAGGCGGTACCTGGAGCGGCATGAACCGCATCCGCACGACGGACCGCCGTCCGCACACCATGCGGCGACGATCGAAGCCCGTCGCCTTCGCCCCGGACGGAGCGCTGTCCGTGTCCAGCACGGTCCGCGACGAACTTGCCGATCAAGGCCACATGCGCCTGGCGGATGTCCTCAGCAACGCGTTCACGTCTCCGGCGCGCGTGATCACGTGCCGTCTACGCCCGTAGGGCCGAAGCGGGCTGCTCCATCCCGTGGCATGCAGGCAGAGCGGCCGGGTGTGACGAATCCGGGCACTGCACCCCCGGCGCACCCGCCGAGTCGTGCTCGACCCGGCTGCACTGCGCTCCCGACTGATGCGCAAGGGGGCCGGTCCGGGCCGTACCCGACCTCGCCCGGCGGACGTTACCTCGGCTGGACCACGTCAATGGGGACGCACCACCCGTCGGAAGTCTCCTGTACGGTCCCGGCTCGCCCGCCGACCGCCGCCGCACCGGGCAACACGGCCCTGATCAACGCCGAAGCCGCCTACCGGCGCGCGGTGGCGGCGGCCGCCGACCACGCCTGCAACCGGGCCGCAGCCAGGATCGTCGGCGCGGAGGTGCTCAGCACCCGCCAGCGGGTCCGGACACTGCAGCGCCACTGGATCCCGCGCCACCCACATGCTGGAAGAGGGCGAGTCGCACGGCTGACACGCACTCGACGGTGTCTTGCCGCCCTGCGGTGACTCCGGCAAACCCCGAAGGGCTGACAGCGGAACAGGCGGTGCACCCGCAGCGGGCGTACGTCGGAGAGCGAAGATCACTCCTGCCGGTCCCGTTGGACAGCTTGTTCGCGGTAGTACGTGCGCCAGATCAACCGGTGCACCCGCGTCCAGCGCGGTACCGAGCGCACGCCGGGGATGAAGGGGACCAGCATCAGGCCCAGGCTGAGCAGCGCCATCAAACCCCAGATCAGAGCGTCGGCGTTACCGGAGGACTTGAAGGGCTCGATCTGGTACCAGAAGGTGTAGAGCCACAGCCACGCCTGGCCCGGGTAGTTCCCGGTCTCGTTCATCATCCCCCACTGGTCGCCGCCGAGATGCTCGGCACGGGCAAGGGACTCCAGGTAGGAACCATCGGAGAGGAAGAGCAGCGGACGGGTGTAGTCGGTCTCGTAGAACTTGCCCTCCGCCTGCAGTTCGCCATCCAGTGCGCCGCTGCGAGCCAGACCGAGAAGGCGTTCGGTGAGGACAGGGACCGGGCCGTAATCGCCCTTCGCGGGCGCGCCGCCGCCGGCCTTGGACAGGGCGTCGGAGTAGGCGGCGGTCCATGCCTGTTGCCGGGCCGCCGGGGCGGCGGCCCAGGTGGCGAGGGCCGCGGTGACGGCGGGCGGTTCCGGGGCGTCTCGCAGTGGACGCAGTACGAAGTCGTTCGCCGTGTTCACCGGGATGCGGACCCCCGCGGCGCTCTGCAGCCCGACCGGGCCGAGCTTCTGCGCCGCGCCCGGCGTGTGGTTGTAGGGCGGCCCGTACTCGGCCGTTCCGCTGGTGCCGCCGAGCTCGGACACGGCGGTCGCCGTGAAGTCGGCGCCGTCGGCCCGCGACCAGGAGGCCAGCGTCACCGGCTTGATGTCGGGCGAGGAGAATACCGCGGCCAGGCCCACGGTGAGCAGCGCGACCACCACCAGTGCGATCGTGAACTCCTTGACCAGGTCGTAGGGCCTGGTGGGGAAACTGGCCGGGTCCGGCACGGTGCGCTTGCGGGCGCGGTGGGTCATGACGCTGCCTCCCGCGTGGGCCCGTCCGGGGGATCGGGCGCGGCTCCGATCGGCGGCACGATCCCGCGCAGCCGGACCAGCAGGATGTGCCAGACCGCCAGCAGGCCGAGGGCGAAAGGCAGCAGGACGATGTGCCACATCAGCATCTGACCGAAGTCCAGCACGTTGAAGAACGCGCCGATACCAACCGAGTTGAGCCCGTCCTTGGCCTGCCCGGCGATCCACTGGGAGTCGAAGTTCTGCTGGACCAGGTAGCCGGTGAACGCCGTGCCGATCGAGGCGAAGAAACACACCGCACCGGTGACCCAGGTCAGCGCCCGCCGACCGCGCCAGGCGGCCATGAAGAACTTGCCCCACAGGTGGACGACCATGAAGAACATGAACAGCTCGACGCTCCACAGGTGCAGACCGTTCACGTACTTGCCGGTCCCCGAGACATGCCACCATGCGGGCCCCTTCAGGGCCAGCACCCCGCCCGTGACCAGGACTACGATCAGCGCGGCCACGGTGAGCACACCGAAGACGTAGATCCATGAGGCCATGTACGCGGGCTGGGTGTCCGGCAGCAGCTTGTCCGGGGGCAGTGCCCGCACGGCCCGCCGCCGGACCGCTCCGGTCCAGCCTCCTCCTGCCTCGCTCATCCTCGGCCTCGCCCTCGCGGGAAGGGCAGAAGCAGGGCCGCCACGAAGACGACCAGCATCACCCCGATGACCACGAGGTTGGCGACAGAGAGCTGCACCACTCCCCAGTGCACGTAGTGCCCAGTCCCGTTGAGATCGATGGGCGCGGCAAGTACGCGCTCGACGGAGTGCGGATGTCCTGTCATGGGCCGGCTCCCCTCGAAGTCTGAGAGCAAGTAGAGCGCCTTGTAAGACCATCGGCCTGCTGACCGGCCGGGCATTGGGCCGAACGGCTCAATCGCGCAAGGGCTGCCCTGTCCGCGGCGTATTCCTTCCTTGCTCATCCCGGTGGGGTCCGCGTCGAGCACGACTACCGCGAGATGAGGCACGGGCTGGGCCTGGACCACTTCGAGGGCCGCACCTGCCGCGGCCGGCACCACCACCACACCACCACCTGGTCACCGCCGCCCACGCCTTCCTCACCCTGCACCGCCTGGACCCCAAAAACCCCCGCGCCGACCTGACCTTCCACCAAGTCCTCGACACACTCCAGAACCTCATATGGGCATGGACCGGCACAAGCCCCACCTGCCACCGCCACTTACCAGCCCAGCCCGAACACCACCCGCCACCACCAACCTGACGAAGTACTACCAGCCTCCTGGCGGCTCAGCGATTGAAGTAGAAGCCTGCGTCGAGGTCGGCGAGCGGATTCCGGTGGTTCACGAGGTCCTCGACGCGGCCCATGCCGATACCGAGGAAGGCCTTGCCGGTGTCGACGAGTTCGCCGCAGATCGCGTGCCTTAACCGCGTGCGTGTGCGCGATCCACATCAGAGGGATTCCACCGGGCTGTTGGCGGGGCGCGGTGGAACACCGCGAACCCGTCGGAGTCACCACCACCCCCGGAGAACGCGACGAGGGTCAGAGCGACACCGAGACCGGCTTCCACCGCGCCGAGCACCTCCTGCAGATTCCCGACAACACCTCCACCCGCCAACACCTCTACGGCGGCCGCGAGGACACCGAAGCCGGCTTCTCCCAGTTCGACCGCTCCCTGTGGAACCGCCGCATGATCGCCTTCGGCGCAGAAGCCCAGAGCCTCGTCGTCCTCGGCTTCCTCCTCGCCCAGAACGCCACCAGCGCAGCCCGCTACCAAGAGGACCCCACCTACACCGACGCCGACGCAGAAGCCACAGGCCTCAGCGACGGCCCCAACAACTCCCGCGATCATGAACCCGGACTGAGGTCTCAGCCTCGCCCCACCACCCCACACTGATCCGCTACGCTGTCAGGGACCGCCCTCACCGGCGGCCCCACCCTTGCCACAGCGCGGGTGAACTCTCACGCAGAGTGTTCACCAACGTTTTCCGCAAGGCCCGCCTTCGTAGCTCAGGGGATAGAGCACCGCTCTCCTAAAGCGGGTGTCGCAGGTTCGAATCCTGCCGGGGGCACAGAGAAGCACCAGGTCAGGGGCCCTTCCGTCCGGCGGACGGGAGGGCCCCTGCGCTTGCAGCACACATATGGCACACATGGCACTTGCCCCAGCCAGGCAGGGGGGATGTTGCGGAAACCGCACGTGGCGATCAGCCGGTCGTAGGGGGCTCCGTCGAGGTGGCCGACGCGGCCGTCCCCCACCACCAGGTCAGGGGTATAGCCGGAGCTCGCGAGAGCCTCGCGGGCTCGCCGTGCCACACCTTCGTCCGTCTCGATCGAGGTCACGGCCTCGCTGCCAAGCCGGTGGCACATCAGTGCAGTCGAGTAGCCGGTGCCTGTCCCGATTTCCAGTACGTTCATGCCTTGGTGTACGTCCAGGTCTTCGAGCATCCGGACTACGAGGCTCGCCAGAGTGGACGATGAGCTCGGGACCGCGTTGGTGATCGGCTTCGGATCGGCCCAGTCGATGTCCCGGCCGTCGAACTGGGTCATCCAGGTCTCGTCGGAGTAGACGAGCCGGAGCCACTCTTCCTGGCCGGGGTTCGCCTCGGTGACCGGCTCCCAGGTGGTGACACCAAGGCCGTCGCTCTCCCGGTAGAAGCGCGGAATGAACACGTGGCGGGGCACTGCCTCAACGGCAGCCCGCCACTGAGGTGACCGCAGCCAGCGGTCCTTCTCCAGTCCGGCGGCCAGCTGCCGTCGGAGGTCGGCTGCCGTTGTCTCGGCATCAGGCTCACCGGCCACGGAGTCCTCCTTCCAGGAGATCGGCGAGTGCCGCGGTCATGGGCAACCCGGTCGGCGGCTCCATCCATGCCCACTGCCCCGAAGGATTGCACTCGATGAAGACCCACTCGCCGGAGTCGGTCAAGGCGAAGTCGAATGCCCCGAAGACAAGCCCGAAGTGCTTCAGGTAGGCACGCATGGCATGTTCCACCTCAGGCGGCGGGGTGACAGGTGAACGCCCGCGCATCGTCAGGCACATTAGTAATCAGCGTGGGCGGCAGGGTGAAGCCGGCCGCCGCCGCGGTCGCGAGCCCGGCCGGTTTGTACTCGGCGTCACCGATGCGGTTGGGGTGATTTACGTACAGGCAGCCGGGCAGCGAGGTGAGGATGCCACCCAGCCCGTAGCGCGCGTGCGCGATGGCGAACCGCTCTTCCTGCCTGTCGAGGTAGGGGAAGGCGAACCCAGACGGGCGCCGGTAGTACATGGACCTCACGGCGCCCAGGTCGGCTCGCCGGGTCGAGGTCTGCACGCTTCCTCGCCACCTGTCGGTGTCGCCGATGGAGGCGGAGCACGACAGGGTGGCCGGGAAGTCACCGGAGTCGAACCGCACGACCGGGACACCCCGGTCGTGCAGCTGTTGAGCGTCTTTCGTTCTGCTGATGTGTGACCTGGGCGCGTCGTTGGCGGTGCCGATCTGCGGTCTGGGGTCCGCGGGGTCTTGTCGTCC
>NZ_JBITJV010000035.1:0-106271 GCF_044460385.1 Streptomyces sp. NPDC050121 | reverse complement strand
AAACGCCCGGTTACATTCCGAACCCGGAAGCTAAGCCTTACAGCGCCGATGGTACTGCAGGGGGGACCCTGTGGGAGAGTAGGACACCGCCGAACTCCTTTTAGAGCTCTGGCTCTTGGGCATACAGCCCAAGAGCCAGAGCTTTTTTGCGTTGGGGTATGGTCAGGGGGCATCGTTGGCTCATTTTCTACTGGAGGCCCCCGGGTGGAGGTCCAGGAGACCCGTGTCCAGACAAACCGGGTGCTCACCATCCCGAACATCCTCAGCATGGCGCGTCTCGTCGGCGTGCCCGTGTTCCTGTGGCTGATCCTCCGGCCTGAGTTCGGAGGCCCGCAGAGCGACGGCTGGGCCCTTCTCGTGCTGGCTTTCAGCGGGGTCAGTGACTATCTGGACGGCAAGCTCGCGCGGCGCTGGAACCAGATCAGTAGCCTCGGCCGGCTCCTCGACCCCGCTGCGGACCGGCTCTACATTCTCTCGACTTTGGTCGGTCTCACCTGGCGGGACATTCTTCCTCTCTGGTTGACCGCTGTACTTCTTGCGCGTGAGCTGGTTCTGCTGGTGATGGTGGGCATCCTCAGGCGTCACGGGTATCCCCCGCCGCAGGTGAACTTCCTGGGGAAGGCGGCCACCTTCAATCTGATGTACGCCTTCCCGCTGCTTCTGCTCAGTGACGGAAGTGGATGGCTGGCGTCACTCGCTGCTATTTTCGGATGGGCGTTCGCCGGATGGGGTACAACGCTCTATTGGTGGGCAGGAGTCCTCTACGTGGTACAGGTCCGCCGCCTCGTTCGTGCGGACGCCATGGCCGACTGACCTCGCCGATCGGCAGCAGCAGTGGCTCGATGGCCCGCGGCGGGAAAGTGCGGGACAATCTGGACGGGTGAAGTCGGCTAGACCGTCGTCTCTTTTTAGGAGGACGCTTCCGACATGAAGGCCGTCGTGATGGCTGGAGGCGAAGGCACACGCCTTCGCCCTATGACCTCAAGCATGCCCAAGCCGCTCCTGCCGGTGGCCAACCGGCCGATCATGGAGCACGTTCTGAGGCTGCTCAAAAGGCATGGGCTCAACGAGACCGTCGTAACAGTCCAGTTCCTGGCGTCTCTGGTCAAGAACTACTTCGGTGACGGCGAGGAGCTCGGAATGGAGCTCAGCTATGCCAACGAGGAGAAGCCACTCGGTACCGCCGGAAGCGTCAAGAACGCAGAGGAGGCGTTGAAGGACGACGCCTTCCTCGTCATCTCCGGCGATGCCCTCACGGACTTCGACCTCACCGAGCTGATCAACTTCCACAAGGAAAAGGGCGCGCTCGTCACCGTCTGTCTGACGCGTGTGCCCAATCCGCTGGAATTCGGCATCACCATCGTCGACGAAGAAGGCAAGGTCGAGCGTTTCCTGGAGAAACCGACCTGGGGCCAGGTCTTCTCGGACACGGTGAACACGGGTATCTACGTCATGGAGCCCGAAGTCTTCGACTACGTCGAGGCCGATGTTCCCGTCGACTGGTCCGGTGACGTCTTCCCGCAGCTGATGAAGGAAGGAAAGCCGGTCTACGGCTTCATCGCCGAGGGCTACTGGGAGGACGTCGGCACACACGAGAGCTACGTGAAGGCCCAGGCCGACGTGCTTGAGGGCAAGGTCGACGTCGAACTCGACGGGTTCGAGATCTCGCCCGGCGTGTGGGTGGCCGAGGGCGCCGAAGTGCACCCCGACGCCGTACTCCGCGGGCCCCTGTACATCGGGGACTACGCGAAGGTCGAAGCCGGCGCCGAAATCCGCGAGCACACGGTCGTCGGCTCCAACGTCGTTGTGAAGAGCGGGGCGTTCCTGCACAAGGCCGTCGTGCACGACAACGTATACGTCGGGCAGCACAGCAATCTGCGAGGCTGTGTCGTCGGGAAAAACACCGACATCATGCGGGCGGCCCGGATCGAGGACGGCGCCGTCATCGGCGACGAATGCCTGATCGGTGAAGAATCGATCGTGCAGGGCAATGTGCGGGTCTACCCCTTCAAGACCATCGAAGCCGGTGCGTTCGTCAACACATCGGTGATCTGGGAGTCGAGGGGGCAGGCGCACCTCTTCGGCGCCCGCGGGGTTTCCGGAATCCTGAACGTCGAGATCACGCCCGAGCTGGCCGTGCGTCTCGCCGGGGCCTACGCCACGACCCTCAAGAAGGGATCGACGGTCACCACGGCCCGGGACCACTCCCGTGGCGCCCGTGCGCTGAAGCGGGCGGTCATCTCCGCGCTCCAGGCCAGCGCCATCGACGTACGCGACCTGGAGAACGTACCGCTGCCCGTGGCGCGGCAGCAGACCGCGCGGGGGAGTGCCGGCGGGATCATGATCCGGACCTCGCCCGGGGTTCCGGACTCCGTGGACATCATGTTCTTCGACGGGCAGGGCGCCGACCTGTCGCAGGGCAGTCAGCGGAAGCTGGACCGGGTGTTCGCGCGGCAGGAGTACCGGCGGGCGTTCCCCGGGGAGATCGGGGACCTGTACTTCCCGGCCAGCGTCTTCGACTCGTACACCGGGTCGCTGCTGCGGAACGTGGACACGACCGGGATCACCGAATCCGGGCTCAAGGTCGTCGTGGACGCCTCGAACGGCAGCGCCGGGCTGGTGCTGCCGAGCCTGCTGGGGAAGCTCGGGGTGGACTCGCTTACCATCAACCCCGGCCTGAACGAGGCCAGGCCAACGGAGACGGGCGACCAGCGGCGCTCCGGGCTCGTGCGGCTCGGGGAGATCGTGGCCTCGTCGCGGGCCGCGTTCGGCGTGCGGTTCGACCCGGTGGGTGAGCGCCTCTCCCTCGTTGATGAGAAGGGCCGCATCATCGAGGACGACCGCGCGCTCCTCGTGCTGCTCGACCTGGTGGCTGCGGAGCGGCGCAGCGGGCGGGTGGCTCTGCCGGTCACCACCACGAGGATCGCCGAGCAGGTGGCGGCGTATCACGGGACACAGGTCGAGTGGACAACGACGTCGCCCGACGATCTCACGCGGGTCGGGCAGGACGAGACGACCATCTTCGGCGGAGACGGCAAGGGCGGCTTCATCGTCCCGGAGTTCAGCAGCGTCTTCGACGGTACGGCGGCCTTCGTACGGCTGATCGGGCTGGTGGCGCGGACACAGCTCACCCTCAGCCAGATCGATGCGCGGATCCCGCGGGCGCACGTCCTGAAGCGGGATCTGGCGACCCCGTGGGCCGTCAAGGGTCTGGTGATGCGGCGGGTCGTCGAAGCGGCCGGAGATCGCTTCGTGGACACCACTGACGGTGTACGGGTGGTGGAGACGGACGGGCGTTGGGTGATGGTGCTGCCCGACCCGGCCGAGGCCGTCACCCATCTGTGGGCGGAGGGTCCGGACGACGCGTCCGCGCAGGCCCTGCTCGACGAGTGGTCGTCGGTCGTGGACAGCGCCGGACGCTGAACCACGCGCACACGCGCGTGCCGGACACGTGCCCCCAAGGGGGCCGGTCCGGCACGCCGGTGGGGCCATTCGGAGGTACTGGGCGCGACGTGCGACGATGTGCGGCATGCCGCAGCAGCCCCCCGTTCGGAGCACACCCGCGCGCGCGTCGCGTCCGGACGCGTCCATGTCGCTGCTCACCAACGTCATGGACCACAGCCTCGACGACGGGTACGCCGAGGCCTCCGCCCGTAAGCGGGCCGAAGGCGCGGGCGGCCTGCCCAAGACGGTGCGGGCGAAGCTCGGTCTCGCCGCGGGGCTGGTGCTCGCGGCCCTCGTGGTCACCGTCGGGGCGGCGCAGGCGCGGGTCGCGGCTCCGGTCGTCGCCAAGGAGCGCGAGGAACTGATCGATCGCATCGACCGCGAGACCACGGCTGCCGACAAGCTCGAGAGCACCGTCGACAAGCTGCGCGACGACGTGAGCGCCCGGCAGCAGAAGGCGCTCAAGCAGAGCGGGGGCAGTGACCGGGCGGACCTGGTGGGCATCCTGTCGGGCGCCGTCGAGGTGCACGGCCCGGGCGTCAGACTGGTCGTGGACGACGCCAAGGAGGCCACTACGGGCGGTGACGGTGACCCGCGCGAGACCTCCGGTTTCTCCGACACCGGGCGGGTCCGTGACCGTGACATGCAGCGTGTGGTGAACGGGCTGTGGGAGTCGGGCGCCGAGGCCGTCTCCATCAACGGGCAGCGGCTGACGGCGCTGTCGGCGATCAGGGCCGCGGGGGAGGCGATACTGGTCGACAACAAGCCGCTGGTGCCGCCGTACACGGTGCTCGCTGTGGGGGACGGGAAAAATCTCAGTACCCGGTTCCAGAACAGCGCCGACGGGCTGTATCTCAACGCCCTGCAGGAGAACTACGGCATCCGGACGGCCATCTCCGTGGCGAACGACATCCGGCTGCCCGCCGCACCGAGTGTGATCGTACGTACAGCACAGCCGAGAACTGAGAAGGACGCATCGTGATCGCCGTACTGGGCCTCGTCGTGGGAGTCGTGGCCGGCCTGTTGGTCCAGCCAGAGGTTCCGGCAGCCGTCGTGCCGTATCTGCCGATCGCCGTGGTGGCGGCGCTGGACGCCGTGTTCGGCGGGCTGCGCGCCATGCTCGACGGCATCTTCGACGACAAGGTGTTCGTGGTGTCGTTCCTGTCGAACGTGGTCGTGGCCGCCCTGATCGTGTTCCTGGGTGACGAGTTGGGTGTGGGGTCGCAGCTGTCCACGGGGGTCGTGGTCGTCCTCGGCATCCGGATCTTCTCCAACGCCGCGGCGATCCGTCGGCACGTCTTCCGGGCGTGAGGCCGATGAGCGAGCAGGATGAGGCGCCCGGGAACAGGCTGCGCAAGGAGTTGCCCGACGAGGTGCCCGTGACGTCGTCCGAGGACGGTGCGGCCGAGAGGCCGGCCGCGCCCGTGCTGACCGGCCGGCAGCGGTTGGTTCAGGGGCTGTGGCCGCCGCGGGTGTCGCGGGCCCAACTCATCGTGGCTCTGCTGCTGTTCGGCCTTGGTTTCGGCCTGGCGGTCCAGGTCGCCTCCAACAGCGACAGCGGCAACGCTCTGCGCGGTGCGCGGCAGGAAGATCTTGTACGCATCCTCGATGAACTCGACGACCGCAGTCAGCGTCTTGAGGACGAGAAGCAGGGACTCGAGAAGCAGCAGCAGGAGCTGGAGAACAGCTCCGACCAGGCCGAGGAGGCCCGGAAGCAGACGGTCGAGAAGGAGAGGCAACTCGGCATTCTGGCGGGCACGGTGGCTGCGCAGGGGCCCGGCATCACGATGACCATCGAGGACACGAAGGGGACGGTCAAGGCCGACATGTTGCTCGACGCGATCCAGGAGTTGCGCGCGGCCGGGGCCGAGGCGATCCAGGTGAACGGTGTACGGGTCGTCGCCGGCACGTACCTGACGGATTCCGGCAAGAGCGTGAGCGTCGACGGGAACAAGATCAACGCGCCCTTTCGTTTCAAGGTCATCGGCAACCCGCAGGATCTCGAGCCGGCGCTGAACATCCCTGGAGGCGTGGTGCAGACTCTTGAGAAGGAGCAGGCCACCGTGACCGTCGAGCGGTCGGACAAGATCGTCGTGGACGCCTTGCGAGCAGCGAAGCAGCCTGACTACGCTCGGTCGTCGGTCCAGTGAACCGGTGGTGCATGGGGGGCGTCCGGCAGGGGCATGAGGTTGCGGGGGGTCGACGCACCGATCGGGTGGTGCGTGGTGGAAACTGTCTGGTGGACATGGACGTTGTGAAGGTGTCCGGGTCGGCCGGTGTATTCAGTCAGGGTTCGTCCTGCCCCACGGGCGGGTCTGTTTCGGTCAAGGGGAATCGCCCGTGAAGTTGTTTGCGAAGTTGTTCGGCAAGAGCGCGCGAGAGGGCAGCGACAACGCGACCGCTCGTCATCGCGCACAGCCTGACGCAGAGGGTCAGCGGCCCCTGTTCAGGGACCAGGTGGGTGGTCCGGGCGGCGACATTTCCGGAGGTCAGGGTGCGGCGTCTGTTGACCCTGCGCAGTCCGGCGGCATAGGTTTCGGCCAACCGTCAACCTCAAGTGCGGGTGGAGGGTTTTCCCCTATGTCGGCCCTGGTGTGTACGAGGTGCGGTAACCGCAACGCGGAGAACAGCCGCTTCTGCTCCAATTGCGGCGCTCCGTTGCGTCCCGGGCTGACGCCCGAGCGCGCGTCGGAGACGACCTCCACCATCTCTATTTCCGGTCTTGAGGCCTACGACGCCGAGGTCACCGGTCAGACGCAGTTGCCCGCGCTGTCTCCCGAGGCCCAGGCCGCGGTCGACGCTCTGCCGCTGGGTTCCGCGTTGCTGGTCGTGCGCCGCGGTCCGAACTCGGGCAGCCGCTTCCTGCTGGACGGCGACCTGACGACGGCCGGCCGTCACCCGCAGAGCGACATCTTCCTCGACGACGTGACGGTCTCTCGTCGCCATGTGGAGTTCCGGCGCAACCCGGACGGCACGTTCCGGGTTGCGGACGTCGGCAGTCTGAACGGCACGTACGTCAACCGGGAGCGGATCGACGAGGTCGCTCTGTCGAACGGTGACGAGGTGCAGATCGGCAAGTACCGGCTGGTCTTCTACGCGAGCCAGCGGGGCTACTGACCCTCCCCCGGACGCCGTCCGGGGGGACCCCAGGGAAGGTCCATGCTTCGAACACCGAGGGGCGGTGCCGGCCACGGCGCCGCCGCCGCGGACGGTGGTCCGATGAGCATCGGCACTGTGTTGAACGCGCTGCGCGACGAGTTTCCCGACGTCACCATCTCCAAGATCCGTTTCCTGGAGTCGGAAGGGCTCGTCGAGCCGCAACGGACCCCGTCGGGGTACCGCAAGTTCAGCGCGGAGGACGTCGAGCGCCTCGGTCACGTGCTGAGGATGCAGCGGGACCACTACCTGCCGCTCAAGGTCATCCGTGAGCATCTGGACGCCATGGAGCGCGGCGAGGCCGCGCCGTTGCCGTCCGTCGGCCGGCAGCGGGACGGCGACGCGATCATTGAGCCCGCGGAGGGTCCCACCGTCGCCCGGATCGGCCGGTCCGAGCTGCTGGCGGCTGCCGGAATCGGTGAGCCGGAGCTCGCGGAGTGGGAGTCGTACGGGCTCGTCGTGCCCTTGGAGGACGGGGTCTACGACGCCGAGGCGGCCACGGTGGCCGCGCTCGTGGCGGAGCTGGGCAGGTTCGGGATCGAGCCCCGGCATCTGCGTGTGATGAAGGCCGCGGCCGATCGTGAGGCCGGGCTCGTGGACCAGGTGGTGGCTCCGCTCAGGCGTCACCGCAATCCGCAGACCAGGGCCCATGCGGAGGCCCGTACGAAGGAACTCGCGGGGCTCACGGTGCGGCTGCACGCTGCGCTGGTGCAGACCGCGCTCGGGGTGCGGCTGCCCTGAGCGGGCGGGTTTCGACCAGGGTGGATCGGTCACCCGTTCCCGGCCCGACTACCCAAACGTCCCGGGCACGGCCTAGGGTTGCTGTGTGAACGAGCTCGATGTCGTAGGTGTCCGGGTCGAGATGCCCTCCAACCAACCGATCGTGCTGCTGCGTGAAGTGGGAGGCGACCGTTACCTTCCCATCTGGATCGGACCGGGGGAGGCGACGGCCATCGCCTTCGCCCAGCAGGGCATGGCACCCGCGCGGCCGCTGACCCACGACCTGTTCAAGGACGTGCTGGAGGCCGTCGGCCAGGAGCTCACCGAGGTGCGCATCACGGATCTGCGCGAGGGCGTCTTCTACGCGGAGCTGGTCTTCGCCAGCGGGGTCGAGGTGAGCGCGCGGCCGTCCGACGCCATAGCGCTGGCGCTGCGTACGGGGACGCCGATCTATGGCAGTGACACGGTGCTCGACGACGCGGGGATCGCCATCCCGGACGAGCAGGAGGACGAGGTGGAGAAGTTCCGCGAGTTCCTCGACCAGATCTCGCCGGAGGACTTCGGCACCAGCAACCAGTAGTCGGCACACAGCCGTGACACGGGCGTCCCGTACGGGGCGCCCGTCCTGTTCACGGCAAATGCCGGCGGCGAGTGAGAGCGTCCTACGGCTCGTTCTCGGCGCATTCGGCTAGCCTTTCCCCGCGGTGGGGTGCGGGAAACCACTCCTAGGGTGATTATCACTCGGCGTGCCGAGTGTGGCGATCGTTGACGCACCCCTGGTGACTGCCTACCGTCGAGAAGGCAGGTCAAGGACGGAGGTCGGCGTGAGAAGCAGCGGCGACGGTACGGCTGGGGGTGCCCCCGGACTCGGTGTCGGGGGGAGCGGTCCGTACCCTCCCCCAAGCTCTCAGCTGCGCTCGGGAAGGGGGTATCCCCCTCACGACAGCGCGGCCGATCACGCCCCTCATCGACCGGCGGCCGTGCCGAGCAGCGGAGGGGCGACATCCATGGCGTCCGAGCAGATCGGCTATCGCGGCCCGACGGCCTGTGCGGCCGCGGGCATCACCTATCGGCAACTGGACTACTGGGCCCGCACCGGGCTCGTCGAGCCGAGTGTGCGGCCCGCCCACGGGTCGGGTACGCAGCGGTTGTACAGCTTTCGGGACGTCGTCGTCCTGAAGATCGTCAAGCGTTTCCTCGACACCGGGGTGTCGCTGCAGAACATCCGCACCGCCGTTCAGCATCTGCGGGAGCGCGGCTTCAGCGACCTGGAGCGCATGACGCTGATGAGCGACGGCGCCACGGTCTACGAATGCACCTCTCCGGACGAGGTGCACGCGCTGCTCCAGGGCGGTCAGGGGATCTTCGGGATCGCCGTGGGCGTGGTGTGGCGGGACGTCGAGAGCGCGCTGTCGCAGTTGCACGGGGAGCGGGTCGACACCGGTGAGACGCTCGTCGGGCACAACCCGGCGGACGAGCTGGCACGTAGGCGCAACCGGGCGGTCTGAGGCTCGTCGCGTGATGTGAGGGCGGCTGTACGACCTCATTGTCAGTGGCGTGGTGCAGCATCGGACATGTGAGAAACGCGCCCACGATCCTGCACCTCGACATGGATGCCTTCTTCGCGCAGGCGGAGCAGGCGTCCAAGCCGAGTCTGCGCGGGAAAGCCGTGGTCGTGGGCGGTCTGGGGCCCCGCGGAGTGGTCGCGACCGCGTCGTACGAGGCGCGGGTCTTCGGGGTGCACTCGGCGATGCCCATGGCCCAGGCGCGCAGGCTGGCTCCGAACGCGGCCTATCTCGTTCCGCGCTTCGCGTTCTACCGGTCGATCAGCGACCAGGTCATGGAGCTGCTCGGGGCGCTGTCGCCGCTGGTGGAGCCGTTGAGTCTGGACGAGGCCTTCGTGGACCTGGAGGCCGGGGAAGCGGCCTGGGACAGTGAGTCGGCGCGGCTGGCGGGCATCAGGCTGCGCGCGGACATCCGGGCGGTCACCGGGCTCACGGGTTCGGTGGGACTGGCCTCCTGCAAGATGCTCGCGAAGATCGCCTCGGAGCAGGCGAAACCCGACGGTCTCGTACTGATCGAGCCGGGCACCGAGCGGGCGCTGCTCGGGCCCATGTCGGTGCGGACCCTGCCGGGGGTCGGCCCGGCGACCGGCGACCATCTCAGGAGGGCCGGGATCACCACGGTCGACGAGATCGCCGAGGCCGGTGAGGACGAGTTGGTTCGGCTTCTGGGTAAGGCCCATGGGCATGCCCTGTACGCCATGGCGTTGGCGCATGACGACCGGCCCGTGGTGGCCGAGCGGGAGACCAAGTCGGTGTCGGTCGAGGACACGTACGACGTGGACATCCACGATCGGGTCCGGGTCGAGCTGGAGGTGCAACGGCTGGCGGACCGGTGTGTGCGGCGGCTGCGGGGGGCGGGTCTGTCCGGGCGGACCATCGTGCTGAAGGTGCGGCGGTACGACTTCTCCACGCTCACCCGGTCCGAGACCCTGCGCGGTCCCACGGACGATCCGGCGGTGATCCGGGAGGCGGCGGCCCGGCTGCTGGAATCCGTGGACACGACGGGAGGGGTGCGGCTGCTCGGCGTGGGCGTCAGCGGGCTGGCGGACTTCACGCAGGAGGACCTGTTCGCGCAGGCGGCGGAGGAGCGGGCGGAAGGGCCCGAGGAGGACCTGGCGGACGAGCCCGTCGGCGAGGAGCCGGTGCCGGTCGAGCACCACTGGCGGCCGGGACACGACGTGCGGCATGCCGAACTCGGCCACGGGTGGGTGCAGGGCAGTGGGCTGGGCCGGGTCACGGTGCGGTTCGAGACGCCCGAGTCGGAGCCGGGACGGGTGCGGACGTTCCGGACCGACGACCCTGAGCTGGAGCCGGCGGATCCGCTGCCACTGGTGCGGCGAATATCTGACGAGGACGGCCGGGCCGGGAACTCTCAGCGAGACGGATCAGTTACACAGAGTGAAGCGGCTCGCGGTGTGGGATGAGTCGGAGGGGTGGCGCTGTCCTGCGAGGCGGCGCCGATAGGAGAGGGGGAAGCTGGATGAAACTGCACGGAGGTCGGGTCGTGGACGCGGGTGGGGTGTCGCCGGAGCGTGCGGCGGAGATGCGGCAGGTGGTGGATCGGGTCACCCGCTGGTGCGCGAACCGGAGCGACGTGGTCGGGCTGCTCCTCGTCGGGTCATGTGCGCGTGGTGCCGCGCGTCCCGATTCGGACGTCGATCTCGTGCTGTTGTCGACGGCCCCTGACCGGTACGCCGCCGACGACGCCTGGGCGGGTGAACTGTCCCTGGGGGAGCTGGTCCGCGTGCAGGAATGGGGGCCCATCACCGAATGGCGGCATGTCACCGCTTCCGGTCTGGAAGTGGAGGTGGGGGTCGGTTCTCCCGACTGGGCGCGGGCCGATCCGGTCGACGACGGCACGCGGAGAGTCGTCACGGACGGAGCCCGGCCGCTGTACGACCCTGCCGGGATCCTCCGGGAGCTGATACAGGCCTGTGCCTGAGGGGCTCAGCTCTCGTCCGTCCCCGCGAGCCGGCCGAAGTCGTGGTCGGGAAGCGGAGGCGGGGCGGCCACGTCGAGGCCGTAGTGGTGGTAGAGCTGGAGTTCCTGCTCCGGAGAGAGGTGGCGGCCCACGCCGAAGTCCGGGGCGTCCTTGATCAGGGCCCGGTCGAAGGGAATGTGCAGGGTGCCCTCGACCAGCTCGCTGGGCTCCAGAGGGACGAAGGCGTCGCGGGAGAACAGACCGGTGCGTATGGCCGCCCACTCCGGCACTCCGGTGGCGTCGTCGAGGTAGACCTCGTCGACGGTGCCGATCTTGGTGCCGTTGCGGTCGAACGCCTTGCGGCCGATCAGGTTGCGCGGATCGATGTCGGTCTGCACGGGCCCTCCACATGGTCGCAACTCATCCGTAAGCACTACAAAAGAGCACTTTGGGACGGGCGGCCACTCGAGAGGGTGGCGTTGACCTCGCTGGTAGTCTGACAACGGCTGCTGACCCCGTGCGGGAGAGTCCTCCGGACATAATCGGAGGCGCCGAAGGAGCAAATCCTCCCCGGAATCTCTCAGGCTCACGTACCGCACGGACGAGGTCACTCTGGAAAGCAGGGCGGGTGCCGACGGCGTCGACGGCGTCCGCTCTCACCGACGGTGAAAGCCGGCTGTCCTCGGGCGGCCGGTGAAGCTCTCAGGTTGAGATGACAGAGGGGGAGGCCGTCCGGGTACCCGCGCCGTGGTGACCCTCGAAGGTCGTCAGACCAGGAGGCCTCAGAAATGACCGCCGATCGCATTCCGCTCTCCGAACTCGAACAGGGAATCCCCTTCGAGCAGCGCCACATCGGGCCCGACGTCGAGGCGCGGGCCAAGATGCTCGCGCAGGTCGGCTACGGCTCGCTCGACGAGCTCACCGCCGTCGCCGTCCCGGATGTGATCAAGAACGCCGACACGCTGGACCTGCCGGGAGCGCGCACCGAGGCCGAGGTGCTGGCCGAACTGCGTTCGCTGGCCGACCGCAACCAGGTTCTCGACTCGATGATCGGGCTCGGGTACTACGGGACGTTCACGCCGCCCGTCATCCTGCGCAACGTCATGGAGAACCCGGCCTGGTACACGGCCTACACGCCGTACCAGCCGGAGATCTCGCAGGGTCGGCTCGAGGCGCTGCTGAACTTCCAGACCATGGTGGCCGACCTGACCGGGCTGCCCACCTCCGGTGCGTCCCTGCTCGACGAGGGCACGGCCGCCGCCGAGGCCATGGCGCTGTCCCGGCGGATGGGGAAGAACAAAAAGGGCCTCTTCCTCATTGACGCGGACGTGCTGCCGCAGACCATCGCCGTGATCGAGACCCGGGCCGAGCCGACCGGCGTGGAGGTCGTCGTCGCGGACCTGAGCGACGGCATTCCGGCGGAGTTCGCCGGGCGCGAGATCAACGGCGTGCTCGTGCAGTACCCCGGAGCCTCCGGCGCCGTGCGCGACCTCAAGGCGATCGTCGACGAGGCGCACGGGCTCGGCGCGCTTGTCACGGTGGCCGCGGATCTGCTCGCGCTGACGCTGCTGAAGTCGCCCGGTGAGCTGGGGGCGGACATCGCGGTCGGCACGACGCAGCGGTTCGGGGTGCCGATGGGCTTCGGCGGGCCGCACGCCGGCTACATGGCCGTCCACGAGAAGTTCGCGCGCAGCCTGCCCGGGCGGCTCGTGGGGGTGTCCGTCGACGCGGACGGGCACAAGGCCTACCGGCTGGCGCTGCAGACGCGTGAGCAGCACATCCGGCGTGAGAAGGCCACGAGCAACATCTGCACGGCGCAGGTGCTGCTGGCGGTGATGGCGGGCATGTACGCCGTCTACCACGGGCCGGACGGGCTGCGGGCGATCGCCCTGCGCACCCACCGGTACGCGGCGATCCTCGCCGCCGGGCTCTCGGCCGGCGGAGTCGAGGTCGTGCACGGGTCGTACTTCGACACCTTGACCGTGCGGGTGCCGGCGAAGGCCGCCGAGGTCGTCGCCGCCGCGCGGAAGCACGGGGTCAACCTGCACCTCGTCGACGCCGACCAGGTGTCGATCGCCTGCGACGAGACGACCGGGCGGGCGCAGGTGGCGGCGGTCTGGGCCGCCTTCGGCGTGGACGGCGACATCGAGTCGCTCGACACGGCCACCGCCGAAGCCCTGCCCGCCGGGCTGCTGCGGTCCGACGCGATCCTGACCCACCCTGTCTTCCACCGGCACCGCTCCGAGACCGCGATGCTGCGCTATCTGCGCAGGCTCGCCGACCGGGACTACGCGCTGGACCGGGGCATGATCCCGCTGGGCTCCTGCACCATGAAGCTCAACGCGACCACCGAGATGGAGCCGGTCACCTGGCCCGAGTTCGGGCAGTTGCACCCCTTCGCGCCGGCCGAGCAGGCGGCGGGCTACCTCACCCTCATCCGTGAGCTGGAGGAGCGGCTCGCCGAGGTCACCGGGTACGACAAGGTGTCCCTGCAGCCGAACGCCGGGTCGCAGGGGGAGCTGGCGGGGCTGCTCGCCGTCCGCGGGTACCACCGGGGCAACGGGGACGAGCAGCGGACGGTCTGCCTGATCCCGTCCTCCGCGCATGGCACGAACGCGGCCAGTGCCGTCATGGCGGGCATGAAGGTCGTCGTCGTGAAGACCGCCGAGGACGGCGAGATCGACGTCGAGGACCTGCGGGCGAAGATCGAACAGCACCGGGACGAGCTGGCGGTGCTGATGATCACCTACCCGTCCACGCACGGCGTCTTCGAGGAGCACGTCGCGGACATCTGCGCGCAGGTGCACGAGGCGGGCGGGCAGGTGTACGTCGACGGCGCCAACCTCAACGCGCTCGTCGGGCTCGCCAAGCCGGGGCACTTCGGCGGGGACGTCTCGCACCTGAACCTGCACAAGACGTTCTGCATCCCGCACGGCGGTGGCGGCCCGGGGGTCGGGCCGGTCGCCGTACGGTCGCATCTGGCGCCGTATCTGCCGAACCACCCGCTGCAGCCCGCCGCCGGGCCGGAGACGGGTGTGGGGCCGATCTCGGCGGCTCCCTGGGGCTCCGCCGGGATCCTGCCGATCTCCTGGGCCTATGTGCGGCTCATGGGCGGCGAGGGGCTCAAGCGGGCCACGCAGGTCGCGGTGCTCAGCGCCAACTACATCGCCAAGCGGCTGGAGCCGCACTACCCGGTGCTCTACACCGGCCCGGGCGGGCTGGTCGCGCACGAGTGCATCATCGACCTGCGGCCGCTCACCAAGGCGACCGGGGTGAGCGTCGACGACGTCGCCAAGCGGCTCATCGACTACGGGTTCCACGCGCCGACGATGTCGTTCCCGGTGGCCGGGACGCTGATGATCGAGCCGACCGAGTCCGAGGACCTCATCGAGCTGGACCGTTTCTGCGAGGCGATGATCGCCATTCGCGCGGAGATCGAGAAGGTCGGGGCCGGCGAGTGGCCGGCCGAGGACAACCCGCTCCGGGGCGCCCCGCACACCGCGGCGGCGCTCGGCGGGGAATGGGAGCACGCGTACACGCGTGAGGAGGCCGTCTTCCCGGCCGGGGTGTCCGCCGCCGACAAGTACTGGCCGCCGGTGCGCCGGATCGACCAGGCCTTCGGCGACCGGAACCTGGTCTGCTCGTGCCCCCCGCTGGACGCGTACGAGGACTGAGCGGGCGAGGCGCTGCTCGGCTGGGGTTTCCCAGCCGAGTCGCCGTCCTTGCCGATGATCGGGGCACCTCCCAGCGACCGGGCAGGGTCTCTCCGGGGCGGCCGCGGTCTGGGGTGCGCGGGGCACGGGGGTGATCCCGACTGTTCTGCGCGCTGCGGAATCGCTCAGGTCCCGGCCCGTGAGCGGGCGTGTTCGGCCCGCTCACGGGCCAGGGTCTCGCGGCGCTGAGCCTGGAGTCCGTCGCACCGCTCTCGACGCGCCCAGGGCGTTCTGTGCCGTGGGCGGGGCGTCTAGTCGGTGGCCAGGGACACCTCGGTCGCCTTGATCAGCGCGATGACGCCGGAGCCCACGAAGAGACCGAGGTCGGTGGCCGCGTCCTTGGTGATCGCCGCGGTGAGTTCGCCGCCCGCCACGGTGATCTTCACCGTGGCCATGGCGCTGCCGATCATGAGACCGGTGATCGTGCCGGGGAGCCGGTTGCGGATCGAGAGGCCGTCGACCGGGCCGGTGGCCAGCGAGACCTCCGTCGACTTCACCAGTGCGCGGACGGCGGTACCGGCGGTGAGGCCGAGGTGGTTCACGGCCTCCAGCGTGATGGCCGCCGTGACGTCCTGGCCGCCGGCCAGGCGGATCGTGACGGTGGCCATGACCTCGCCGGGGTGGACGGCGGTGACGGTGCCGGGGAGCTGATTGCGGATGCTCAGGGTCATGGGCACCAACGGTAGGGCTCCGCTCGGTTTATGCCGGGTATGCATGGGTCTGCGTCGCCTTGACGCTTGCCCAGACCTTCGCACCCGGGTGCGGTTCGAGCTCCGCGGCGGCGACCAGGAGGAGGTGGCCGCCCGTCGTCGTTCAGGTGCGGTCGATGTGTACGTTTGTCGACTTCACGCGGGCCGTGGCCTCCATGCCGACCTCCAGTCCCAGTTCCTCGACGGCCTCGCGGGTGAGCAGGGAGACCAGACGGTGCGGGCCGGCCTGGATCTCCACCTGGGCGGCGACGTCGCCGAGCTTGATCGCGGTGACGATGCCGGGGAAGGCGTTGCGGACCGAGGTGTACGGGGTGTCCTCGGCGGGGCTGTCGGCCCGGGCGAGTGCCACGGAGAAGGCGGCGAGGTCCTTGCCGTCGATGAGGCGCCGTCCGGCCTCGTCGCGATGGGTCGCCACCCGGCCGGCGTCGGCCCAGCGGCGTGCGGTGTCGGGGCTCACGCCGAGCAGCCGTGCCGCCTGGCCGATTGTGTAGCTCTGCATGCCGGTCACGATAGGGCCGCGAGCGGCAGATGGTGGACGCGGGGCGACCGCGGGGGACGGTCGGCCGACCGCGGAAGCGCCCGCGCCCGTCGACCGCGCTCACGGCCGACATGGGCGCGGTCGACCTGCCGGTCGACCCCCGGCTCGCCGCGGTCTGCGCACTCGTCCACATGAACCCCGTCGACCAGCGCACCCTGGCCGTCCTCGGCGCCGCGACCGGCACCGGCGAACGCACGGGGGAGCCGGGTCGGGCCGAGGTGCAGGACATCGGCCGGATCGAGCGGAAGTCCTTCGGGCGAGGGTGGTGCCGGCGAGCGGTCCCAGGGGACGTGACGCTCGATTTCAGCAGGGCGGGGTTCGGGGACGGACCCCTCCGGGGCGGGCTGGACAGGCACTGCGGCTGGGACGGAGCCATGGACGGAGGGGGCGTGGTGGACGCCGACGTGCTCGCTGTCGAGTTCGCCCAGCTCAAGGGCCATTGTGCCTCTTCGGCGGACGGGCCTCAGGGTGGATCGTCGTGCGTCCTTCAGCGCAGGCCCGAGGCTTTGAGGATCGCCCGTGCGATCGGGTCGTCGATCTCGTGACGCAGGCGCTCCAGCACCTCCGCGCCTTCCCGCAGGGTGCCGCGTTCCAGGGAACGGCGTGCTCCTGTGTCGAGTTCGTGCCAGAGCAGCGGGTCTCCGGTGAGCACTCGGGGGTCCAGCTCCAGCCGGTGTCCGTGGGCGTCGGACAGGACCAGGTGGGCGGAGGCCCCGCCGTATTGGCGTACGGCGACCGGCGCGTCGGTGCGCACCTGGCGCCGACGGACCGGGCCGCTGACGGCCAGCAGGCCGGGGCCCGCGGCGACCCTCGGGGGGAGGAGCACGGCCAGGACACCGGCGGAGAGGGTCAGCCACAGCAGGGCACGGGGAAGGGTGAGGGTCGCCGCGTCCCAGTCGACCAGGAACGCCAGAGCGCAGAAGCCGAGCGCGCAGCCCGTCGCGAGCCGGACGGCGGCGCGCCGGCGGCGGTCGACGGTCGGGTACGCCGGTGCACCGCCGCCGCGGCCTTGCCGCTGCCTTGCTTCCGGCCCTTGCATGAGCCCGAAGGTAGGCCGCTCCGGGGGCCGCGGGGAGGGGCGCTGACGGGGTTCTGACGTTGTCCGGCGGAATTCTTACGCGTTTCTGACGGTGCCGGGTCCCGGGATCAGCCGGTGTGGACGCGGGGACGGCGGGCGCGGTCCGGTTCCGCCTCGCGCAGGACCTCGCGGGTGACCGGGGCGACCTCGCCCTGGCCGAAGAGGAAGAAGCGCAGGAAGTTGGCGAAGGGGTTGCCCTCGGTCCACTCGAAGTAGATGTGCGGGAGGCAGCCGGTGGAGTCGCGGGTGTGCAGGAGCAGCGCGGCCAGGGCGTTGGAGATGGAGGACGACTCCAGGGTCAGGACGCGGTAGCGGTTGTGCAGGACCTCTCCGCGCACGGTGAGACCGGACTCGAACTCGGACGGGTCGACGACCGTCACCTCGACGAAGACGAAGTCCTCGCCGGGGATGTCGTTGTCCTCGCGGATCTGCTCGATCTTGTCGCGGTACTCGGCCTTGTCGCGCTGGCCGGGCTCGTTGGCGATGAACCGTATCCTGCGGCTGGCCATGTCCCGGATGAAACGTTCCGCCATGTCGTCGAGCGTCACGCTGGTCACGCGGAGCTCGAAGGCGCGGGCGAGGCGGGAGAGCAGGGAGACGAGGATGATGCCGGCGATGAAGCAGGCGCCGATCTTCACGCCGTCGGGGCGTTCGATGACGTTCACGACAGTGACGTAGAGCAGGACCGCCGAGACGACGGCGAAGCCGATGGTCCAGCCGCGTTGCCGGGCGCGGCGGGCGGCGATGGTCACGGCGATGGCCGCGGAGGACATCAGGACCAGGACGCCGGTGGCGTAGGCGCCGCCCTGGGCGTCGACGTCGGCGTCGAAGATCCAGGTGACCAGGAAGGCGATCAGGGTGAAGACGATGACCATGGGGCGCACGGCGCGGGCCCAGTGCGGGGCCATGCCGTAGCGGGGGAGGTAGCGGGGCATCAGGTTGAGCAGTCCGGCCATGGCGGAGGCGCCGGCGAACCAGAGGATGGCGATGGTCGAGACGTCGTAGACCGTGCCGAAGGCGTTGCCCAGGTACTCGTGGGAGAGGTAGGCGAGGGCGCGGCCGTTGGCCTGGCCGCCGTTCTTGAACTCCTTCTCCGGGATCAGCACGGTGGTGATGAAGCTGGTGGCGATCAGGAAGACGCTCATGATCAGGGCGGCGGTCGTCAGCAGCTTCTTGGTGTCCCGGATGCGGCCCTTGGGGTTCTGCGGGGTGTCGTCCGGGTCGCCCTGGACGTGGGGCATGACCGCGACGCCGGTCTCGAAGCCGGACAGGCCCAGCGCCAGTTTGGGGAAGACCAGCAGGGAGACGCCGATCATCGCGAAGACGTTGCCGTGCTCGGCGGTCAGGGCGTTGGACCAGTCGGTGACCACATGGCCCTCGGTGAGCACGTGCCACAGGCCCACGGCCACCACGACCGCGTTCAGACCGAGGTAGACGACCACCAGGGCGACGGCGACCCCGATGGCCTCCAGGAAGCCCTTGAGGAACACTGCGCCGAGCAGGGCGACGAGGATGAGTGTGATCACCATCTGCTGGTCGTGCAGGGTGCTGGTGAGGTGCGGGTTCTCGACCAGGTGGGTCGAGGCGTCGGCGGCCGACAGGGTGATGGTGATCAGGAAGTCGGTGGCGGCGAAGCCCAGCAGGGTCAGGACGAACAGCTTGCCCTTCCAGAAGGACAGCAGCCGCTCCAGCATGGCGATCGAGCCCTCGCCGTGCGGGCTCTCCTCGGCAACTCGCCGGTAGACCGGCAGGGCGCCCGCCAGGGTGACGACGACGAGCACGATGGTCGCCACGGGGGAGAGCAGACCGGCCGCGAGCGCGGCGATGCCCGGCTGGTAGCCGAGGGTGGAGAAGTAGTCGACGCCGGTCAGGCACATGACCCGGTACCAGCGCTGCCCCTTGGGCTCGGGCTCGGGCTTGGCCTCGGCGCTCGGAGCCGGCTGCTGAGCGTGTCCCTTGCCCATGTCGGACAGGCCCTCCAGCATCCAGGCGCGCAGGCGACCGGGGGGAGGGTGCTCGGTGGTGGCCATCGGCGTGCTCCTGATGTGCGGCTCGGCGTGTGGTTTCGGCCATCACGCGGACGGCGGAATCAGCGTAAGCGGAGAGTGACGCCCGGGCCCACGGATCATGGGTCGGACGGCGTCAAGCTTCCGTTAAGACTGGTCGCGGGCCGGACGCCCGGCTCCCTGTGCGGATGGGTTCGTTTCCGGCCACCGGGCTCGCGCCGCGCTGCGCTCCGTAATGTTCGCCACCAAATCCGAATGTTTCGGCGTCCTCGGTGTTCCCTTCGGGCCTTGTTTCTTGAGCGGGCCCCTGGATTCCCTGTGTTCAAGGGGTTGCCACCCGTCGGAGGGTGTCTCTAGGGTGCGGCAGCAGCGAAGCTTTCTGGATCTGGTTCGAAACTTTCGATCAATCAAGGAGCGCATGATGGGTGACCCGGCACTCTCCCGCCGCGGGTTCCTGGCGGCCTCCGCCGCGGCCGGTCTGAGCATGACGGCACTGAGCGCCTGCGGCGGCGACTCGGACGGGGGGTCGTCGGGGACGACCACGATCGAGTGGTGGAACATCTCCACCACCCAGCCGGCCAAGAACGTCTGGGCCGCTCTGGCCAAGCAGTTCGAGGCGCAGAACCCCAAGGTGAAGATCAAGATCGTCCAGTTGGAGAACGACGCCTACAAGTCGAAGATGACGGCGCTGACCGCCTCGGGGAAGCTCCCCGACATCTTCCACACCTGGGGCGGCGGTGTCCTGAAGCAGCAGGTCGACGCCGGGCTGGTCGAGGACCTCACGGACCGGACGAAGGAGTGGGGAGAGGGCCTGCTGCCGGTCGCCCGCGAGCCCTACCTGCTGGACAAGACGGTGTACGGCATCCCGTTCGACATCGGCATGATCGGGTTCTGGTACAACAAGGCGCTCTTCAAGCAGGCCGGCATCAGCGCCCCGCCCACCACCTGGAGCGGTTTCCTCGACGCCGTGCGCAAGCTGAAGGCCGCCAAGATCACCCCGCTCGCCCTGGCCGGCAAGGAGAAGTGGCCCGGCATGTACTACTGGGCGTACCTGGCGATGCGCACCGCCGGCGTCGAGGCCCTCCAGAAGGCCGGGGACGACAAGGACTTCACCGGAGACGGGTTCGTCCAGGCCGGACAGCACCTGAAGGACCTCGTCGACCTCCAGCCGTTCCAGAAGGGCTTCCTCGGCGCCGCCTACAACAGCCCCACCGGCCAGGCCGCCGCCGTCGGCAACGGCAAGGCGGCGATGGAACTCATGGGCCAGTGGGCTCCCTCGGTGGAGGCCGATGCGGGCAAGGGGCTCGGCGCGAACCTCGGCTTCTTCCCGTTCCCGGCCGTCGAGGGCGGCAAGGGCGTGAGCACCGAGGTGTTCGGCGGGGGCGGCGGGCACGCCCTGCGCAAGGGCGCCCCGCAGGCGGCCGTCGACTTCCTGAAGTTCTTCGCCTCGACCGCCACGGACACCGAACTGGTCAAGAAGACCGGGGTGCTGCCCGTCGTCCCGGCCGCCGACAGCGCCATCACCGACCCCAACGTCAGGGCCGTACAGGCGCAGCTGAAGGCGGCCACCGGCTTCCAGCTCTACCTCGACCAGGCGTACGCGCCCGCCCTCGGCCAGGAGGTCAACGACAGCGTCGCCGCCCTCATCGCCGGCTCCAAGTCGCCGAAGCAGGTCACCGAGTCGATCACCAAGGTCGCGAAGGAAGAGCAGTAGCAGGCGATGACCTCCACCTTCCTCCCGGACAAGCGCAGCGGCCCGGATGTCCACCTCCCGGCCCCGGCTGCGGACAGCAGCCGGGGCCGGGCGCGGCGGCGGGCGCTGCACTGGCTCACCGCCGTCGGCTTCCAGGCGCCCGCCCTGGTGCTGTTCGGCACGCTCGTCCTGCTGCCGATGCTGTTCGCGCTGTACGCCTCGTTCTTCCGCTGGGGTGGCTTCGGCATGCCCGAGGACTACATCGGCGGCGACAACTTCACCCGACTCTTCAAGGACCCGGTGTTCCTGGGCGACCTGTGGCGCTGCCTGCTCCTGGTCGGACTCTCGCTCCTCCTCCAGCTGCCGTTCGCGCTCGCCCTCGCGGTCGCGCTCAACCAGAAGATCCGCGGCCGGGCCGTGTACCGGATGCTGTTCTTCGCGCCGTACATCCTCTCCGAGGCGATCACCGGCGTCCTGTTCAGCATGATCTTCGCCCCGGACGCCGGCCTCGCCGACCACGTATTCGGCGCGATCGGGCTGGACGGGGTGGGCGGACAGTGGTTCGCCGACCCCTCCACCGTCATGGCCACCCTCTTCCTGGTCATGACGTGGAAGTTCTTCGGCTTCCACATGATGCTCTACCTGGCCGGGCTCCAGTCCATCCCGGCCGAGTTGACCGAGGCGGCCCTGATCGACGGCGCCGGCCCCTGGCAGCGCTTCCGCAACATCACCCTGCCGCTGCTCGCGCCCACCCTGCGGATCAGCGTCTTCCTGTCGGTCATCGGCGCGATCCAGCTCTTCGACCTGGTGTGGGTCGTCACCGCGGGTGGTCCCGACCACCACTCCGAGACGATGGCCGTGACCATGTTCCAGTACGGCTTCAAGCGCTACCAGGTCGGCTATGCCAGCGCGATCAGCGTGGCAATGTTCGGCATCTGCCTCGTCTTCGCCCTCGCCTACCAGCGGTTCGTGCTCCGCCGCGACCTCCAGGGCGCCACCACGACCATGCGAGGAGGCGGCTCGTGAGCGTCGTCAAGACCGGCCAGAGCGTCGTCAAGACCGGCCGGAGCGCCGGGACCGGCCGGGGCGCCCGCGGGAGAGCCCGGACTCTGCCGTTGCACCTGATCCTCGGGATCGTCGGCGCGGTGATGGCCGTACCGCTCGTCTACGCCGTGCTGTCCGGCTTCAAGTCCACCGACCAGCTCTCCCGCAACCCCATCGGGCTGCCCGACCCCTGGGTCATCTCCAACTACACCGACATCCTCGGCTCCGGTTCGTTCTGGCGGATGGTCGGCAGCAGCACGCTCATCGCGGCCGCGACGACCGTGGTGGTCGTCGCGGTGTCCGCGCTCGCCGCGTTCTCCTTCGCCCGGTTCGCCTTCCGCGGGCGGGAGGTGCTGTTCACCCTGTTCACCTTGGGGCTGATGTTCCCCTTCGCGGTGGCGGCGTTGCCGCTGTTCCTGCTGCTGCGCTCCATGGACCTGCTGGACAACCCGCTCGGGGTGATCCTTCCGCAGGCCGCGTTCGGGCTGCCGATGACCATCGTCATCCTGCGCGGGTTCTTCCGGGAGATCCCGGCCGAGCTGGAGGAGGCGGCCACCCTCGACGGCTGCGGGCCGCTCGGCTTCTTCTGGCGGATCCTGCTGCCCATGGCCAGGCCCGCCCTCGGCACGGTCTCCGTGCTCGCCGTCGTCGCCAGCTGGAACAACTTCCTGCTGCCCCTGCTGGTCTTCAACGAGCCCACCTGGTGGACCATCCCGATCGGCGTCCAGCAGTTCCAGGGCCAGTACTCCGCGGACTACGCGCGCGTCTTCGCCTATCTCGTCCTCGCCATGGTTCCGGCCCTGGCCTGCTACTCCGTCGCCGAGCGCCAGCTCGTCGGCGGTCTCGCCGCCGGCGCCTCGAAGGGATGACGCGCGCCCGCGGATCCGTACGGCTCACACCCACTCCCAAGTGAGGAGTCGCCCCATGCCCAGCACCGCCGCCCGCACCCGGCTCAGACTCGCCGGAACCCTCGCCGCCGTCCTCGTCGCCGCCGGCGTCGTCACCGGACCGGCCGCCCAGGCCCACGAGAGTCCGGCCCACGAGAGTCCGGCGCACGGAAAGCCGCGGGCCACCCTCGCCGACCTCGCGCAGCGCCACGGCCGCTACTTCGGCAGCGCCACCGACAACCCCGAACTCACCGACACCGCCTACACGAAGATCCTCGGCAGCGAGTTCGACATGATCACCCCCGGCAACGGCATGAAGTGGTACGCCACCGAGCCGCAGCAGGGCGTCTTCGACTGGACCAACGGCGACGAGATCGTCGGCCTCGCCCGGGCGAACCACCAGAAGGTCCGCGCCCACACCCTCGTCTGGCACAGCCAGCTGCCCGACTGGCTGACCGGCAAGGAGTGGACGGCCAATGAGCTGCGGGCCGTCCTGAAGAAGCACATCCAGACCGAGGTGCGCCACTACCGGGGCAAGGTCTACTCCTGGGACGTCGTCAACGAGGCGTTCAACGAGGACGGCACCTACCGTGAGACGATCTTCTACAAGACGCTCGGCCCCGGCTACATCGCCGACGCGCTGCGCTGGGCCCGCCAGGCCGACCCGAAGGCGAAGCTCTACCTCAACGACTACAACATCGAGGCCGTCGGCCCGAAGAGCGACGCCTACTACCGGCTCGCCAAGGAGCTGAAGGCGCAGCGGGTCCCGCTCGACGGCATCGGCCTGCAGGCCCATCTCGCCCTGCAGTACGGCTATCCGACGACCCTTGAGGACAACCTCCGCCGCTTCTCCCGGCTCGGCCTGGACACCGCGCTCACCGAGGTCGACGTACGGATGCTGCTGCCCGCGACCGACGAGAAACTGGCCCAACAGGCCGACTGGTACCGGGACATGACCGAGGCGTGCCTCGCGGTGCGGCGATGCGCCGGCATCACCGTCTGGGACTACACCGACAAGTATTCGTGGATTCCGGCCTTCTTCCCCGGCGAGGGGGCCGCCCTGCCGTGGGACGAGCAGTTCGCGCCGAAGCCGGCGTACTACGCGATCCGGGACGCGCTCAGCTAGCGGTGCGGGGCGGGGCGGTGCTCGAACGCACCACCAGCTCCGTGCCCAGTTCCACCCGCGGCGAGTCGGGGCGCTCGCCGCGGGCCAGGCTCAGGACGGTGCGGACGGCGAGTTTGCCCATGTCGGCGAGGGGCTGGCGGACAGTGGTCAACGGCGGCGCCGACCAACGGACTTCCGGGAGGTCGTCGAACCCGACCACGCTCATGTCCTCGGGGGCCCGCAGTCCGCGCCGGCGCAGCGCCTCGATCGCGCCGAGGGCCATCTGGTCGCTGGCCGCGAACACGGCGGTCGGCGGCTTCGGCAGGTCGAGGAGGGCGGTGCAGCCGGTGAACCCCGACTCGGGGCGGAAGTCGCCGGGGACGACGAGCGTTTCGTCGACGGAGAGCCCGGCCGCCTCCAGGGCCGCCCGGTAGCCGTCGAAGCGGGCCCGGGAGCACAGCAGCCGGGGCGGCCCGGCGATCAGGCCGATCCGGCGGTGGCCCAGCGACAGCAGGTGCTCGGTGGCCGCCAGACCGCCCGACCAGTTCGCGGCGCCGATGGTGGGGGTGTCGGCGGCGGGAGAGCCCGTCGGGTCGACGACGACCAACGGGACGCCCAGGATGCGCAACTGCTCGTGCAGGGTTGGTTCCAGGGCCGAGGTGACGAGGATGACGCCGTCGGAGGCACGGGAGCGCAGGTTGCGCATCCACTCCCGGGCGTCGCCCGAGCGGCCGTGGATCGCCGACACCACCGTGCCCACCCCGGCCGCGTGGGCGATTTCCTCGACGCCTCGGATGATCTCCACCGCCCAGGGGCTGTCGAGGTCGTTGAAGACCAGGTCGAGCAGGGCGGCACGGGTGGGGGAGGCGGCGGGGCGCTTGCGGTAGCCGTGTACCCGCAGCAGGTCCTCGACCCGGGCCCGGGTCTGCGGCGAGACGTCCGAACGCCCGTTGACCACGCGGGACACCGTGGGCACCGAGACGCCGGCCTGGCGGGCGATCTCCGTGATCGTGACCCTGCCCCGGGACGCCGACGCCGTATCGTCCGCTGTCACTTCGCCACCTCCGTCGCGTCGCTTCGAACAATGCGCCGAAACTTCCAGGAGTCTTCCGGAAAGTACGGGGCCGTGGGAAGAGATACAGACATACATGGGGGAACGCATCGCGCGGGAACCGGGGGACTACGGGGAGTGAGCGGCCCCGGACACGCGTCGGGGCCGGTGCGCAGTGGGTGAATTGCGGCCGGCCCCTCAGGTCTCCGGACGGCGGTCCCGCGCCGTCCGGGTCGTGCGGGTGGTGCTCAGGCGGCCGTCACGACCCGGTGGGGGGCGATGACCTGGCCGTCCGGCAGGAGCTCACCGGTGTCCTCGAAGAGCAGGACGCCGTTGCACAGCAGGCTCCAGCCCTGTTCCGGGTGGTGCGCCACGAGGCGGGCGGACTCCCGGTCGGCTGACGTCGCTGTCGGGCACGGTGGCTGGTGCTGGCACATGGATGGGAACTTCCGCTCTGGCGTGATGAGTGGGATGGCTGTCGTGTCTGACCCGCGGCTTGAAGCATCGTTCATGGCCGCCCCCCGTTGTGATAAGTCGGTCGGAACCCAGTGTTGCCCTACGGAGGTCGATCCGCAGGGATTTCGCGGCACCGCTTCTCACAGGTTCATGACGCGTCACCCGCGCGGGCGGTTCATCTCAACCGCACTGTCACTTCGGATGGTTCCTGGTGGTCGGATGGGGCTAGTCCGGGCCGGACACGCCAGGGGCACGGAACGGCACGGAGGGTGGTGAGGGCGCCGGATCGTGGGGCACCCCCGTACCCCGCCACCGGGCCGCGGTGACGGGGTACGGGGGTGCAGGGGCCGGCCGGGTCGGTCAGGCCGGTGAGCCGAGCAGCGGGGGCGGCGCCGGTGTCACCCGCAGGGTCAGCACCGGGAGCAGGTCGGCGACGCGGTGCGGACTGTGGGCGGCGATCCCGGGCGGCGCCGGGGCCAGCGGCACCAGCAGGTCGGTCGGGGCGGGATGGCCCGTGGTGCCGTCCGAGGCGCTGTCGCCGTGCAGCCAGAGCGTGAGCATGTACAGCCCGGGCACCGACAGCAGTCGCGCCTGGTAGGACTGGGTGGTCGACTCGGCCTGGCGCAGGGCGCGTTCGGTGGAGGCGATGTAGGGGCCCTCGAAGAAGTGCGAGAACGCCCAGCCGTCCGGGGTGAGTCGGGTCTCGGCCGCGGCCACGGCGCGGTCGTCGCAGCGGATCAGGAAGCGCCAGCCGGCCAGCCTTGTCGCGGCCACGCCTTCGGGGGTGATCCGCTCCAGGACGTGCAGCGGAAGCGGGAGTTCGGGGGTGGCCTCGCCCTGAGCGGCGCGCAGGGAGGGCGTACGAGCCTCGCGGACCGCGGTGGGGGAACCGAGTGCCGTGAGGACGGAGCGAAGTGCGGGCGCGGGAGCCGGGGGGACATGCAAAGGCATGGTGGGTCGCCTCTCATTCGACAGGCACGGTGGCGCGAGGGCGTGGGCGGACGGCGCTGTCAGCTAGCTCTCGACAGGTCGGAGAGGCGGGGGCCCCGGGTCTGGGGTTGCCGGGGTGCGCGAGCGGCCTGCCGTCACCTCGACGACAGGCTCCTTCGACCGTGGGCGCCAACCTTCTCTGCCTTGTTCGCGGAGTTTATACGACACGTGTTCAGACTGTGTTTCGTCTAGTCGATTCCGGGACACTCGGCAAGGGTTCATTCGGTCGGTGATACGTGTGAATCATCCCGATTCAGAGCGGGCCGCGACGCGATGACCTCGGGTTATGAGCGCGGAGTGGTCGGCCCATTGTCGTCGGCGTTTTTCACGAGTTCCGAGTTCAGGAAAGGGCGACCGGCCGCATGCCCGGTGAATGTGCCACCGGTCACCGCCGGTGGCTTTCGGTCAGCGTAGCGTGTGCGTGCGCGGCGGGGGACGTTATCGATCGGCTCGGCTGGGCATCATCCCCCCTGACCCGGGACATCCGGCGGCCGGGATCGCCGGCCCGCCCATGCGAGGAGGGACGCTTCGATGGGGGAGAAGGTCGTGGCAGGCGCGTTCGACCTGTCCGATCGTCAGCACTACCGGGACAAGCTGCGGCGGTGTCTGACGGGGCTTGAGCGGCTCCTGGCCCAGAAGCGCTTCGACCGCCCCAAGAACCTCATGGGGCTCGAGATCGAACTGAATCTCGCGGGCGCCGACGGTCTGCCGAAAATGCTGAATGGGCAAGTGTTGGAGAGGATCGCGAGCCGAGATTTCCAAACAGAACTCGCCATGTTCAACCTGGAAGTGAACATAGCTCCCCATCGATTGGGCGGTCGGGTATTCGACCGGCTCGCGGAGGAACTCCGTACGTCACTGGCATATGCCCACCGAAAGGCGAGCGAGGTCGATGCGGGAATCGTGATGATCGGTATTCTGCCGACTCTCGACCGCGACGACCTGGTCTCGTCCAACCTTTCCGACGTCGATCGCTACACGCTCCTCAACGACCAGATCGTGGCCGCCCGCGGAGAGGACTTCGCGCTCGAGATCGACGGCGTGGAGCGGCTGTCGTGCACCTCGAAGTCGATCGTGCCCGAGGCCGCCTGCACCTCCGTGCAACTGCATCTGCAGGTCACGCCGGGCCGTTTCGCCGCGGTGTGGAACGCGGCGCAGGCCGTCACCGCCGCGCAGATCGCCGTCGGCGCCAACTCGCCGTTCCTGTTCGGCCACGAGCTGTGGCGGGAGTCGCGGCCCCCGCTGTTCCAGCAGGCCACCGACACCCGGCCGCCGGAACTGCAGGCGCAGGGCGTGCGGCCGCGGACATGGTTCGGCGAGCGGTGGATCAGCTCGGCGTACGAGCTGTTCGAGGAGAACCTGCGCTTCTTCCCGCCGCTGCTGCCCATCTGCGACGAGGAGGACCCGCTGGAGGCCCTGGCGGCGGGCAGGGTGCCCTCGCTCGCCGAGCTCGTCCTGCACAACGGCACCATCTACCGCTGGAACCGGCCCGTCTACGGCATCGCCGACGGCGTCCCGCACCTGCGGGTGGAGAACCGGGTGCTGCCCGCCGGGCCGACGGTGACGGACGTGGTCGCCAACGCGGCCTTCTACTACGGCGTGGTCCGGGCCCTGGCCGAGGACTCAAGGCCGGTCTGGTCCCGGCTGCCGTTCGCGGCGGCCGCGGCCAACTTCGACGCGGCCTGCCGCTACGGGATCGACGCGCGGCTGCAGTGGCCGCGGCGGGGGCGGCTGGGCGGTGTGGTCGAGGTGGACGCGGTGAGTCTCGTCCGCGACGAGCTGCTGCCGCTGGCCGAGGCGGGACTGAACGGCTGGGGGGTCGAGCCGGCCGACCGTGATCTGTATCTGGGGGTCATCGAGGAGCGGTGCCGACGGCGGGCCAACGGGGCGACGTGGCAGGTGGCGACGTTCCACCGGGCGGTGGAGGCGGGGTTGTCGCGGGATGCGGCCCTCGCCGCCATGACGCGACGGTATGCGGAGCTGATGCACCACGGGGAACCGGTGCACACCTGGCCTGTGGGGGTGCCCGAGGTTGTTCCTCTCGGGTGAGGCCTGAGGCCTGAGGGCTTTGCGTGGTTCGCCGTCCGCGAGCGCCTGGGGCTGGTCGCCGCGGAGAAGGCGAAGGGCCGCAGGCTGTTCCGCACGGCGGCCGCAGGGTCCCCGGCGGCGGTGAGGACGACGGCGGTGGCGACGGCCTCGGTGCGTCGGCGCATCCGAGGACGGGGGTCGCTGCTGCCCGCCCCACACCGATCGGGCAAGCTGTGACGTCCCATGACGGTGGCGACCCTCCCTGCCGGCCCGGCGTCCCCGGTGGCGCCAGCGCTCCGCACGACCTGCGGTAGGGATGGCGATGCGGCGGGGGTCACGCAACTGGAGGCACGTGTGCAGGTGGAGGCAGGGGTAGGTGGCTGATTCTCTTCCGCAGGAGCGGCTCTCGCGACGGATGCTCCGGGACGAGACGCTGCTCGTTCTGGGGCTTTCACTCGGTGCGAGCGGTGTGTCCGCCCTGATCAGCTTTGTTGGATCGGTCACCAAACCGGGAGGTCTGAAGGACCAGGCGGCGACCCTCAACGCCTCGGCCGCGCCGGGCCGTCCATGGCTCGATCTCGCCTGGCAGTTGTTCGGGATCGCCACGGCGCTCGTCCCCGTCGCCCTCGTCGCGCATCTCCTGCTGCGCGAGGGACAGGGACTGCGGACGCTGGGCTTCGACCGCACCCGGCCCTGGCCGGACCTCGGCCGCGGGGCGGCGATCGCGGCGGTGATCGGCAGCACCGGCATCGCCTTCTATCTGGCGGCCCGCGGTCTCGGCTTCAACCTCACGGTGGTGCCGGAGGCGCTGCCGGACGTGTGGTGGAAGTACCCGGTGCTGGTGATGTCCGCGATGCAGAACGCGATCCTCGAAGAGGTCATCGTCGTCGGCTATCTGCTGCGCCGGCTCGGCCAGTTGGGCTGGACGCCGGGCAGCGCGCTCGTCGCCAGCTCCGTGCTGCGCGGCTCGTACCACCTCTACCAGGGCATCGGCGGCTTCATCGGCAACATGGTGATGGGCGTGGTCTTCGTCTACCTCTACCGGCGCTGGGGACGGGTGGGGCCCCTGGTCGTGGCGCACTCCCTGCTCGACATCGGGGCCTTCGTGGGATACGCGCTGCTGGCCGGGAAGGTGGGGTGGCTGCCGACGGCGTGAGCCACCCCCCTTGGGACGGACCCGCTTTCTAGGCGAGCAGCTCGCCCTCGATGACCGTGAGCGCGCGGCCCGCCAGCAGGGTGCGGTCGCCGCGTACCTCGGTGCGGACACGGCCGGAGCGCGGGGACGCCTGCAGGCCGGTCAGGGCGGTGCGGCCGAGGCGCTCGGACCAGTAGGGGGCCAGGGCGGTGTGGGCGCTGCCCGTCACCGGGTCCTCGTCGATGCCGAAGTTCGGGAAGAAGCAGCGGGAGACGAAGTCGTATCCCAGCGCCGGATTCTCGGCGCGGGCGGTGGCGATGATGCCGCGACGGGAGTAGGCGGCCAGGGCCTTGTGGTCCGGCCGCAGCGCGTGGACGGTCTTCTCGTCGGCGAGCTCGACCAGCAGGTCGCCGATGTGCGGGCCGGTGTCGTGGCAGTCGAGCGGCTCGGCGCCCAGGGCCTCGGCGACCCCGGCCGGGACCTCGACCCTGGTCAGCGGGGCGGTCGGGAAGTCCAGGGTGATCGAGCCGTCCTCGGCGGGCGTCGCGACGAGGACGCCGCTGCGGGTGGCGAAGCGCACCGGCCCCGGGTGGGCGCCGGTGGAGTGCAGGACGTGGGCCGTGGCGAGCGTGGCGTGGCCGCACATGTCGACCTCGGCGACGGGGGTGAACCAGCGCAGGGCCCAGTCCGCCTCGCCGCCCTCGGGGAGCGGGTGGGCGAACGCCGTCTCGGCGTGGTTGACCTCCAGGGCGATGTTCTGGAGGCGCGTGTCGTCCGGGAAGGCGTCCAGGAGGAGGACCCCGGCCGGGTTGCCGGCGAAGGGGCGGTCGGTGAAGGCGTCGACGATTCGAATCCGCATGCCGGTGACGGTAGGGGGTCGGCCGGGCCGTCGGCCAAGGCCAATCGGCGAGTCCTGGCCCGATTCCGCCACCCCCGTGAGCGGGCTGCACCGTGCGGCTGCGGATCCCTCGAAGCGCGTCCGGGGCGCAACCCTGGGATCCTGGGAGCGATCGCAACCCATGATCTGACGACCACGGGCGGTGAGCGCCATGGCCGGTGTCGAGGAGGTCGCTCCGCAACCGACGGCTGCGGACGCCGATCCCCAGGGGGAGCCGTTCTTGCGCACACGGTTCGTCGTACCGGCCCGGCCGGTGACGTTCCTGCGGCGCGAGCGCCTGGTCAACCACCTGGACCAGGCGCTGCGGACACCTCTGACCGTGGTCAACGGCGCCGCGGGCGCGGGCAAGACGCTGCTGGTCGCCGACTGGGCCGCGGCGCGCGAGGCGCCCGTCGCCTGGCTCACCACCGACGCGGCGGAGCAGGGCCCGGGCATGTTCTGGGCGTATCTGCTCCAGGCCCTGCGCGCCTCGGGCGTCCCCCTCCCCGCGGAGATCGGCTGCCCCACGGACGCGAGCCACATTCCCCCCACGCTGCTGGCGCGGCTCGCCGCCGAGCTGTGCGCCAGGGACCGGCCCGCGACCGTGGTGCTCGACGAGTACGACCGGGTGAGCGACCCGCAGATCGCAGAACAGCTGGAGTTCGTACTGCACCACGCCGGCGACGGCCTGCGTCTGATCCTCGTCAGCCGTACGGAACCACTGCTTCCGCTGCACCGGTACCGGGCGGCCGGCTGGCTCACCGAGATCCGGGCCGCGGAACTGGCCTTCACCTGCGAGGAAGCGGCCGAGCTGCTGGAACTGCACGGCCTGCGGCTTCCGGCGCACGCCACACAGGGGCTCGTCGAACGCACCCGGGGCTGGGCCGCAGGGCTGCGGCTGTGCGCCCTCGCCGCGGGGGAGAGCCCGGATCCGGAGAGGTATCTGAAGGAGTTCGAGGCCGACCGCACCACGGTCGCCGACTTCCTGCTGGCGGAGGTGCTCAGGCGGCAGTCTCCCGAGACGCAGGACGTCCTGCTGCGGGTCAGCGTCCTGGACCGTTTCTGCCCGGGACTGGTGAACGCGCTGACCGAGCGCACCGACGCCGGGCCCATTCTGGTCGGTCTGTGCCGCGACAACGCGTTCGTCGAGCACCTCGCGCAGGACTGGTACCGGCTCCACCCGCTGTTCGGGGAGATCCTCCGGGCCCATCTGCGGATGCGGTCGCCGGGTCTGGAACCCGAACTGCACCGGCGGGCCGCGCGGTGGCTGCGGGGCTCGGGATCCCTTGCGGAGACGCTGGGGCACGGCGCGGCCGCCGGCGACTGGGAGTTCACCGCCGACGCCCTCGTCGACGACCTGGCCATCGGCTGGCTCTTCACCGGCCTGCGCTCCGACGAACTCGCCGAACTCTTCTCCCGGATGGGGCCGGAGGTCAGGAGCCCCGCCTCGGACCTGGTCCGTGCGGCCCGTGAGTTCTCCCGCCGTGACCTCGGCCGCGGTCTGACCCACCTGCGTCGCGCGGAGGAGAGCCTGACCGCCGAACTGGGCCTGACCGCAGCAGAGTTGGGGCTGCCAGGGGAGCCTCGGAAGCCGGGGGAGCAGGTGGAGCGGTGGGAGTGGGCGGACCCGGGAGGGCCGGGGGCGAACGGCTCGGAGAGGGGAGACGACGGCCTTGCGGCCGAAGGAGCGTTGACGGCGGCCGGGTGGAGTCCGGCGGGCGAGGCGTCCGGCCTCGTGGCGGTCCGGTTGAGCTGTGCGCTGCTGGAGGCGCTGGCCGCCCGGCTGACCGGTGCGCCCGGCCGGGCGGAGCTGGCTGCGGCGGCCGCCGAGACACTGCGCGACCAGGTACCCGCGCAACTGCTGGAGAGGCATCCCGAACTCACCGCCCTGCTGCTGGCTCACCTGGGCTCGGCGCGGCTGTGGGCCGGGCGGTTCGACGATGCGCGCGCCGCCCTGTCGAGGGTGGCCGGGGCATCGGCAGGCGCGTCCACGGCGCTCGCCCGGGAGGACTCGCTCGGCCGGCTGGCTCTGATCGACTATCTGAACGGCTGGCCCGGCAGGGCGGAACGCACGGCGCGGGCCGCGCTGACCGAGACGGAGCGTTACGGCCTGCCCCAGCCGTCCGGTTCCGGCATGGGACGGCTGGTCCTGGCCGCCGTCGCCGTGGACCGTGACGAGTTGCGCCGGGCGCGGGCACTCCTCGACGAGGCGGCCGACTCGCACCCCGCGCTGCGGGACCCGGTCATGGAGGCGGGCCGGGCCATCGCCACCGCCCGTCTGCACCTGGCCCGTGGCGACCCGAGCGCCGCGCGCGCGGCCGCGGAACGAGCCGTCCCCGCCGCCGTGCTCTCCCCCTGGGCGCAGGGGCAGACGGCGCTCGTGGTCTCCGCCGCACACCTGGCCGAGGGCCGCCCGGAGACGGCCTTCGAGGTACTGCTGACGACGCCCGACCAGCAGCCCGCGTGCGCGGTGGCGGCCGCGCGGGCACAGCTCGCCGCGGGCCGGCCCGGCGCGGCGGCCGACCTGCTCGACGGCGTGCTCGACGGCGTGCGCGCCGAGGGCCGTGCCGGCCCGGCCGTGACCGTTAGAGCCGCGCTGGTGCTGGCGCAGGCGGCGGACGCGGCGGGCGGTGTGGCCGACGCGCGCAGGCTCGTCGCCCAGGCACTGCGCGAGGCACGACGCGAAGGGCTGCGACGTCCCTTCCGCGAAGCCGGGCCGTGGATCCGCCCTTACCTGGCCACGGCCTCCCCCCGGGGACCGGCCGCGGACTGGCTCACCCCCGGGGTGCCGACGTCCGACGGTGCACCGCCCCCGGTCGTGGAGGAGCTGAGCGGACGCGAACGCGACGTGGTGCGCAGGCTGGCCCTGATGATGTCGACGGAGGAGATCGCCGCCGACCTGTATGTGTCGGTGAACACGGTCAAGACGCACCTCAAGAGCGCCTACCGGAAACTGGCGGTCAACCGCCGAGGCGACGCGGTACGCCGCGCCCGCGAGCTGAACCTGCTGTGACCGACCGGGCCGTCCGGGCTGTGTAGTTCCCCCCTCGTGGGTGAGGCGGCGGCCGGATTTCTCGGCTGCGCTGGTGTCGTGGACACCGTGACCCGCTGGCGGGCCCTGATGGTCCTGGGTACCGCCCAGTTCCTGATGGTCCTGGACACGTCCGTCATGAACGTCTCGATCAGCCAACTGGTCGAGGACTTCGACACCGAGGTGACGGCCATCCAGGCCGTCATCACCCTGTACGCCCTGGTCATGGCCGCCTTTATGATCATCGGCGGCCGGTTCGGGGACATCCTCGGACGACGACGGGTCTTCCTGCTCGGCCTGGTCGTCTATGCCACGGGATCGGCCCTCACCGCCGTCGCCCCCACCTTGTGGGTGCTCACGCTGGGCTGGTCGGTCATCGAGGGACTGGGCGCCGCGATGGTCCTGCCGGCCATGGCGGCGCTGGTCGCCGAGTCCTACCGGGGACGGGACAGGGCCGTGGCCTACGGCGTCATCGGCGGTCTGGCGGGCGCGGGGATCGCGGTCGGCCCGCTGCTGGGCGGCTGGGTGACGACGTATCTCACCTGGCGGCTGGTCTTCGCCGGTGAGGTCGTGGTCGTGCTGGTGATGCTGTGCTTCCGCCGGGTGATCCCGGAGTCCCCGCGCACCGGTGCGCGCCCCCACCTCGACGGGGTGGGCGCCGCGCTCTCGGCGGCCGGACTGGCGCTCGGCGTGCTCGGGGTCCTGCAGAGCAGCACGTGGGGCTGGGTGCAGCCCCGCAACCCGCCCTTCACCGTCCTGGGTTTCTCGCCCACCCTGTTCGTCGTCGCCGCCGGAGCGGCCGTCCTCTCCGTCTTCGTGCACTGGGAGCGGCGCCGGGACGCGCACGGCTCGGAGCCACTGGTGCATCTGGCGCTGCTGCACAGGCCCGCGCTGCGATCCGGCCTGATGTGTCTGCTGAGCCAGAACCTCATCCTGCTGGGACTGTTCTTCACCATCCCGCTGTATCTCCAGGTCGTGCAGGGCTTCGACGCCTTCGAGACCGGCCTGCGACTGCTCCCCGTGTCGGTCACCATGCTCGCGGCCTCCATGGGCGCCGGCCGGCTGGGGCGGGTGGCGGGCCCGCGCCGAGTGGTCCGGCTCGCGCTGCTGACCCTGGCCGCGGCCGTCGTGTGGCTGCTGGCCACCATCGACCCCGTCATCGACGACGCGCAGTTCGCCGGGGCGATGGCACTCCTAGGGGTGGGCATGGGCCTGCTCGCCTCACAGCTGGGCAACGTCGTCCAGTCCTCCGTGGGCGAGGACGAACGCAGCGAGGTGGGCGGGCTGCAGTTCACGGCGCAGAACCTGGGCTCCGCGCTGGGCACCGCGCTCATCGGATCGCTGCTGGTCGGCACCCTGGCCCAGGCCTTCACCACACAGGTGGAGGAGCATCCCCGGCTCTCGGAGGAGACCCGTCGGCAGACCGGTGTCGCCCTGGAGGCCGGCATCTCCTTCGTCTCCACCGAGCAGGTGCGCTCCGCGGCCGAGGACGCCGGGCTGCCGCCCGCCGAGGTCGACGCCGTCGCGGACTCCTATGCCTCGGCGCAACTCGACGGTCTGAAAGCGGCGATCCTGGCCACCGGCGGGATCACGCTCGCCAGTTTCCTGGTCACACCGCATCTGCCGACCCGGAAGGCCGAACGTCCGAGTCGGCCAGGGACCGGCATGCCGGCCGACGCGACCGGGCCGTCGCGCTGACCGGCCCTACCGACCGAACCGTCCGACTCGTCGAGGGAGGCTGCGATGTCCAGGCCCGGCCACATCGCGGCGGCGCGGGCGCGCGCCGCCGAGCGCCGGGCCACCGCCGATCACTCCGGCGGCGTCTACGGGTCCATGCTCGCGGCCTCGGTGGTCGCCGGCGCGGGCAGCCTGGGCTCGTTCCCGCGCCTGGAACTTGTGCTGCTGCTGTTGCTCACCGGCGGCGTTTACTGGATCGCGCATGTACACGCCCAGTTGTTCGGGGCGCGGTTGGCACGGCGGAGCCCGGACCGGGGGACCGTGCTCAAGGTGTGCCGCGAGGAATGGCCGATCCTGCAGGCCGCCATTCCGCCGGCCCTCGCCGTGGCCGTCAGCCCTTTGCTCGGCCTCGACCTGCAGGGCGCCGGCTGGCTCGCGCTCGCGGTCGCCGTCGCGGGCCAGGTGGGCTGGTCGGCGTCCGCGGCACGACACGACGGAGCCTCCTGGCGCCTGGTCGCCACCACCGCCTCGGTGAATCTCGCACTGGGTCTGCTGATCATCGCCTTCAAGCTCTTCCTGAATCACTGAATCACTGAATCACTGAGGCACTGAGGCACTGAAGAGGGCGGCGCGGGTGCCGTTCTGCAGCGGCGGTCTATCACCTCCACCGGGTGAAGCCGTCCGTCCCCCCGGCACGGAGGATCGTTGGGGAAAGGGCGCAGTCCGCCTGTCCCAGGCCGTCCCGGGAGCAGCTCATGCGCTACGAGATCCGCGTCGACGGACAGATGTCGGAGGTACTGACCAGGGCCTTTCCCGAGCTGGACCATGTGGTCATGTCCGGTCAGACCGTCCTGTTCGGATACGTCGTCGACGAGGCGCACCTGTACGGGCTGCTGGCCCGCTGCCAGTCCCTGGGGCTGCGGGTCCTGGAGATGCGCCAACTGCCTGCCGGGCGCGAGGAGGAGTCATGAGCGTGTCGCCTGGTCCCGCACCGCACAACGAGCCGCTGGGCAACGATCCCGCCGACACCCTGGCCGTGCTCGGCCGCTCATGGACGTGGATCCTCGGCTCGGCGGTCGTCAGCTTCGTACCGGGCGTCCTGATCCTGGTCTGGCCGGACGAGACCCTGCACGTCCTGGCGGTCCTCATCGGGCTGTACCTGCTGGTGACCGCGGTGTTCCGGTTCGTCGCGGCCTTTGCCCGGGAGGACCACGGCGAACGGCTGACCGGCCTCCTCCTGGCGATGCTCTACGTGGTGGCCGGGGTGCTGTCCCTGAGACACCCGTTGCAGACGATCGCGGCGCTCTCCCTGGTCGTCGGCGTCCTGTGGCTGGTGTCCGGCATGCTCACCCTCTACACGGCCCTCGCGGCCAAGGACCTCCCGCACCGGGGCGTCGTCCTCGGCGCGGCGGTGTTCGCGATCGTGGCAGGGATCGTGGTGCTGGCGCTGCCCACCGAGTCGGCCCGCGCGCTGACGCGGCTGCTCGGCCTGTGGCTCGTCCTGCTCGGTCTGGTCGAGGCGGCGGTCGCCTTCGCGTGGCGTGCCGCGCTGCGCCGGGTGCGTACGGCGGCGGGGCCGGCAGCTCCTGCCGGGACGGTCTGAGCAGGGATGCTCCGACCCGCTGCGCAGACTCTCGTGCGCAGACTCTCACCCGTCTCGGGTGAGGCCGCGGGCCGCTTGCCGTGGGCACGCTGAGAACGGCACGCGACGGCATGTCGGTACACCGGATGTCGTCGGGATGGCGGGCGAACGCCCGGAACGGAGGAGAGACATGAGTGGCGACACGTACCTCGCGTACGACTATCCGCTGCTGAGCGCCTTCTGGACCATGCTGGTCTTCTTCCTGTGGATCATGTGGTTCGTCCTGCTGTTCCGGATCGTCGTCGACATCTTCCGCGACGACGACCTCGGCGGCTGGGCCAAGACCGGCTGGCTGGTGTTCTGCATCGTCCTGCCCTTCCTGGGCGTGTTCGTCTATGTGATCGCCCGGGGCAAGAACATGGGGCGCAGGGAGATTGCGCAGGCGCGTGAGCAGCAGAAGGCCTTCGACAGCTACGTCCGCGAGACGGCCAGGGGTGCCGACGCCGGTCCGTCCAGCAGCGTCGACGAACTCGCCCGGCTGTCCGAGATCCGCGCCCGCGGCGACATCACGGACGAGGAGTTCGCCAGGGCGAAGCAACTGGTCCTGAGCGGCTCCCGACACTGAGCACCCCACACCCCACACCCCACAGGCAACACGCAAGAGACAACGGGCAACACCCCAACCGAATCGAGGCATCGGGATGACGACACACAGCACCCACGCGCCGTCGGTCAAGCGGCACACGGCCGAACAGCACTGGGCCGAGGGCCTGATGGTGTTCGCGGCTGTCACACTCATGCTCTCCGGAGTGCTCGACATCTTCCGCGGCATCATGGGAATCGCCCAGGACGACATCCTCATCACGACCCGCAACTACGTCTTCCAGTACGACGTCACCGGCTGGGGCTGGGTCCACCTCGCCCTGGGTGTGGTCGCCGTGATCGTCAGCCTGGGGCTGTTCCAGGCGGCTCTGTGGGCGAGGGTCGCGGGCGTGGCCATCGCCGGGCTGATCGTCATCGCCAACTTCCTGTCCCTGCCGCAGTATCCGGTCTGGTCGGTCGTGGTGATCGCCTTCTCGGTGTTCGTCATCTGGGCTCTGTGCGTGGTGAAGCCGGACACGTCCGAAGAACGCTGACCGAAAGGCTGGACGATGTGCCGTTGGCTCGCCTATTCGGGTACCCCGGTGCTGCTGGAAACGATCCTGTACCGGCCGACGCACTCACTGATCGACCAGAGCCTGCACTCCCGGATGGGCGTCGAGACGACCAACGGTGACGGGTTCGGCGTCGGCTGGTACGGGCCGGGCATGGACACCCCCGCGGTGGTCCGGGAGATCGGCCCGGCCTGGAGCAACCGCAATCTGCAGGAGATCGCCGGGCACGTCCGCTCGTCGCTGTTCTTCGCCCACATCCGGGCCTCGACCGGCACGGCGGTGCAGCAGACCAACTGCCACCCGTTCCGGCACGGCCGCTGGATGTGGATGCACAACGGCTCCATCGCCGACTTCCACCGGACCCGCCGGGACCTCGCCCTCGCCGTCGACCCGGAACTCTTCGTCGACATCGAGGGGTCGACGGACTCCGAGATGATGTTCTTCCTGGCGCTCACCCTCGGCCTGGAGGAGGATCCGCCCGGCGCCGTCGCCCGGATGGCGGGCCTGGTGGAACGCACCGGACACGAGCACGGGGTGGAGTTCCCGCTTCAGATGACGATCGCCGTGACCGACGGGGTACGGCTGTGGGCCTTCCGCTACTCCAGCCAGGGAGCCTCACGCTCGCTCTTCTACAGCACCCGTGTGGAGACCCTCCGGGCGCTCCACCCCGACGTGGAGTTCCTGCGCGAGGTCTCCGACGAGACCCGCCTCATCGTCTCCGAGCCCCTGGGCAACCTGCCCGGCGCCTGGAACAAGGTCCCCGAGAGCACGTACGGCGTGGTCCAGCCCGACGGGGACGACATCGTCCACTTCGCCCCGCAGGCGGCCTAGGAGACACGCGCGCTCAGTGCACCGAGAACCCGCCGTCGACGAAGATCGCCTGTCCGGTGACGTAGCCGGAGCCGCGGCCGGCCAGGAACACGGCGGCTCCGGCGAAGTCCTCGGCCAGGCCGTTGCGCCCGGCCATCGTGCGCGCGGCGAGCGCCGCCACCCGCTCCGGGTCGGACGACAAGCGTGCGTTGAGCGGCGTCATGACGAAGCCGGGCACCAGGGTGTTGCAGGTGACGCCGTAGGGCGACCACGCCTCGGCCTGTGAGCGGGCCAGCGACTCCAGCGCTCCCTTGGAGACCCCGTAGGCGCCGCTCTGGACGAATGCCCGGTGCGCCTGCTGGGAGCTGATGTGGATGATCCGTCCGAAGCCCCGCTCGGCCATGCCGGGTCCGAACCGCCGGCCCAGCAGGTAGGGCGCCTCCAGGTTCACCGCCATGGTGGCGTCCCACACCTCCTCGTCCAGCTCGCCCATCGGCGGTCGCAGGTTGATGCCGGCGCTGTTGACCAGGATGTCGGGCTCACCGAACGCCTCGACCGCCCGCTCCGCCGCCGCGCGCACCCCGTCGCGGCTGCTCAGGTCGGCGCTCACCCAGGCCGCCCGGCAGCCGGCCGCCGTGAGCTCGTCGACCGTGGCGGCGAGTTCCGCCTCCTTGCGCGCCACGACCACCACGCTCGCGCCCGCCCGTGCGAGGGCCTTGGCGACGGCCCGGCCGATGCCGGAACTGCCGCCGGTCACCACGGCGATCCGGCCGTCCAGCGAGAAGAGTTGAGAGAGGTAACCGTTCGAGGCGGTGTGCGAAGTGCCGTCCGATGCCATGTCCGCACTCTAAGGGGCGGAGCCTTGCCAAGCGAACTGTTCCGATATATCGTTGACGCATCGCGACAGATCAGCGATGGAATGAACAGAGATGGCAGAAACGGAGTGATGGCAATGCGCGACCACGGATTCGACGGTGGACACCGGCGGCGCGGCGAGGGACGGCGTGCGGCCTTCGGGCCCTTCGGTCCGGGTGGTCCGGGGTTCGGTCCCGGCGGTCCCGGCGGCCCCGGTTTCGGCGGCTTCGGTCCCGGCCCCTGGGGTGGGCGAGGGCGCGGGGGACCCAGGGGGAGGGCGCGGCGCGGGGACGTACGGGCCTCGATCCTGGCCCTGCTCAAGGACCGGCCCATGCACGGTTACGAGATGATCCAGGAGATCGCCGAGCGCAGCGGCGGGGCGTGGAAGCCCAGCCCGGGCTCGGTGTACCCGACCCTGCAGCTCCTGGAGGACGAGGGCCTGATCACGAGCGAGAGCGAAGGCGGCAAGAAGCTGTTCTCGCTCACCGAAGAGGGGCGCACGGCGTCCGAGGAGGGCCCGGAGGCTCCCTGGGAGGAGGCCACGCGCGGGGTCGACTGGGAGGCCCTCGGTGAGATCCGCCAGGCCGGCTTCGGTCTGATGGAGGCCTTCGGGCAGGTCTGGAAGACCGGCAGCAAGGAACAGCGCGAGAAGGCGCTCACGGTCATCAACGACGCCCGCAAGAAGCTGTACCTCATCCTCGCCGACGAGGACTGACGGCCGTCGGGCGACGGCGGCCGGGCGCCCCGTGGAGTCGTCCGCGGGGCGCCGTCGGGTGCGGGGTGCGCCGGGTGCGGCCCTTGGTCAGGCGACCAGGCCGTCCAGTTTGCGCAGCGACTCGTTCAGCGCGGCCGTCCCCGAGTCCTTCAGCTTGCCCGCCATCAGCGACACGGCCGCGCCCGTGAACTCGCCGTCGATGCGGACCTTCGTGGCGTCGCCGTCGGGGGTGAGGGTGTAGCGCGTGGCGACGGACACCGCCATGGGGCCCTTGCCGCGGATGACCAGCACCCGGGCCGGTTCCAGCTCCGCGACCGTCCACTCGACCTCCGCGGGGAAGCCCATCAGCTTCATGTTCTCCTGGAAGGTGGCGCCCACCTCGAGGGTCTCGGGGCCGCCCCCGGGGAAGTTGGTGTGGGTGGCGTTCCACTCCCCGTACGTCGGCCAGTCGGTGAGCTGGGCCCACACCTTCTCGGCCGGCGCCTGGATGCGTGCCTCCGCGCTGACTTCGGCCATGCGACCACCTCTTCGTATCGGGCTCTGTGTCGGACCGCGTATCGGACTCTGTGTCGGCCAACTCGGGCTGCGGTGTCGCGGAACGTAGCTCCACCGCCTCGAACATTCAATACTGACGAACCGTCAGAAAGCGTGGAGCTCACCCTACCCGGCGTATCACCGCCGTGTCGGACACGTCCCTAGACGTACTGCCGGCCGTCGATCGCCTGCAGGGCCACCAGCCGGCACCCGCTCTCCATGTCCGTGGGGGACGTTCGGGCGGGGCTCGGTGGTTGCGTGCGGGGCGGGCGGCAAGGCGGCGCGCGCCCCTGAAGGCGAAACGGCCCAATCTCATCCGTAGGGAGGAGATTCCGCCGTCCCCGCTCCGCTCTGCGTGGGACCCGAAGATGCTTCCTTCCGGGGATGACGGCGCCCTGCCGGGACTGATGGGGTAGGGATGTGCAACCCCGCATTCCCCGGCAGTCGCCCCGCGAACAGGCGGCACACGCCATGGACGACGATCCCCGGTTCGGCGCCGAGCCCGCGGCGGCGCTCGCCGCCGCCCGCAGACGGGCGGTCCGGGACGGCGACCGGCAGATCGACACCGCCCACGTCCTGCACTCGCTCCTGGAGCACGACCCCCGAACCCGCGCGGCCTTCGACGGCGGACCCCAGCTCGCCCGGCTGCTCGGCTACCTCGTCCAGCGCAGCATCGGCTACGGCCTGCGCTGGCAGAGCGGTGTCGAGGACTCCGGGGCGCTGCCCGTCGTGACCGTCGCCGAGGGCTTCTCTCCGCTGGCCGCGGCCGCGCTGGAGCACGCGTGCGCGCGGGCCGACCGGCGTGACGGCGCGCCGGCCCGGGGCGTCGACCTGCTCGCGGCGATCGTCGCGGATCCGCAGGCGCGGGCCGTCGAGGTCCTCACCCATGCCGGCGTCGACGTGTACGAGCTGCGCGCACGGATCGAGGACGGCCTGGAGGAGCGCGACGAGGGCGGCCTGGGCGGCCACGAGGCGTGTGCCGGGGGCGGCGGCCCCGCCTACTGAGCGGACTTCCGTCCCCCCGCCCGCCCGCCTGGACGACGCCCGCCCGCACGACCCGCCCGCTCGCCCGGTCCGGCCCGTCCAGCCGATGAGACAGGTGTCAACGGGGGTGACGCTCATGTCGTCGCCTGTCATCATGTGCCGGTGCATACGTCTGTGAGCAGTCAGGGAAACCGCGGGAAGGGCCTCGGGCTCGGTCTGGCGGTCGGGTCGGCCGTCGCCTTCGGCGGATCCGGGGTCGCGGCCAAGCCGCTGATCGAGGCGGGCCTGGACCCGCTGCACGTGGTGTGGCTGCGGGTGACCGGCGCGGCCCTGGTGATGCTGCCCCTCGCCGTGCGCCATCGCGCGCTGCTGCGCACCCGGCCCGTGCTGCTCGCCGGGTTCGGTCTGCTCGGCGTGGCCGGAGTGCAGGCGTTCTACTTCGCCTCGATATCCCGGATCCCGGTCGGCGTCGCGCTGCTCGTGGAGTACTTCGCGCCCGCCCTCGTGCTGGGCTGGGTGCGGTTCGTGCAGCGGCGGCCGGTGACGCGTGCCGCCGCGCTCGGCGTGGTCCTCGCGGTGGGCGGGCTGGCCTGTGTCGTCGAGGTCTGGTCGGGGCTGAGTTTCGACGCCGTGGGACTGCTGCTCGCGCTGGCCGCGGCCTGCTGCCAGGTCGGCTACTTCGTCCTGTCCGACCAGGGCAGCGACTCGGGGGACGACGCCCCCGACCCCCTCGGCGTCATCGCGTACGGCCTCCTCGTGGGCTCCGTCGTGCTGACCGTCGTCGCCCGCCCGTGGGGCATGGACTGGGGCGTGCTCGCACACACCGCCGGCATGAACGGCGCCGACGTCCCCGCCTGGCTGTTGCTCGCCTGGATCGTGCTGATCGCGACGGTCGTCGCGTACGTCACCGGCGTGCTCTCCGTGCGCCGGCTCTCCCCGCAGGTGGCGGGCGTGGTGGCCTGTCTGGAGGCCGTCATCGCGACCGTCCTCGCGTGGGTGCTGCTCGGCGAGCATCTCTCGGCGCCGCAGATCGTCGGCGGCGCGGTGGTACTGCTCGGCGCGTTCATCGCGCAGTCGTCCGCTCCCGCCAAGGGCTCCCCGGAGCCGGTGGCCGCCGGCGGGCCCGAAAGGGAGTTGTCGGCCCGCGGCACGGCCGCCTAGGGTGCCGATCATGCCTTCGAACGCACTCGTTCTTCCGCCTCCGGCCGCCTGAGGCGGGCCCTCCTGAGCACGCTCGGCACCTGCCGCCGGGCGCAACGGTGCTGCCCGCAGAAGAAGTCCGCGGACCGCTGCCCATGCGGCGGTCCCTTCCCGACCTTCTGTGCGGAGAGAACGCGTGTCCCCCCTTTCCGGCCTTTCAGGCTCTGCTTCTGTCTCCCTGCCCGTCCGGCGGGCCCTGCTCTACTTGATCGTCGCGGGCGCCGCCTGGGGTACGGCCGGCGCCGCCGCCTCGCTGGTCTACCGGACCAGCGACCTGGGCGCCGTCGCCCTGTCGTTCTGGCGCTGCGCGGCCGGGCTGGTCGTGCTGCTGGCCGTCCGACCCCTGCTGCGCCCGCGCGCCGCGACCACCACGGTGCCCGTGCCGGCACCCGGGCTGCTGCGCCGCAGGGCCCGGCGGACCACGGTCACTGGCCTGGGCCTCGCGCTCTTCCAGACGGCGTACTTCGCGGCCGTGTCCGACACCGGACTGGCCGTGGCGACGGTCGTCACCCTCGGTGCGGGGCCCGTCCTCATCGCGCTGGGCGCCCGGCTGACCCTGGGGGAGCGGCTCGGTCGCGGCGGGGTGCTCGCCGTCGCCGGGGCGCTCGCCGGACTGGGGGTGCTGTTCGCCGGCCGCGGTGGCTCGGCCGTCCATCCCCGAGGTGTGCTGCTCGCGCTGCTGTCCGCGGCCGGGTACAGCGCCATGACCCTGCTCACCCGGCGCTGGGGCCGCGACGGCGACGCGGACGCCTCCGCCACCACCGTGGGGGCGTTCGCCGTCACCGCCCTGTGTCTGCTGCCGTTCGCCCTGGTCGAGGGGCTGGTGCCGCACAGCGCCGAACCCCTTCGCGTGCTGGCGCTGCTGGCGTACATCGCGGCGGTGCCCACGGCTCTCGCCTACGCCCTCTACTTCGCGGGCGCGGCCGTCGTACGGTCCGCGACCGTCTCCGTGATCATGCTCCTCGAACCGGTGAGCGCGGTGGTGCTGGCCGTCGGCCTCCTCGGCGAACGCCTCACCGCCACGACCCTCACCGGCACGTTGCTGATGCTGGCCTCGGTCGCCGGCCTGGCCCTCGCGGAGACACGGGCCGCCGGTCCGGCGCCGGCCTGACGGAAGCCGCCCGGCCCCCGCGCCGTCATGTCCGGCGGCGGCGCAGGAGGTGGGTGAGGGCCACCGCGTCTCCCGGGCCGCCGCGGGCGGCCAGGCCCGTGGCGATGCGGTCCTGGGTTTCGGGCGGCCGGTGGGCCGCGTACTTGAACTTCGCCCGTACGGCGGTCACTTCGAGCCGGATGCCTCGGATGCCGGAGAGCATGCGGCCGTACGGCTCCTCGCCGACCGTGGGCCGGGCCGAGCCGCCTTCTGGCTGGAAGTGGCCCAACTGGCGGTGGAGCAGATCGGCCTTGGCGGCCGGCTCGTCCACGATGTGCGCCGTGCAGCCGAGTTGGACCGCCGTGTAGAAGCTCGTGGGGGTGCCGTGCTCGGCGGGGGCGCCCGGCGGTGCCTGCCACGGGCCGGGGACGAAGACATGATCGTCGACGACGCTCAGTGTCACCGTCGGGTTCGCCTGCAGGGCGGACCACAGCGGGTTGGGCCGGGCCAGGTGGGTGACGGCCTCGCTCGCGTCGGGGTCGTAGGCGAAGTGCAGGGGATGGACGAACGGGGGCTCCCCGGCGGCCCGTTGACGGCGGGCTGGCCGAAGTCTTGGACGGACAGCCACTGTTGCCACTCGGCGTCCTCGCGAGGCGCGTCCCAGGGATGGATGAGCATCACAACGCCGTGAGGTAGTCGGGGAGTTCGGTGCCGGGTGCGAGGTCGGCCTCCGGCAGGGGCGTGCCGTAGCCCTTGTGCAGCGGGAGCACGCCGGCCCAGTGCGGGAGGGCGAGGTCCTCCGGCTCATCGTTCACGCCGCCCGTGCGGGTCTTGGCCGAGACCTCGTTCAGATCGAGGCGGATCACCGCGGTCGCCGCCAGTTCCTTCTTGTTGGCGGGGCGCGAGTCGGCGGCCCGGCCCGGGACGACGTGGTCGACGAGGGCGTCGAGCGCCGTCCGCCTCTCCTGCGGGTCCGTGACGTCGTGGGCGATGCCGTGCACCACGACCGAGCGGTAGTTGATCGAGTGGTGGAAGGCCGAGCGGGCCAGCACCAGACCGTCGACATGCGTGACCGTCAGACACACGGCCAGCCCCGGGTCCGCCTGTCCCGTCATCCGCAGCGGACGCGACCCCGTCGAGCCGTGCACATAGAGCGTCTCGCCGACCCGGCCGTACAGCGTCGGCAGCACCACCGGCGCGCCGTCGCGGACGAAGCCGAGGTGGCAGACGTAGCCCTCGTCGAGTATCGCGTGCACCAGATCCTTGTCGTAGGAGGCCCGTTCCGCGCTCCGGGTGGGGATCGTACGGTCGGTCGGAAGGTAGCCGGCGGCCTGTGTCGTCGTCTCCGGGGACCCCTGCATGGCGCTCTCCATTGCACTAGTGCATAATAGGCTTTGTGCTAGGAGAGTATCCGATCAGAGGTCGGCGCGCAGCAGACATTTCCGCGAGCATCGAGGCGGCGGTGGGTGCGGGTGAGCTGAGTCCGGGGCAACTGCTACCCCCCATGCGGGAGTTGGCGACGGCGCTGGAGGTGAACCCGAACACCGTCGCGGCCGCCTATCGCACCCTGCGTGAGCGCGGGGTGATCGAGACCGACGGCCGCCGGGGCAGCCGGGTGCGGTCCAAGCCCGCCACGACCGGGCGGGAGGCCATCCGGGTGGAGGCGCCGGAGGGCGTGCGGGACCTCGCGGCCGGCAATCCGGACACGGCTCTGCTGCCACCGCTGGCACCGGCGTTCGCGTGGGCCGCCGCGCAGGGCGACCGGGAGCCGGTTCTGTACGGGCACGCGCCGGTCGAACCCGAGCTCGCCCGGCTGGCCCGGGCCGAACTGGACGCGGACGGCGTGCCGGCCGGACCCGTGGCCGTCGCCTCCGGCTCCCTGGACGCGATCGAGCGCGTCCTCGCCGCGCATCTCAGGCCCGGCGACACCGTGGCCGTCGAGGATCCCGGGTGGGGCTCGCTGCTCGACCTCGTGCCGGCGCTCGGGCTGCGCACCGTGCCGGTCGGCCTCGACGACGAGGGACCGCTGCCCGACGACGTACGCCGGGCTCTGGAGGCCGGGGCGCGCGCCCTGATCGTCACCGACCGGGCGCAGAACCCGACCGGCGCGGCGGTGAGCGCCGCACGCGCGCGTGCCCTGCGCTTGGTGCTGCGGGCACACCCGGGGACCCTGCTCGTCGAGGACGACCACGGGCATCGGATCGTCGACCTCCCCCTGCACCCCCTGGCGGGCGTCACCCGGCACTGGGCCTTCGTGCGCTCGGCCGCCAAGGCGTACGGGCCCGACCTGCGCTTCGCCGTCCTCACCGGGGACGACGTCACGCTCGACCGGGTCCGTGGGCGGCAGCGGCTGGGGCCCGGCTGGGTCAGCCGGATCATCCAGCGGGCGGTGCTGCGGCTGACGGCCGACGGCGCGGTCGACGCGCGGGCGGTGGCGGCTGCGTACGGCGGCCGACGTGACGCGCTGATCGCCGCCCTGGCTCGGCGGGGGGTCGAGGCGCGGGGGCGCAGTGGGATGAACGTGTGGGTTCCCGTGCCGGACGAGACGGGGGCCGTCGCCCGGTTGCTGCACGCCGGCTGGGCGGTCGCGCCCGGGGCGCGGTTCCGGATCGCGTCGCCGCCGGGGATCCGGATCACGGTGTCGACGCTGACGCAGGAGGAGACCGAGGCGCTGGCGGAGGTGATCGCCTCGGCGGTCGGGTCGTCGCCGTTGCGGAACTACGCCGGGTGAGACACCTCGCCCGTGCTCACGACGTGCCCCTGGCCTGGGTCAGCGCTGCTCCTGCCAGGACTATGGCCGCTCCCACCGGGGTCGACCAGCTCAGGTGTTCGCCCAGCAGGGCGACTCCCGCCGCCGTCGCTATGACCGGGATGAAGTACGTGACCATCTGGGCCGTCGTCGGGCCGACCTCCGCGACCAGGCCGTACTGGACGAGGAGGGCGAGGCCCGTGCCGAGCGCGCCCAGGGCGGCCGTCGCGAGCAGGGGAACGACGGGGAAGTGGGTCGGGAAGGTGGTGAACAGCGGGGTGACCACGGCCAGTTGCACGGTGGCCAGGAACAGTTGCGCGCCGGTCATCGACAGGGCCGAGGAGCCGGTGTGCGCCAGGGTGCGGCGGAGGTAGATCCAGCCGATCGGATAGCTGAGCGAGGCCAGCAGGGCCAGGGTCGTGCCCCGCGCGTCCAGGCCGTGGAAGCCCTGCCAGGCGCCCAGCACCGTGAGGACGCCGAGGAAGCCGAGGCCCAGGCCCGCGACGCGCAGCCGGGTCGGCCGGTCCTCCGACAGGGCCACCAGGGACAGGGCCATGCCCCACAGCGGTGAGGTCGCGTTGCAGATGCCGGCGAGAGTGGACGGGATCGTCAGCTCCGCGTAGGCGAACAGGGAGAAGGGCAGGGCGTTGAGGAGGAACGCGGACACCGTCAGATGCGCCCAGGTGCGCGCGCCGCGCGGGAGCCGCTCCCGCTTGACCGCCATCGCGGCCGCCAGCACCGTCGTACCGAACAGCAGCCGGCCCAGGGTGACCTGGAACGGGGCGTAGCCCTCGGTGCCCACCTTGATCAGCAGAAAGCTGAAACCCCAGATCAGCGACAGCGCGCCGAAGCGCAGGCGCCAGTCGAGGGCGCGGCGGGGGTGGCCGGAGGCGCCCGCCGGCGCGGGGGTTTCGCAGGCTTCGGGGGAGGACGAGCGGGGGCCGGCCGGGGGCGTGGCGGTGGTCATGGGGTCAAGGGTGCCGAGACTTACCGCTTAGCACAATCGAGAATTTTCGAGCGGTACCTCGTAGCATTGCTTACATGTTGAACCTGGAGCGCCTGCGCACCCTCGACGCCCTCGCCCGGCACGGATCGGTCAGCGGGGCCGCCATGGGCCTGCACATCACCACGTCGGCCGTCTCGCAGCAGCTGGCCAAGCTGGAGCGGGAGGTCGGGCAGCAACTGCTCGCCAAGCGCGGGCGGGGGGTGCGGCTGACGGACGCGGGGCGGCTGCTCGCCGAGCACGCGGGCCGGATCCTGTCGCAGGTCGAGCTCGCACAGGCCGATCTGGAGGCCCAACGCGGGCAGGTGGTCGGGGAGTTGAGGCTGTCCGCGTTCCCGACGGCGGCGCGCGGACTGTTTCCCGTCGCGCTCGCCGAACTGCGCAAGGCGCACCCGGGGCTGCGGCTGCGCTCGTGCGAGCTGGAGCCGGAGCGCGGGATCGCCGGCGTCGTGCGCGGCGACCTCGACCTCGCCGTCGTCCTGGACTGGTACAACAAGCCGATGCCGATTCCGGACGGGCTGGTCAAGGCGCCCATCCTCGACGACCCCGCCGAGGTCGCGATGCCGGCCGGGCATCCGCTCGCCGGCCGGGGCGAGGTGGACCTCGGGGAGTTCGCCGAGGACGAGTGGATCACCTGGGGCGAGGGCGAGTTCTGCCACGAGTGGCTGATGTTCACCCTGCGCTCGCGGGGCATCGAACCGATCGTCGGCCACCGGGCGGCCGAGACGCACACCCAACTCGGGCTGGTGGCCGCTGGGTTGGGAGTGTGCATCGCCCCCCTGCTCGGACGCCACCCGATGCCCGAGGGGGTCGTGACGGTCTCGCTGCGGCAGCGGGTGCGCCGGCATGTGTACGTGGTCTGGCGGGCGGACGCCGACCGCCGCCCGTCGATCCGGGCGGCGGTCGAGGCGCTCAAGGCGGCCGGGGAGTTCGTGAGTTGAGCCGGCCGATCGGTTCTGTGCGCCGCCCGGCTACGCGCCGCCCAGCTTGCGGAAGTCCCAGGACACGATCTTCTCCGGCTTCAGCCGCACCCACGCGTGCCGCCCGTCGTGCGGCATCGCGTCCAGGCCGAAGTTCTTGCGCGCGAACAGCGTCTCCACCGCGTCGAGTTCAGCGCACAGCTGCCCGGTGCGCGGGATCTCGCCCACGAACTCCACGGCGCCGGACAGCTCGACGCCCCGCAGCGCGTCGTACTCCTCGCCGGTGTCGATCACGATCGCGACCCGGGGATCGCGGCGCAGGTCCGTCCAGCGCTTGCTGCGCACGACCGAGTACAGCCACAGCGCGGTGCCGTCCCAGAGAAACCACAGGGCGCTGACGTGCGGGGCGCCGTCGGTGGACACGGTCGCGACGCGACAGGTGCGGTGGACGGTGAGGAACGCGTCCAGCTCGCCCGGCGTCATCATGATCTTCCGGCCCCGGCGCTGAGTGACGGTCATCCGGCCCCCATTTCTTGTGCTGTCTTGAAATTTGACGTTGCGTCAGAAAAGGATGGTTCTTCTTCCTTCTCCAGGCAACGGTGACTAGTGTCGCCCGCCCACAGCGACTTCAGGAGGAGCCGTGTCCTCGTACGACGTGCTCAGCGAGCTCCTCGACCCCGCGAGCACCGTCCTGCTCACGGTGGAGTGCCAGCAGGGAGTCGTCGGACCGGACGCCGCGCTGCCCGAACTCGCCCGCGAGGCACGGGAGTCGGGCGTCCTCGACCGGATCGCCCGGCTGGTCGACGCCGCCCACGAGAGCGGCGTCCAGGTGATCCACGCCATCGCCGAACGCCGCCCCGACGGCCGGGGCGCCGCCCGCAACGCCCGACTCTTCCGCGCCGCCGAACGGCTGCCCGTCCAGCAGCTCACCGGCACCGCCGCCGTCCGCGTCGCGCCGCCGATCCAGGTCGCCGAGGCCGATCTCGTCGTACGGCGGCTGCACGGACTGTCCCCGATCCAGGGCACCGACGTGGACCCCCTGCTGCGCAACCTGGGCTGCCGCACGCTCGTCGTCACCGGGGTCTCGGCCAACGTGGCGATCCCCAACACCGTCTTCGACGCCGTCAACCGGGGCTACACGGCCGTGGTGCCCTCGGACGCCGTCGCGGGGGTGCCGGCCGACTACACCCCCGCGATGATCCGCCACACCCTCTCCCTGGTCGCCACGGTCGCGACCACGGACGAGGTGCTGGCCTGCCTTTGATGAACCCTCTGAAGCGGACGGGCCGTCAGGCCAGGGTGATCGAGTCGCCGCTGACGTTGATCTTGACCTCGGGCAGCGGCTTCTGTGCGGGCCCGCTCTTCACGCTGCCGTCCGCGATCGAGAAGTTGCTGTTGTGACAGGGGCAGTTGATCACGCCGTCGGAGATGGACTTCACCGCGCAGCCCTGGTGGGTGCACACGGCGGAGAAGGCCTTGTACGTACCCGCCGTCGGCTGGACGACGACCACCTTCTCGGAGGCGAAGACCTTGCCGCCGCCCTCGGGTATGTCGGCCGTCCTGGTGAGCGCGGCGCCGGCCCCGGCGTTGTCGCCGCCGCCCGTGCCGCCGGTGCTCGCGGCCTCGGTGGAGCCGGTGGAACCCGAGGCGCCGGCCGACGACGACGAACTCGACGAGTCGTCGTCGGAGCCTCCGCACGCGGTCAGCGCCACGGCGAGCCCCGCGGCTCCGGCGGCTGCCACGACGGTACGGCGGGCAGGCCCCGACGCGGACTTGATCGATGCGCTGGTCATGCTGGGGGTTCCCTTCCAGGGGGGTCGCGTGGATCTGCCGAGAGGTACGAGCCGCGGGCACCGCTTGTTCAGCGCCCGTGCCGAGTCCGGACAGTGTCGAGATCTTGACCCGTTCGGCATGAGCGCGGCGTAAGCCAGAGCTGTCGCCAAGCTGTCGGCCGTGCATCGCCGCAGGCCCAGTAACCTGGGGCGATGCTCAAGGAAGTCACCGCGACCCGCTATGTCACCCCCCTGCGTGAGGGCGGCTCCCTGCCGGGACTCGTCGAGGCCGACGACTTCGGTATGTACGTCATGAAGTTCACCGGCGCCGGCCAGGGCCGCAAGACGCTCGTCGCGGAGGTCGTCTGCGGCGAACTCGCCCGCAGGCTCGGCTTCCGGGTGCCCCGTCTGGTGACCGTCGAGCTCGACGTCCTGCTGGGTCTCGGCGAACCCGACCAGCAGGTCCAGGAGCTGCTGAAGTCCAGCGGCGGCACCAACCTCGGCATGGACTTCCTCTCCGGCGCCCTCGGCTTCGACCCGCTGGCGTTCTGGGTGAGCCCCGAGGAGGCCGGCCGGATCGTCTTCTTCGACGCGCTGGTGAACAACGTCGACCGGTCCTGGCGCAACCCCAACCTCCTGGTGCACCGCGGTGAGCTGGTCCTCATCGACCACGGCGCCACCATGATCTGGCAGCACAACTGGCCCACCGCCGAGACCTCCGCGGCCCGCCCCTACGACGCCTCCGACCACGCGCTCGCCCCCTTCGGCCCGGACGTCGAGGCCGCGGCGGCGGAGCTGGCCCCGCGGATCACCGCAGACCTCCTCGCCGAGGTCACCGCCGAGATCCCCGACGTCTGGCTGACGGGCGAACCCGGCTTCGACACCCCGGACTCGCTCCGGCGCGCCTACGCGGCACCGCTCCTCGCGCGCGCCGCCGTCATCCACGACCGCATCAAGGGGACCGAGTGACCGAGCGCCACATCATCAGGCCGGGCCAGGGCGGCGACCGGGACGTCTTCGAGTACGCCCTGCTGCGCGTCGTCCCACGGGTCGAGCGCGGCGAGTGCATCAACGCGGGGGTGCTGGTCTACTGCCGCGGCCAGGACTACGTGGGCGCCCGCACCCACCTCGACGAGGCGAAGCTGCTGGCGCTGGACCCGGAGGCGGACGTGGCCGGGGTGCGGGCCGCCCTGCGGGCGGTCGAGGGCGTGTGCGCGGGCGGCGCGTCGGCCGGGCAGGCGGCGGTTGACGACGCCGGCCGCCGCTTCCGCTGGCTGATCGCGCCACGCTCGACGATCGTCCAGCCGGGCCCGGTGCACACGGGGCTGACCGCCGATCCGGCCGCCGAGACGGAGCGGCTGCTGGACCTGCTGGTGAGGTAATGGATCACACCGGCGACGTGTGGCGTTGACACCGGGTGCCAGGGCTTCTAGCGTCACGTCTGCCGAAGGTACTAAGCGGTCGCTCACCAGTCGGGCGCATCGAGCGCCCACCCCCGGGGCGCAACAGGCTTTCTCAAGGGCGAGGAGAACCAGCAATGTCCACCACTGAGCAGCGGGTCGCCGTGGTCACGGGCGCGGCGCGCGGCATCGGAGCCGCCACCGCCGTACGACTGGCCGCGGAGGGCCGCGCGGTCGCGGTCGTCGACCTCGACGAGGCCGCCTGCAAGGACACCGTGGAGAAGATCACCGCGGCCGGCGGCCGGGCGATCGCGGTCGGCGCGGACGTCTCCGACGAGGCCCAGGTCGAGGCGGCGATCGCCCGCGTCGTCGCGGAGCTCGGCGCGCCGACGATCCTCGTCAACAACGCGGGCGTGCTCCGCGACAACCTGCTGTTCAAGATGAGCGCCTCGGACTGGGACACGGTCCTGAACGTGCACCTGCGCGGCTCGTTCCTGATGACCAAGGCCGTCCAGAAGCACATGGTCGACGCCGGCTTCGGCCGTGTCGTCAACCTGTCCTCCTCGTCGGCGCTCGGCAACCGCGGCCAGGCCAACTACTCCGCCGCCAAGGCCGGTCTGCAGGGCTTCACCAAGACCCTCGCCATCGAGCTCGGCAAGTTCGGCATCACCGCCAACGCCGTCGCCCCCGGCTTCATCGCCACCGACATGACCGCCGCGACCGCCGCCCGGGTCGGCATGGGCTTCGAGGAGTTCAAGGCCGCGGCCGCCACCCAGATCCCCGTCGCGCGCGTCGGCGAGCCCGACGACATCGCCAACGCGATCGCCTTCTTCACGGGCGAGGCCGCCGGCTTCGTCTCCGGCCAGGTGCTGTACGTGGCCGGCGGACCGCTCGACTAGGGAACCGGGAATCATGACTGTGGAACTCTCCGGCAAGGTCGCCCTGGTCACGGGCGCCAGCCGCGGCATCGGTTACGGCGTCGCCGAGGCCCTCGTCGCCCGTGGCGACCGGGTCTGCATCACCGGCCGCAACGAGGACGCCCTCAAGGAGGCCGTCGAACAGCTGGGCGCCGACCGGGTCATCGGCGTCGCCGGCAAGGCGCACGACCTGGCGCACCAGGCCGCCGCCGTCGAGCGCACCATGGAGGCCTTCGGCCGCGTCGACTTCCTGGTCAACAACGCCGGCACGAACCCGGTGTTCGGGCCGATCGCCGATCTCGACCTGGACGTGGCCCGCAAGGTCTTCGAGACCAACGTGGTCTCCGCGCTCGGCTTCGCGCAGAAGACCTGGCACGCCTGGCAGAAGGACAACGGCGGCGCGATCGTCAACATCGCCTCCGTCGCGGGGCTCTCGGCGTCGCCCTTCATCGGCGCGTACGGCATCAGCAAGGCCGCGATGATCAACCTGACCCAGCAGCTGGCGCACGAGTTCGCGCCGCGCGTGCGGGTCAACGCGATCGCCCCGGCCGTGGTGAAGACCAAGTTCGCCCAGGCGCTGTACGAGGGCCGCGAGGAGGAGGCGGCCGCCGCCTACCCGCTGGCCCGGCTCGGCGTGCCCTCCGACATCGGCGGCACCGCCGCGTTCCTCACCTCGGAGCAGTCGGACTGGATCACCGGCCAGACCCTCGTCGTCGACGGCGGCATCTTCCTGAACGCCGGCGTGGCGTAGGGCAGGCCCTGGCCCACTGTACGCGAGCACGGGCGCCGTTTCCCTGACGGAAACGGTGCCCGTGCCGTCGTAAATGACGACATGTGCGCATCGTGCACGGGGATGACAACGTCGTCATACCCAGAGTGATCAAGAACGCTCCACAGGCGCTGGTTCACGCCATCTTTCGCTGCGGTATGGTCTGCCAACCCTTGGCATGGCAGATCGAGGAGCGTGCGCGTGTTCAACCGGAACCGATCCTTGCAGCAGATGGCGGCGATCGTGTCCATATCCCTGGTGGCCGGGTGCAGCCTCCTGGGGCAGGAGAGCTCCGACGACGCCGGGCCGATCGTCGTGGGCACCACCAGCGCTCCCAGCACGCTGGACCCGGCCGCCGCCTGGGACGGCTCCTGGGAGCTGTTCCGCAACATCTACCAGACCCTGCTGAGCTACCCCAACGGTGCGACCGACCCCCAGCCGGACGCCGCCAAGTCCTGTGTGTTCACCGACAGTTCGAACCGCACCTACAAGTGCGAACTGCGCGACGGCCTGAAGTTCTCCAACGGGGACAAGCTGGACGCCAAGGCCGTGAAGTACTCGATCGACCGGATCAGGACGATCAACGCGATCACCGGTCCCAACGGATTGCTGGGCAGCCTCGCCGGCGTGGAGACCAACGGTGAGCACGAGGTGATCTTCCGGCTCAACAAGGCCGACGCCACCTTCCCCTTCGTCCTCGCCACCCCCGGCATGTCCCTGGTCGACCCCGACGACTACCCCGCGAGGTCCCTGCGCAAGGACGACAGCGTCGTCGGCTCCGGGCCGTACCGGCTGCACTCCTACGACGAGGGCAAGCAGGCCGTCCTCGTGCGCAACGACAACTACAAGGGCTTCGCCGACCGCAAGAACGACGCGGTGACCATCCGCTACTTCCAGGACTCCGGCGAGATGGTCAAGGCCCTGCGCGCCAAGGACATCGACATCACCTACCAGGGGCTCGCCGCCGACGACATCGTCGACCTGGAGGGCAAGGGCGCCGCCAACGATGGCCTGCAGCTCATCGAGGCCGCCGGCAGCAACATCAACTACCTGGTGTTCAACCCCAAGGACCCCGTGTCGAACAAGCTCGCCGTGCGCCGGGCCGTCGCCCAGGTCGTCGACCGCGCCGCGATCGCCCACAAGATCTACAAGGACACCGTCGACCCGCTGTACTCCATGGTCCCGTCCGGCCTGACCGGCCACACCACCGCGTTCTTCGACGTCTTCGGCGACCCGGACACCAAGAAGGCCCGCAAGATCCTCAGCGACGCCGACATCAACACGCCCGTCCCGCTGACCCTCTGGTACACCACCGACCGCTACGGCTCCGACACCGGCCTGGAGTTCAAGGAGCTCAAGAGCCAGCTGGACGCCTCGGGCCTGTTCTCCGTCACCCTCAAGAGCCGCCCCTGGAACGCCTACGTCAAGGGCTACCAGAACGGCGAGTACCCGGTGTTCGGGCGCGGCTGGGCCCCCGACTTCCCGGACGCCGACAACTTCATCGCCCCCTTCGTCGGCGAGCAGAACGCCCTCGGCACGCCGTACCCGGACCAGCGGATCACCCAGGTGCTGCTGCCGCACTCCCGTCAGCAGAGCGACCGCGCCAACGTGACCAAGGACTTCGAGGAGGCCCAGCAGATCCTCGTCGACGACGCCCGGCTGCTGCCGCTGTGGCAGGGCAAGCAGTACATCGCCTCCTCCGAGGACGTCTCGGGCGGGGAACGCTCCCTGGACCCGTCGACGATCATGATGGTGTGGGAGCTGTCCCGCAAAACCAGCTGGTGAGCGGCCGGCCGCGTCGATTGTCAGTGGTCGCCTGTAGGTTCTGTCATCTGAAGCGACCGCACACCGAAGGACGTTGACGTGACCGACATCGCCATGCTGCCCGAGTCCTGGCGCGGGGTTCTGGGCGACGAACTGCAGCAGCCCTACTTCAAGGAGCTGACGGAGTTCGTCGAGGAGGAGCGGGCGAAGGGCCCCGTCTACCCTCCGCGCGAGGAGGTGTTCGCCGCACTCGACGCGACGCCGTACGAGCGGGTGAAGGTGCTCGTCCTCGGCCAGGACCCGTACCACGGCGAGGGCCAGGGGCACGGCCTGTGCTTCTCGGTGCGGCCCGGGGTGAAGATCCCGCCGTCCCTGCGCAACATCTACAAGGAGATGCACGCGGAGCTGGGCACGCCCATCCCGGACAACGGCTACCTGATGCCGTGGGCGCAGCAGGGCGTCCTGCTGCTCAACGCGGTCCTCACGGTCCGCTCCGGGGAGGCGAACTCGCACAAGGGCAAGGGCTGGGAGAAGTTCACGGACGCGGTGATCCGCGCCGTGGCCGACCGGCCCGACCCGGCCGTGTTCGTGCTGTGGGGCAACTACGCGCAGAAGAAGCTCCCGCTCATCGACGAGAGCAGGCACATCGTGGTCAAGGGCGCGCACCCCTCCCCGCTGTCGGCGAAGAAGTTCTTCGGCTCCCGCCCGTTCACGCAGATCGACGCGGCCGTCGCGCAGCAGGGTCACGAGCCGATCGACTGGACGATCCCGAACCTGATCTGAGAGCGCTGCCGCCGGGCCGGTCCCTCCGCGGGCCGGTCCGGTGCCGCCTGACCGGGATTGCCGGCGGCTGCCGTTAGCGTCGTCCCGAGGACGCGGCGTCGTCCCGGGACGTAAGGAGGATGCGGTGGCGGAGCGACAGGGGCGGACGACACCGGACGCCCTGCTGACGCGCATCGGGCAGGTCGTGATGCTGCACCACGGGGGAGACCGCGAGGAGGCCCGGCACCGCCTCCTCGACCTGTGGAGGGAGCTGGGCGAGGACGGCGACCCGCTGCACCGCTGCACCCTCGCCCACTACCTGGCCGACACCCACGACGACCCCTCGGACGAGCTGGCCTGGGACCTGCGGGCGCTGACGGCGGCGGAGGAGGAACACGAGGGGTCGGTCGAGGCCCGGGCGCTCTATCCGTCGCTGCACCTCAACCTGGCCGCGGACTATGTGAAACTCGGCCGCGCCGAGGCCGCCCGCACCCATGTGCGCCGGGCCCGCACGGCGGCCGTGGCCCTGCGCGACGACAGCTACGGCGACGGCGTACGGGCGGCGATCAGCAGGCTGGAGCTACAGCTGGGGGAGGGGCCTCACCGCCCGTAGGTCTGTCCGCAGATCACCGCTTCCGGGCTGTCCCGCTGCCAGCCGCCGTACTTCCTGCCGAGCGCACACACATCGGTGTTCCCGCGCGCCTCCGCCCCGTCCGGGATCTCCACGCGCGGCCGTGCGCCCCGCCGGGGCTCGGTGGGGGCCGGCCGGGGGTGGTGCGGACGGGAACGGGACGAGGGTTCCTGCGCGGTCGCCGGCTGCCGACGCTGCGCCGGCACCGTGGGCCGCGGTTTCGGGGACGGCCCGACCAGCGCCAGCGCCTCCCGGGCCGGAGCCTGCACGACCTGCGTCCTGGGCCGCCCCTCCGGCCGCGGCACGGACGGCGGGGAGGGCGGGGACGCCGCCACGGCCGGTCCGGGCGCGGGCGGGCGCTGGAGCGTCACGCACCCGGCGAGGGCCGAGAAGGCCATGGTGACCAGGAGCGTCGCGGTGGCCGTCGTCGTTCGATGCACCCGCGCCACTTTGGCGGTCACGGCCGCCCGAGCGACGGCGGACGAGGGGAGCTTGCCCCGCACGGGTGATCTCCTACCCCGTACGAGGGTGCGGGGAAGGCCGGGTTGACGTGCGGGTCCTAGTCGCCGGTCGCGCCGTCGACGCGCTCGCGGATCAGGTCGGCGTGGCCGTTGTGCCGGGCGTACTCCTCGATCATGTGGGTGTAGATCCAGCGCAGGCTGAACGGCTCGTCGGTGAACCTGCTCCGGCCGCGCGAGAGTTCGTCCAGGGCGAAGCCGGCCGCGTGCCGCCGGGCGACCTCGATCTCGGCCTGCCAGGTGGCGTGGGCCTGCGCCCAGGTGTCCTGCTCGGTGAGGTGGAACTCGCCGTCCGGGTCCTCGTCGCTGTAGTAGATCGGCGCCGCGCCGTCCCCGACCAGCACCCTGCGGAACCAACTGCGCTCCACCTCCGCCATGTGCCGCACCAGGCCCATCAGGGACAGCTTGGACGGCGGCACCGAGGCGGTGCGCAACTGGACGTCGGTGAGGCCCTCGCACTTCCCTGCCAAGGTCTGCCGGTGGTAGTCCAGCCACCCCTCCAACATGGTGCGTTCGTCGGCGTTCTGGGCGGGCTCGGTGCGCTGCGTCGTCATCCCCGCATGGTCACCCCGGCCGACCCGCCGCCACCAGCGATTTTCCGCTGCCGGGCCTGCCGAGGTGACGAGGAGGGGCCGTATGCTGCCGTGCAGGTACGCACAGGCACGCGCAGGTGAGTCGGGCAGTGGCAGGCGGGCAGGCCGCGACCTGCGGGGCAGGCAGTGAGGGAGCGCTCGTGAAGGTCGGCTGCATCGGGCTCGGTGACATCGCGCAGAAGGCGTATCTGCCGGTGCTCGGCGCACTGCCCGGGATCGAGCTCCACCTGCAGACCCGCACCCCGGCCACCCTCGACCGGGTCGCCGACACCCTGCGCCTGTCCCGTGAGCAGCGCCACCGCGACCTCGACGCGCTCCTCGCCGTCGGACTGGACGCGGCATTCGTGCACGCGCCCACCGCCGCCCACCCCGGGATCGTCACCCGGCTGCTGGAGGCGGGCGTCCCCACGTACGTCGACAAGCCCCTCGCCTACGAACTCGCCGACTCCGAGCGGCTCGTGAGGCTCGCGGAAGCGCGGAACACTTCCCTCGCCGTCGGCTTCAACCGGCGGCTCGCGCCCGGCTACGCGCAGTGCGCCGACCATCCGCGCGAGCTGATCCTCCTGCAGAAGAACCGGATCGGGCTGCCCGAGGAACCCCGCACGATGATCCTCGACGACTTCATCCACGTCGTCGACACCCTGCGCTTCCTCGTGCCCGGCCCGGTCGACGACGTGACCGTGCGGGCCCGCGTCGAGGACGGACTGCTGCACCACGTCGTCCTCCAGCTCGCCGGAGACGGCTTCACCGCGCTCGGCGTGATGAACCGGCTCAGCGGTTCGAACGAGGAGATCCTGGAGGTGTCCGGGCAGGACACCAAGCGCCAGGTCGTCAACCTCGCCGAAGTGATCGACCACAAGGGGCAGCCGACCGTGCGGCGGCGTGGCGACTGGGTGCCGGTGGCCCGCCAGCGCGGCATCGAGCAGGCGGTCCTCGCCTTCCTGGACGCCGTACGTGCGGGAAAGGTGCTCAGCGCCCGGGACGCGCTGGCGACTCACGAACTGTGCGAGCGGGTGGTCCGAGCGGTGCAGGACCGCTCCGCCGCAGCCTGACCGCCCGCGCCCCCTGCGTGACCCCGAGGGCCGCGAGCACCAACAGGGCCAGGTGGACCGGCCAGTCGCCATAGCGGACGTACGGGGTGACGCCGTCGGCGAGCGGGACGTCGTAGACGGCCGTCGTGCTCGCCTCCGTGCCCAGCCACGAGCCGAGACGCCGGCCGCTCGCGTCGTACACGGCGGAGACGCCGGTGAGGGTGGCGTGCACGAACGGCCGCCCGGTCTCCGCGGCGCGCAGCGCGCCCAGCGAGGCGTGCTGCTCGGGTGCCCAGCTCTGCTGGAAGGTGGAGGTCGAGGACTGGGCGACCAGCAGGTCCACGCCGTCCTCGGCGAGGTGCCGACTCATGTCGGGGAAGGCCGTCTCGAAGCACACCATCGGCCCGATGCGCAGGCCGGGCCCGGCGTTCATCACGACCTGCTCGGTGCCGCGCCGCCGGTCCTCGCCGGCCGCCTTGCCGACGGAGGTCGCCCAGCCGAGCAGGGAACGGGCCGGTATGTACTCGCCGAAGGGCACCAGCCGCATTTTGTCGTACCGGTCGCCGGTCGGGCCGTCCGCGCCGACGAGGATCGAGCTCTTGTAGATGCCGGGCCGGTCGGAGCGGCGGGCGTCGACGTTGACGAGGATGTCGGCGCCGGTCGACCGGGACAACGCCGCGATCCGCCTGGCCAGATCCGGCCGCTCGGCGAGGTCGTATCCGACGCTGCTCTCGCCCCAGACGACCAGATCGACGTCCTGCCCGACCAGCCGACGGGTCAACTGCTCCTCGCGGTCGAAGCGCCGGTCGGGTCCGTCGATCACACCCGGCTGCACCACCGCGATCCGGGCCCGCCCGTCGACGTCGGGGCGCGGCGCCCACATCCAGGCGGCGGAGGCCGTGGCGGCGGTGGCGACGAGACCGGCGACGGCCGGCACCCGGGACGCCGGAACGGCGACGAGGACGGCGACCGCGACGTTCACCGCCACCACCAGGAAGCTGAGCAGCCACACCCCGCCGACGGAGGCGAGCCGCAACGCGGGCTCCACCTGCCACTGGCTGGCCCCGAGCATGCCCCAGGGCCCGCCGAGCCCCTGCCAGGAACGGACGAGTTCCACGGCCAGCCACGCCGAGGGCAGTACGAGAAGCGCGGCGAACAGCCGCCCGCGGGACGGGGCGGTGTTCTCGGCGCCTCGGCTGCCCTCGGCGAGGAATCGGCGGACCAACCACGCCCACGGCGCCCACAGCGCACCCAGCAGCACGGCGAGGACGAGCGTGAACACATGCAGGCTCGGCAGCAGCCAGTGATGCATGGCCAGCATGAAGCCGAACCCGCCGCTCCAGCCGTCGTACGCCGCCCGCCTCGCCGTGGGCGCGCAGCGGGCCAGCAGGATCCAGGGGACCAGCGCGACATAGGCCCACCACCACAGCGCCGGCGCCGGGAACGCGAGCACGGGCAGCGCGCCCGCGAGAGCCGCGACGGCCGAACGCCGCTTGGGGGAGGTGAGCCAGTGGCCGAGCGTCATCCGGCTCTCCCGGATCTCCATGAGGCGCCTCCCTGCCCACTGGGTGCCTCCAGTGTGCGCGCCCCGGACGATCTACGACAGGGCGCGTTTCGGCTCAGCCCGGCAGCCGCCGCCACTTCTCCCGTACGACCACCTCACGCACCCGCCAGCCGTCGTACGTCCGCAGCAGCCCGAAGGCGTACCGGCCGCCGCAGACGAAGTCGGGCGCGCCGGCCGTGGAGCCGTCGCCGTCACCGTCCGTGGCCAACCGCATCGGGTTGACGTAGTCGGCCTGCACCCGGGCCGTGTCGCCCGTGTCCTGCTCCAGGATCCCGAACCGCACCCGGCGATTGACGATGAGATGCTGCCGCATCGCGAACACCTGCATGCTCTCGGCCAGCCATGAGGCGACGTTCCCCGCATCTCCCTCGATGCCGCCGGCCGAACGGTAGTCCGCTCGCCCGTCCGACGTGAACAGTTCCCGATAGGCGGTCCAGTCGCCGTCGTCGACCGCCACCGCGTAGTCGGTGATCAACCCGTCGACGGCCAGCCGGTCCAGCACGGTAGCGAGCTCCACACGCTGCGTCATGGCCCGAGTGTTGGGCATGGCGGCTGCTCAGCCAAGCTCTGTGCGGCATCGGTCGGCGATCGATACGTAATCGGGTGGCCCGACACCGGACGATCGGCCAGGCTGCTCCCGTGAACGACCTGAACGACCTGAACGACCTGAACGACCTGAACGACCGACCCGTCGAGCCGGAACCCGAACCGAGGTTCCGTATCCGTGCCCGCTACACCGAGTCCACGCTCACCGTCTACCAGGCGTACCGCCCGGAGATCGGCGACGCGGCGGCCCGCACCGGCCGCTTCCCGTCGACGTGGAGCCGGGAGCGCATGACCTGGATCGTCAAGCGACGTTCACAGACCTATGTCGCCATGTGACCCGTGGGTGGTGCCGGCGGTTGTGCCCGGATTGTCGGGTCAGGGACACAGGTGAGCCAGGAGTTCTGCACCGGCGGGGTATTTCTGCTCCTGGGGGAGCAGTCGGGCAGCTGAGTCCAGTTCGCCGTCCCTGACGAGTGCGTGGATCTCGATGGCGAGCGGGGTCACGTCACTGATGGACACGATCCACTCGTCCGAGTAACGCGCGGATGCCTCTCCCGAGAGCCCCAGTTGCAGCGAGCGGTGCGGCAGGGGACGCAGGTGCAGATCGCGTTCGGGATCCCACTGGACGCGGGCCGGTGCGCGCTTGAGATCACGCTGCCAGGTGCCGCGATCGGGGTGCAGTCCGCGGACGTAACTCGACAGGCAGGCATGGCGCAGCGCCCAGTCGAAGCCGTCGCGAGTGATCTCGACGGCGAGAACAGTCTCCTGACCGTCCTTTGTGCCCCAGCCGGAGCGGTACATCATCCACATGAAACTGGGCTTGATCCACGTCATGCGGTCAGGCTTCCACGCGGCCGGAAAGCGGCCGTCTCGGACGGCAAGCAGTCCGATCTCAGGGGAGTACGCCTGGTAGACGGTGATCGTGGACGCCGTGTGGAGCGCACGGATTCTGCGGAGCGGTTCTTCCATGGCGAACAGCGTGGGCTCGGTCAGCTCAGGTAACCACCGATTTTTTGTCCTGGGTGGCAGTGCCCAGACGATCGGCGTCCGCAGCGTCGATTCATAGGGTGGACCCGTCTCGGAGCTGTGAACACCACTTAACCTGAACCATCGAGCAGCGTTCCCAGACCACTGCGCGTCGGCCGGAGAGACGGGAGTCACTGCGGTTCTCAGAGGCCGGCTGGGTGGCTTGAAAGCCAGTCTGTGTGTCGGTCACGCACACGGTCACGCTCTGCGGGCGTGGCAAGGATGACGTCTGCGCCCCCGTCGTAGGGATGGTGGATGCGTCGCAGTTCCGTGTCGGCGATGAAGACTTCGGCGAGCTTTTCGTCCGCGACTGCTCGCAACAGCCCGTCGATGCAGCCGTGATTCCACCGGTGCCGGTCCGCGTACAGACGCGAGTGGGTGTGGAACTCCGGGTCGGGGTCATCCTGGTCTGACTCGGTCCACCAGCGGATGCTCTCGGGGTGCAGTGTCGGTCGTGGCGTCGAGTAGCCCGCGGGCCCGGTCGGTGTGTCCGACCAGTCCATTGTCACCACGAACACATCCGTGTCCGCGAACATCATCAAGCCGCGTTCACAGACCACAACCGTCCTGCTGGCTGCATCTGGATGCCAGCTGAGCTACTCCACGTCGATGCCGTAGTCCTGGACGAGTTCTTCCAAGCCGCCCGTGTAGCCCTTGCCGCCGAGGACGAAATCCCAGTCGCCGTTGGACCTGAGACGGAAGGAGCCAAGCACCAAGGCGGTCTCGTGCGGCCGGCCGTCGGAAACCTCAAGGCGTCCCAGCTCGGTCATCCTTGGATCGAGCAGCCGGATGCAGGCATCTGTGAAGCCGGAGAGATCGGCGTTCGGGTTGACCTCTGGGTCGATGGCCGCCACGAGAACAAACCGGTCAGCTGCGTCTGGCAACCCGTCGAAGGACACGCAGATCGCAGCCTTGTCCGGCCCCGTTGCTGGAAGGGCCCGCACTGAGCCGTCCGGCGTCTGAGGGTTGTTGAAGAAGACGAAGTGATCGTCGCTGAGGACGCGGTTGCCATTGCAGACGAGAGCGCACACGTCCAAGGCGACGCTTCCGGTCCAGGACATACCCAGGACGTTGTAATCGTCTGGCAGCCGCGTGTCCGGCCCTGAGGGCGTCGGTGGGGCTGAGGCTTGCCGACCGCCCTCGCCCAGTCGCCCACGCAGCCCATGGCGATGCAGAAGATCTACCAGTTCAGGGCCCGAGATAAGTTCCAGCGGCTTGCCATTGGCGAAGGTGTGCGAGCCGGGGCCGAACCCTGAGGTTGTCACGAGGACACCCTTGTTGGCGCCGGCGTCCTGCACCGTTCCGTACAAGTCACGGACAGCGGTGGGCGGCACCGTATTGCGGTAGCGCTTGACCTGTACGACGATCTTGCCGCCTCGGATCGGTGTCGGGTCCAGTGCGTCGACGTCCACGCCGCCGTCGTTGGAGCGTTGGGTGGTCACTGCCTGCATGCCCATGGCACGGAAGAGATCGGCAACGAGATTCTCGAAGGCGATGGGATCCATGTCGTACAGGTCCGGTTCCTCATCGCTGCCATGAGCGACGACGCGGTTCCCGACGTCCTGGGGCTGCCGACTCGGCCGCACTGATGTGAGTTGGTCCGGCCGAGTGGAGAGCTGCCCTCGCAGTGCATCAGCGAGGCAACTGCCTGCGTCAACCTGCGCCAGGTGCAGGTCACGGAACGCCGAGTGCGATGCCATGACAGTTGCGAGAAAGATGTGGCCCGGTCGGCCTGTTATGGGGTCGTGACCGTCGACGAACCCGTTCAAGGCCACCGACTCCAGCGCACCCAGCTCATCTGCGGCGAACAGTTCGTGCAGAACAAGCAGCACGCACTGCGCGAGAACCTCCGTGTACAGAGCCCGGCGCTGGCCTACAGGGCGAGGAGTCTCCTTGTCCTGATCGACCCCGGACATATACCGAACAGCCTTGACCTCCGGCACGATGCTGTAAGCGGGCAACTCCCAATCCAGTACCAGCTGTCGGGCTGCCGGGTCGTAGGCTGCGGCAACCTGACGGGGGAAACCCTCCGGCCACGCCGTCGAGGCGTAAAGGGCGGCAGAGAAGTACTCGACCACGGCATCGGGATCCCGGTGCCTCACTCCTTCGGTTACCGCGACGACGCCGGCGTTGTGGCGCCGTACATCAGCAAGCTGAGCATCTGCCCACTGTTGGTACTCACGCTGGTACGACGCCAGCTGTTGCTGTCGATGAGCCTCTGCGGCCTGGGCAGTCTGCCGGTCCCGCTCGTAGCGCGCCTGGGCTTCGGCCTGCGCTTGGGCTCGGCGACTCGCAGTCCAACCGCTCTGCGTTTGGTAGTGATTGAAATCCGGCATTGGCACGGGCTGCGCCAACGGTCCTGGAGCGAAGGGCTGCACCTCCTCAGGCCGCATGAGAGAGGAGGCTCTGAAAGCCGGAGCCTGGCAACCCGAGGCGAGAAGACCTTGCAGCGACGCAACCTGCGCGTCGAGTTCCTCCGTGCGACGTTGCGCCTCTGCCTGCCTGTACTCGCGGTGGCTCTGAGCGGCTCGCCGCTGGTAGGCACGTGCTTGCTGTTCTTGTTGCCTCCGCTGCCTGGCTTCGGCCTCCAGCTGGCGCTGTTGCTGGCGTTGCACTTCAGCCCAGACGCCGACAAAACCAGTAGAGCGACGACTCATGTGCTCCAGGCCCTCCCCAGGACGTTGGCAGCCGAAAGGCACTTTGGTTGTCCCCACAACCAGTTGTGACGAGACGACTCTATACAGCAATCGATGTGTCGGACATCCACTCGTCAAAGGCAATCTGATCGAGCCATCCCCGCAGGTCACCGTGACTCGAGGGTAGCCAAGGCTGCGCTGGGTCCGCAGTGCCCGAACCTACGCTTTTCTCAACGTTGACCCCGCCGGGTGCCCCAGTCGCAGAAAGGTCTGTGAACGTGGCTTGACCTGGATCAAGCCCAGTTTCCTGTGGATGATGTACCGCTGCGGCTGGGGCGCGAAGGAGAGGCAGGAGACCGTCCTGGCCGTGAAGATCAGTCGGGAGGGGTTCGAGTGGGCGCTGCGCAACGCGTGTCTCTCGCACCACGTCCCGGACCTGCACGGGGAACAGGCCGACTGGAAGCGGCAGTTGAAGCGATCTCCCGCGCGGGTGCAGTGGGACCCGGAACGGGACCTGCGCCTGCAGCCCCTGCCACCGTTCCCTGCAACTCGGCCTCTCCGGTGAGGCCGCCCGGCGCTACGCGGACGAGTGGACGGTCGCCGTCCGCGACGTCACCCCGCTCGCCCATGAGATCCACGCCCTCGTCAGCAGCGGTGACCTGGACTCCGCCGCGCGACTGCTGCCTCCGGAACGCCCGTACCCCCGCTGGAGAGGAACTCCTTGCCCACCTACGCGGATGACGGGACGCCGGCTCATCTGACGGCCGCCTGCGCGGACCGCGGCATCAAATCGTGTTTCCTGCTCGGCCGTCGAGGGTTAGTGTTCGGGTTCGGCGAGTCACCCATGAGGAGCTGAGAGATGCTCGGTCGTCCGAGCGCGCGTTGACGTTCTGGGCCGTGATCGGTCTGTCATCGCGTGCTGCCCTTGATGTTGCGGCATAGCGAGCCTTCCCCTGCCTGAACCGTCGGTGCACCTGTTGGGCGCCGGGGGCCGGGCCTCGTTGTCGGCAATCAAGGGATCCTCGTGCCGTCCGCATCCTCTGCGTCCTCCGCATCCTCTGCGTCCTCTGCGTCCTCTGCGTCCTCCGCATCGTCCGCGTCCTCCGCCGTATCCGATTCCGGTCGATCTGTTCCGTCGAGCCTGTGGCGGGACGCCGAGTTCCGCAGGCTCTGGATGGGGCAGACGGCTTCCCAACTCGGTGAGCACGCGAGTCTGGTGGTTCTGCCCCTCTTCGCCGTGCTGACGCTCAGCGCCAGTGCAGGCCAGCTGGGCGTTCTGCGCGCGGTGGGCCAGACGCCGATCCTGTTGCTCGCGCTTTTCGTCGGCGCGTGGGTGGACAACTGGCGGACCCGCACGGTGATGGTGCTGACGGACGCCGGCCGAACCCTGGCACTGGGCGCCGCCGCCTTGGCCGGTCTCCTCGGTTGGCTCGGCCTGTCCGCGCTGTTCGTGATCGCCTTCGCCGTCGGGGTCCTGTCCGTGTTCTTCGACGTTGCCTACCAGGCCTCTCTCGTACGGCTGGTGAGACGTGATCAGCTGGTGCGGGGCAACAGCGCGCTCGAAGGCAGCCGGTCCGCGGCGCAGATCGGAGGCCCCGCCCTCGGCGGTGCGTTGGTGTCGTTTCTGTCGGCGCCGATCGCTGCCGCCGCCAGCGCGTTCTTCTTCGCCCTGTCCTTCCTGTCGATCCGACGGATCCGCCGCCGCGAGTCGGTCCCGGAGCACTCGGAACGTTCCCCTCGCATAGGGCGGCGAATTCACGAGGGCCTCCGTTTCGTCGTCGGCGATGCCTTGCTGCGGACCGTGTGCCTCGCCTCGGCAGCCTTCCAGTTCTCCTTCGCCGCCCTGATGACCGTCTATCTGCTCTTCCTGCCGCGGGAACTGCATCTGTCGGGCACCGTCGTCGGGCTGTCGCTGGCGGCGACGGGGCCGGGCGCGCTCCTGGGCTCGCTGCTGGCCGCCCGCCTGCCGGGCCGATTCGGTCATGGCGCGGTGCTCGTGTCCGCGGCGGCGCTCGGCGACAGCGCATTCCTGTGGGCGCCCGCGCTGCACGGCTCCTCTGCGGTGGCGGTCGCCGTGCTCCTGGCGGTCGGCTTCACGTTCGGGGCGGGTGGCCAGTTGGTGAATGTCACGATCATGGCTGTCCGACAGGCGGTCACGCCGGACGGTATGCAGGCCCGTGCGGCAGCGACGATCACGTTTGTCGGCATGGGGCTGACCCCGCTCGGCTCTCTGCTCGGCGGATTCCTCGCGGAGGAGTGGGGGTTGCGCGCCAGCCTCCTGGTGACGGCCGCAGGCATGCTGCTGTCCCCGGTGCTGATGGCTGTATCCCCGCTCGCCCGCCTGGGCCGGGAGCTTCCAGAGCCCGCAGGGCGTGTCGCGGAATGCTTGCCGTCATCACAGTGACTCGTCAGGGTTTTCGAATTGCTTGCGAGTCTCCGTGTGAATGTTCGGAACTCGCCGCCGGGCGGTCCGGGCCCCAGGCGAGCGTGGCGGCGACTACTGGCCGGAGTGTGCCGCCCTCCTTGTCCTCCCTGTTCCCCCTCGTCACGGTCGGTCGGTAAAACCGTCGTCATCGAGGGTCCTGGATTCCCATGTTCCGTGCCGGATTTCGTTGTTCCGCGAGCGAATCGCCTGTCGGAATAACTCCCCTTTCCCTTCCGTCCCTGGCGAATCTTCGGTTCTTGCCAGGGAAAGCCGGGCAAGTCAAAATTCCGCCAGGCGGTGCGATCGGTGTTTTTAGGACTTTATCCGTCGAAGGAACCAGGAAATCGTTTCTCCATATCTACGATCGCAAGCTATGACCGACATTCCACGGGACAACTCCGCGACCCGTGCGCGCTGGCAGACGTGCCTCAGGCTCGCCCGTGAACTCCTCCTCGTCGGGCCGGACGGCAAGGACCTCAAGCTCGGCTATCTCCACACCCTCATCGACACGGGCCACCTCGGCTCCACCCCCCACCCGCGCAAGAAGATCCTCGTCATCGGCGCCGGCATCACCGGCCTCGTCGCCGGCCGCCTGCTCAAGGACGCCGGTCACGACGTCACCGTCCTGGAGGCCAACGCCGGCCGCGTCGGCGGACGCATCAAGACCTTCCGCGCGACCAAGCACCACCAGCCCTTCGACGACCACGCCCAGTACGCCGAGGCCGGCGCCATGCGGCTGCCCGACTTCCACCCGCTGGTCCTCGCCCTCGTCGACAAACTCGGGCTCGGCCGCCGCCAGTTCTACAACGTGGACGTGGCCCCCTCCACCGGCAGCCGGCCCGATGTCCCCGTCCCTCCGGTGACATACACCTCCTTCACCGGCCGGAGTTGGACGTACGGCGACGAGAGCCCCGACTTCCGGGAACCCGACAAGCGCGGCAACTCCTGGATCCGCGCCAACCGCGTCCAGGTGCGGCGTGCCGACTACGCCACCACTCCCGAACGGATCAACGAGGGCTTCCATCTCACCGACGACGAGGTGCGCGCCCCCGTCGTGAAGATGGTCGACGACGCACTGGAGAGCGTGCGCGACTACTACTCCGACGTCGTCGACGGAAAGCGCGTCAACAAGCCGTTCGACGAGTGGGTCGAAGGCTGGGCCCGGGTGATCCGTGACTTCGACGGCTACTCGATGGGCGGCTTCCTGCGCGACCACGCCGGGCTCAGCGACGAGGCGATCGAGGCCGTCGGAACCCTGGAGAACATGTCCTCCCGGCTGCACCTCTCCTTCTTCCACAGCTTCCTGAGCCGCAGCGACATCAACCCCGGTGTCCGCTACTGGGAGATACCCGGCGGCAGTTGGCGCCTGCCGCACGCCCTCCATCAGGGCCTGCGCGACGAGGTGCGGCTCGGCCACCGCATGATCCGCCTCGAGTACCACGACCCCAGCCGCGACACCGACCCCGAGGGCACCGGCGCGGTCGGGCCCGACGGCTGGGGCGTGGCCGTGCAGACCGTCGCCGAGAACGACCCGCAGGCCCCGCCGCGTCTGTGGACGGCGGACCTGGCGATCGTCACCATCCCGTTCTCCGCCCTGCGCTTCGTGGAGATAGTCCCCTCGATGTCGTACAAGAAGCGCCGTGCCGTCATCGAGACCCACTACGACCAGGCCACCAAGGTGCTGCTGGAGTTCAGCCACCGATGGTGGGAGTTCACCGAGGACGACTGGCGGGACGAACTCGAGAGCATCGCACCGGGCCTTCACGAGTTCTACCGGCTGAGCGCCGAGGCGGTCCCCGATCCCGCGCTCGCGCTCGCCGCGTCGGAGACCGGTCCCACCCTCATGCTCCCCGGCCAGAACGCCGGCCTGCTCGGCGCCGCGGTCAAGGACGGCAGTGTCACCGAGGAAATGCGGCAGATCGACAGTGCCCTGCCGCTGCGCGGACCGGCGGTGCGCCCCGCCACCCACTGCTTCGGAGGGGGCTCTGCCACCGACAACCCCAACCGGTTCATGTACTACCCGTCGCACCGGGTCGAGGGCAGCACCGGCGGAGTGGTGCTCGCCTCGTACTGCTGGTCCGACGACGCCGCGCGCTGGGACTCCATGCCGGATGCGGAGCGCTACGTCTATGCGCTGCGCAACCTCCAGGCCCTGCACGGCCGCCGCATCGAGGTGTTCTTCACCGGCCGGGGCGCCACCCAGAGCTGGGCCCGCGACCCGTACGCCTTCGGTGAGGCCGCGATCTACACCGCCCACCAGATGACCAGCTTCCACCTGGACGTCTCCCGGCCCGAGGGCCCCGTGCACTTCGCCGGAGAGCACACCTCCCTCAAGCACGCCTGGATCGAGGGAGCCCTGGAGAGCGCCGTCCGTGCCGCCGTCGCCGTACACCAGGCTCCGCCGGTCACCACCCCGGGCCCGAACGTGGAGGACTGTTCATGACCGCGATCACCCCCGAGTGCACGGTCGCCCGCTATCTAGCCCTGCGGCTGGCCGAGTTGGGCATCACCCATCTGTTCGGCGTCCCCGGCAACCACCTCGGCCCGTTTCTGACGACCCTGCGGGCCGAGGGCGACATCGAGTGGGTCGGCACTCCCACCGAGGGCGGCGCGGGCCAGGCCGCCGACGCCTACGCCCGCATCCACGGCGTCGGCGCGGCCGCGGTCACATACAGCGTCGGCGCGTTCAACCTGCTCAACGCCTGCGGCGGCGCCTACGTCGAGCAGGTCCCGCTCATCGCCGTCAACGCCTCCCCGCCGTACGAGCAGTGGCAGAACTATCGCGCCCTCGGCATGCTCACCTCACACATGAGCCCCCGTCCGGAGAGCAACCTGGACGTCTACCGGCAGGTCACCGTGGACGCGCAGGTCATCTCCAACCCGGGCCTGGCCGCCGGTCAGATCGACGCCGCGCTCACCGCGTGCCTCTCCGAGCGCAGGCCCGTCTACCTGGAGGTCATGGAGGACCTGTGGGACGAGCCCTGCCCCGGGCCCGAGGAGCCGATCGTCCGTCACGAACGGCCGTTCAGCGCGCGTAACCAGGCCATGCTCGACCAGGCCGTGAACGCGATCCTCACCCTGGTCGAGGAGCATCCAGGGCCGGACGGCAGGCCCCGCCCGATCGTGTGGGCCGGCGAGGAGATCGACCGGCTCCGCCTCGGCGGCCGGCTCACCGACCTGGTCGAGGCCACCGGCGTGCCGTTCTGCACCACCGTCGGCGCGAAGGCCGTCGTCGACGAGGACCTGCCGCAGTTCCACGGCGTCTACAACGGCCACGCCAGCCACCCGGACGTGTACCGGATGTTCAAGGACTGGGCCACCTGCCGGATCGGGCTCGGCGCCTGGTCCACGTCGAAGAACCTCGGCGGCGAGCAGTGCGTCGGCGGCGACTGGGTGATGGCCGCGCACGGCGGCGTCAGCGTCGGCACCTCCTACTTCCCCGACGTCCAGCTCGCACAGCTGCTGCCCGCCCTCCAGGACGCCCTGGTGAAGGCGTACGGCTGCGGAGGCCCGGCCGCCGACTACTACGCCGAGGCCCACGCCCACCACGGACCGTTCGGCGGCCGCCCCGCCGCCTTGCGACACCACCGCGCCTCCCTGCGCACCAGCGGCTCGCGGTCCCGGCACGCCGACCGCCAACAGCTCACCTACGACGGCGCGTTCGACCGGATCAACCACTTCCTGGGCCAGGAGACCGAGGAGGACTGGACGGTCGTCTCCGATGCCGCGTTCTCCCTCATCGGCTCGATGAACCTGGCCCTGCCCGCGGGCGGGTTCCTGTCACAGGTCAGCTGGCTGTCCATCGGCTGGTCGGTGGGCGCGGCCACCGGCGCCGCGCTCGCTCCCGAACGCGGGCGCGCCCGCCCGATGGTGTTCGTCGGCGACGGCGCCTTCCAGGAGACCTGCCAGGAGATCTCCACCCACACCAGGCTCGGGCTCCGGTCGGTGGTGTTCGTCATGGACAACGGGCACTTCTACGGCATCGAGCAGATGCTGGTGCACCCGTCCTACTACTCCGAGCCGGGCTCCGCGGACCCGGAGGGCGCCGACTTCTACAACGTCCTGCACCCGTGGCACTACGACCGCCTCGCGGACGTCTTCGCCGGCAAGAACACCCCGGCGAACGGGATCAGCATCACGCACGCCTTCGAGCTGGACGACCTGCTGGCGCGCCTCACCGACCCGAACGACCCGGTCAACGCCGGACCGCTGCTGGTCCGCGTCCGCCTGCGCCGGCACGACTACCCGCGGGCGATGGCCTACAAGGTGCCGAAGCCCTCCGCGACGGCCTGAACCGGAAATCCAGGAAATTCTCGTATTCGAAAGGGGCAGGAAATGGCTGATCTCAACGTCCTGATCGCGTTCGACGCGGCCACGATCGTCGAGCAGAATCCCAACGCGTCGCGGAACCCCGACGCACCGACGTACGTCGACCACGGCCTGATCTACATGACGACGCGACACGATCACATCGTCGGTACGTCGGGGGCCGAGCTGAACCTCCTGGCGGAACCCGGGGACAGCATCAGGTGGCGGGAGACGACGCTGTCGCTCAGCAGCGACTACAAGGCACTGCTGTACAGGTACGTCAGCAGCGACCCGGAACACCAGCTCATCAGGACGCCGGAGATCGAGGTGATCGACGGCATCTTTCCGATTCCGAAGGAGGGGAGCGAGGGCAGGCCGGAATTCGTGACGCAGAACTACCAGGATCATTACTGGCGGGCGACCGTCAAAAAGCCCGGCAAGGTCGTGTACCACTTCTACTTCCAGATCCTGGACCGCCATCGGCAGTTGAAGGGGTATTTCCAGTGGGACCCCTTCATCACCATCGAAAATCCCTGACGGTGCCCGGTCGAGGGAGGCGGCCGACAGCCGCCGTCCTCGGCACGCTGGGCCGGCCCACCTGTGGGGGCGGGCCGCAGCGATGAGTTTCCGCGTCCGCGGGTGTCTGTCAGGCGACCTTTCCGAGCAGGCATCCGCACAAGGAGACGAACCATGAGCACCGAGCAGTCCACCCCGGCCAACGGCTTCTCCTACCACCTCACCCGAACCCTGTCCGCCCCCGTGGCGAAGGTGTGGCAGGCGTGGACCACCCCGGAGCAGTACGCCCGGTGGGCCTACGCCGTCGCCGGATCCGTCGAGATGGACGTACGGCCGGGCGGAGCGTGGAAGGCCACGGTGGCCACGCCGGACGGCGAGCAGGTCCCGCTGACCGGCTCCTATCTCGAGGTCGTCGAGCACCGTCGCCTGGTGGTCGGCATGGACGTACCCGGCAAGTCCGCGCCCGCGGCCATGACCATGGAACTCGACGAACAGGACGATCGCCAGACGCGGATCGGGCTCCACCAGACCTGCGACACCGCCGAGGAACGCGCCATGGCCGAGCAGGGCAGCACGATGCTCCTCGACAGCCTGACCGCCTTCCTGGCCGAAGAGAGCGAGTAGCCGACAGGACGAGTGGCCGGCAGGGCGAGTTGCCGGCACGGCGAGTGACCGAACCCTGCCCAGACCTGTACGCCGCTCACGGCACGTGGGCGGCGGGCGGGGCTCAGGCCGCCGTGACCACCTCGCCGCGGATCGCCGCGGCCCACTCCACCACCAGCAGCTCGTACTCCGCCCGCTCCTGGGCGGACAACGAGCCGCCCGCGCGCCGCCAGAGGGCCCGGATCTGCTCGTTTAACTCGGCTGCAGACCGCACGGAACCAGAGGTCACAGAATTGGGGGACATGCGCCAAGCCTAGGCGGAAGCACTGACACTGCGCTACCGGACGGCTACGCGTGCGGATATGGGGTTGGTCACGGCTGATCGATCAACCCGGGCTGCTCGCCGGCGAGTCCGGCGAGCAGCGGTTTGGAGCGGCGAGCAGCGGTGGTGATGAAGGGGTCAGCCCGCGGACTCCGCCGCGTGCGGGCTGAGCGCGCCCGTCGTCACCAGCGCGATGATGACGATGCCGAGGATGACGCGGTAGTACACGAACGGCATGAACGACTTGGTGCTGATGAACTTCATGAACCAGGCGATGACGGCGTATCCCGACGCGAAGGCGATCACCGTCGCGAACATCGTCGGCCCCCATGCCACGTGACCGCCCTCGAGGGCGTCCTTCGTCTCGAAGACCCCGGAGGCGAGTACGGCCGGAATGGCCAGCAGGAAGGAGTATCGGGCCGCGGCCTCGCGCTTGTAGCCCATGAACAGGCCGCCGCTGATGGTGGCGCCGGAGCGCGAGACGCCCGGGATGAGGGCGCAGGCCTGGCAGAGGCCGAAGATCAGGCCGTCCTTGACGCCCAGGTTCTCCAGGGTCTTGCGCTGCTTGGGCGCGCGGTGCTTTCCGCCGGTCTCGTCGCGGGCCGCGAGCCGGTCGGCGACGCCGATCACGATGCCGATGACGACGAGCATGGTCGCCGTGATCCGCAGGTCACGGAAGGGGCCCTCGATCTGGTCCTTCAACGTGACGCCCAGCACGCCGATCGGAATCGAGCCGACGATCACCAGCCAGCCCATCTGGGCGTCGTGGTCCTTGCGCATCGTCTTGTTGAACAGTGACCGGCTCCATGCCGAGATGATCCGGCCGATGTCCTTGCGGAAGTAGATCAGCACCGCTGCCTCCGTGCCGATCTGCGTGATCGCCGTGAAGGCGGCGCCCGGGTCCTTCCACCCGGAGAACGCCGCGGTCAGCCGCAGATGTGCGCTGGAGGAGACGGGGAGGAACTCGGTCAGCCCCTGGACGAGTCCGAGGATGAGGGATTCAAACCAAGACATGAGGTTACGGAGTCCAAGTGCCGATCGGGGAGGGCGACGGCGACGGCAGGCCCGCCGCGCGAAGTGATCAGGTGATCAAGTGTGTGCCGAGGGAAGCGTAGCGGTCCGCGACAACGGTCCCGGCACAGGGGTTTGGCAGGCGCCCCGCCACCCCTGAGCCGACGACACCCGCCTTGCGCCCCGACCGGCATGCGCCCGCACGTCCGACATCCCCACATGGTTGACCGGCTGCCCGGCCGCCGCATACGTTGCTGCTCAGGGAAAGCGCTTGCTGCGTGTGCGTGCTGCAGGCTTTCTGCTTGGTTGCTGGCCCGTCCGGTCTTGTGGCCGTTCGTCGGAGGAGTGCTGATCACGCCCATGTCCCCATCCAGTCGGCCGTCCGCTCCGCTGCCCGCGCCGCTCGCCGGGCGCCGTATCCGGGCTGCCGTCATCGGTACCGGCGCCATCGGTCGCGGCTCTCATCTGCCTGCCCTCCAGCAGCTCGCCGCCGAGGGCGAGATCGAGGTCGTGGCGGCTGTCGACATCGATGCCGGTGCCGTCGAGACGTTCTGCGCGCAGGGCGGCGTCCCGCACGGCTACACCGATCTGGAGCGGATGCTGGCCGAGCAGCGCCCCGACCTGGTGACCATCTGCACCCCGCCGACCCTGCACCGCGAGCAGAGCGTGGCCGCGCTGCGGGCCGGCGCCTGGGTGTGGTGCGAGAAGCCGCCGGTGCCGACCCTCGCCGACTACGACGCCGTAGAAGCGGAGGAGGGGGCGCACAGCGGCGGCCCGTACGCCTCGATCGTCTTCCAGCACCGCTTCGGATCCGGGTCGCGGCACGTGCGGCGGCTGCTCGCCGAGCAGGCTCTCGGGCGGCCGCTCGTCGCGCACTGCCAGACCACCTGGTACCGCGACACCGCCTACTACGCCGTGCCCTGGCGCGGCCGCTGGCAGACCGAGGGCGGCGGCCCCGCCATGGGCCACGGCATCCATCAGATGGACCTGCTGCTGGACCTCCTCGGTCCGTGGAGCGAGGTGCGGGCCATGGCCGGCCGGCTCGTGCACGACGTGGAGACGGAGGACGTCTCCACCGCGCTGGTCCGTTTCGAGAGCGGGGCCATGGCCACGGTCGTCAACAGCGTCCTGAGCCCCGACGAGGTCAGCCGCATCCGTATCGACTGCGAGCGCGCCACCGTCGAACTCACCCACCTCTACGGCCACTCCAACGCCGACTGGCGTATCACCCCAGCCCCCGACGTCCCCGGCGAGCAGGCCGCGGCCTGGCAGGACTTCGGCGCGGACGTCCCCAGCTCGCACCTGGCGCAGCTGCGCGAACTGGTCGCGAGCATGCGGGCCGGCCTGCGGCCGCGCAGCAGCGGCGTGGACGGGCGCACCAGCCTGGAGCTGATCACCGCGCTGTACAAGTCGGCGTTCACGGACACGACGGTGAAGCGGGGCGAGGTCGGACCCGGCGACCCGTACTACACGGCCCTGCACGGCGGCGCCCCCGGCTGGGCTCCGAACCCGAACCCGAACCCGAACCCGGTCACGGTCGACGCGGAGGTGTCCCCATGAGCGGCGACCTGCGTCTCGTCCACGCCCACGGCGACCGCCTCACGGTGACCGACCGGGTCACCGGCGTCGAACTGCTCGCCTACGTCTACCGGCCCGAGGCGGCCTGGGAGGCGCCGAAGCCGTACCTCCACCCGCTGCGGACGCTTCGGGGCGACCTCGTCACGGACTACCGGCCCAACGACCACCGCTGGCACAAGGGGCTGTCGCTGACCGCCTCCCACCTCTCGGGCGCCAACCTGTGGGGCGGCAATTCGTACGTCGACGGCGAGGGGTATCTCGCCCTCCCCGAGCGCGTCGGGTCGATGGCGCACGTCGGCTTCGACGAGGTGTCCGCCGTCGGCGGCCGGGTCGTGATCGCCGAGCGGCTGACATGGCACCCGTACAGCGGCGAGCTGTGGGCGGACGAGGCGCGCAGGATCGAGGTGCACGACGTCGACCCGGACGCCGGTTCCTGGGCGCTGACCTGGACCAGCGCCGTCACCAACCGCCGCGACGAGCCGCTCCGCTTCGGCAGCCCGACCACCGCGGGGCGCGAGCTGGCGGGCTATACGGGCCTGTTCTGGCGCGGCCCGCGCGCCTTCCGGGACGGCCGGATCATCGGCCCCGAGGGCGAGGGGCCCGGGCTGATGGCCTCACAGAGCTCCTGGCTCGCGCTCTCCGGCGAGCACGACGGCGCCGACGGTCACGCCACCGTCGTCTTCGAGCACGCCCCCGGGAACGACCACTCCGGTGCCCATGGCGCTCACCCCGCCCACTGGTTCGTCCGCAACGAGCCGTTCGCGGGGATCGCGCCCTCCTGGGCCTTCTTCGAGGAGCTCGTGCTCGCCCCCGGCGACACGCTCACCCGTCGTTACCGGGTGGTCGTGGCCGACGGGGCCTGGGAGCGGGAGGAGATCGCCAAGTACCTGGAGACGCACCCGTGGTGAACGCGTACCGGGGGCTGCCCGGCGGGGTCGCCGTCTCGCACCTGTGTGTGTACGACTGGCCGGCAGCCGACGGTCTGCTCGGCGGAACTCCCCATATGCACCTGGCCTGTTCGGAGGGATACGTCGTCACGGGCGGGGCGCCGTGCAGACCCTGACGGCGTCCGGGTACGAGGTCACGCCCCTCGCGCCCGGCACGGTCGCCTGGTTCACGCCGGGCACCATCCACCGGCTGGTCAACGAGGGTGACCTGCGCATCACGGTGCTGATGCAGAACAGCGGGCTGCCGGAGGCGGGCGACGCGGTGCTCACCCTGCCCCCGCGGTACCTCGCCGACCCCGCGACGTACGCCGCGGCGACCGCGATCCCGGCCGACGCCCCGCAGGAGGAGCAGGCCCGGATCGCCCGCGCCCGGCGCGACCTCGCGCTGGAGGGCTACCGGGCGCTGCGCGAGGCCCCCGAGGGGCTGGCCGCCTTCCACCGGGCGGCCGCCGCGCTCGTAAGGCCCAGGCTGACCGAGTGGCGCGAGCGCTGGCTCCGCGGCGCGCGGGCGGCGGCGCAGGCCACGGGTGAGCAGCTCGACCGGCTCGTGGACGGGGACGTCGCCCACCTCGCCGAGGCCGTGGTACGGGCCGAACAGCCGTCGGTGCGGGGGAAGTTCGGGATGTGCGGACGGCTGGACACGTACCCGCCCCCAAAGTGATGTCACACCGGCGGTGCAGAATGCCGCTCCATGACGCACCCCCCGACCGACTGGTCGCAGCTCAGGCACGCCTACGGGCCCGCCGACGACATACCCGGCCTCTTCGCCCGGCTGGAGGGAGGGCCGGGCGACCGGGAGATCTGGCACGCCCTCTGGTCGTCCCTGTGCCACCAGGGGGACGTGTACGGGGCGAGCTTCGCCGCGCTGCCGGTGCTCATGGACATCGCCGCCGGGCGGGCGGCCGGCGACCGGGACGAGGCGGTCGGGCTGGCCGGCTGCATCGTCGCCGAGGCCGATGAGGGGCTGAGGGCCCGGTACGCGGGTGAGATCGCCGAATTGCTCGCGGTGGGCCTGGAGTGCGTGACGCGGGTCCCCGCCGGCGACCCGCGGGACTTCGCGTACCGCCTGCAGTTCCTGCTCGCCTTCGAGGGCGTGCCGTTCTGGTCCCGGGAGCTGGAGTGCCTGCTGGAGGAGTTCGAGGCCGAGTGCCCCGAGTGCGAGGCCTCCACCCTCGTCCTGATGGGCGAGTACCTCGACGAGTGCGAGGCCGAACTCCATCCGGCCGACCCCGCCGAACTCACCGGCATCGGAGCCCGTCTGCACGCACTGGCCCTGGAGGCCGGACAGGACGTCGTGGCCGGCTGGCTGGTCCATCTGTTCGGCCGGGTGACGTGCTCCGAGTGCGAGACGGTGTTCGGCCTCGCGGAGAGCGCCGCCGCGTCCTGAGGCGACTTCGGCACGCACCCTCGATCCCGCCGGGCGACGTGCTACGCCGCTGACGGGCCCGCCACCGTCCACCCCGGTGCTTGCGGGTGGGCGCTCAGGTCCTCGTGACGGACCTCCTCGCCGCAGGCCGAGCAGGTGACCAGGGGGACCAGTTCGTTGCCGCAGACATGTTCGATCACCATGGGGCGGTCGTCGTCCTCGCGGAGGTGGCGGTCGCCCCACGCCATGAGCGTCATCAGGACCGGCTCCAGTTCGAGCCCCGCCGGTGTGGGCCGGTACTCGAAGCGCTGCGGGCGCTCGCTGTAGGCGTGCCTGGTCAGGATCCCGGCGTCGACGAGGCGGCGCAGCCGGGTGGCCAGGATGTCGCGCGGGGCGCCGATGTTGCGCACCAGCTGGTCGAAGCGGCCGTTGCCCATGCACACCTCCCGCAGGACGAGCAGGGAGTACTTCTCACCGACGAGGGCGAGGGCGTCGGCGATCGAGCAGGGGCGCGGGGCTTTCGAGCCCTTGGAGCCCCGGGAGCCCTTGGAGCCCTTGGAGTCTTCGGAGTGGTTGGTGGCGGCCATGCGATCAGTCTAGGGGAGCGTTGGAAAAACAAACCCGGGTTAGTTGGATTTTCCAACTCGCAGGGTTATGGTGGGTTTGAATTTCCTACTCGCCAGTAGGCGCCCCAGGCATCCCTGCTCGTGCTCGTCATGGAGGCCCCGCACATGCGTGACGCAGTCATCGTCGAAGCCGTACGCACCCCCATAGGCAAGGGCAAGCCGAACGGCTCCCTCGCCCACATCCACCCCGTCGAACTCCTCGCCCACACCCTGCGCACCCTCGTCGAGCGCTCGGGCGTCGACCCCGCGCTGATCGACGACGTCATCGGGGGCACCGTCGACCAGGTCGGCGAGCAGGCCATGAACACCACCCGCTACGCGCTGCTGTCGGCGGGCTTCCCCGAGACGGTCCCCGCGACCACCGTCGACCGTCAGTGCGGCTCCTCCCAGCAGGCCGTGCACTTCGCGGCCCAGGGCGTCATGTCCGGCGCCTACGACCTCGTCGTCGCCTGCGGGGTCGAGTCGATGAGCCGGGTGCCGATGTGGTCCAACGTGCCGCCCGGCAAGGACCCCTTCGGCCCGGGCGTGGCCGAGCGCTACCCCGAAGGGCTCGTCCCCCAGGGCGTCAGCGCCGAGCTCATCGCCGCCAAGTGGTCGATCACGCGGGAGCAGATGGACGCCTTCGCGGTGTCCTCGCACCGCAAGGCCGACGCGGCCAATTCGGCGGGTCTCTTCGACGCCGAGGTCGCTCCCCTGGACGGTGTCTCGCGCGACGAGTGCGTACGCCCCGGGAGCACGACCGAGATCCTCGCCGGCCTCAAGTCCGCCTACTACGACCCGGCCTTCGCCGAGCGCTTCCCGCAGATCGAGTGGAACGTCACCGCGGGCAACGCGAGCCCCGTCAACGACGGTGCGTCGGCCGTGCTCATCACCTCCGGCGAGACCGCCGCCCGCCTCGGTCTGCGCCCGCTCGCCCGGCTGCACAGCTTCGCCGTCACCGGCTCGGATCCGCTGCTGATGCTGACCGGCGTGATCCCGGCGACCGAGAAGGTGCTGCACCGGGCGGGGCTACGGCTCGACGACATCGACCTTTTCGAGGTCAACGAGGCCTTCTCCAGCGTCGTCCTGGCCTGGCGGCAGGAGATTGGCGCCGACCTCGCCAAGGTCAACGTGCACGGCGGGGCGATCGCCCTCGGGCACCCGCTGGGCGCGAGCGGCACCCGTCTGACGACGACGCTCGTCCACGCGATGCGTGAACGCGGCGCCCGCTACGCCCTGCAGACGATGTGCGAGGCGGGCGGGCTCGCCAACGCGATGATTCTCGAAGGCGTCTGAGGCGTTGTGAGGCGTCCGATACGTCAGGTCCTGCGCAGGTGGTGGCGTTTACGCCAGGCCACCGCCGCGCCGCCGACCGCCGGCAGGGCGATGCAGGCCATGGCGATCAGGAAGGCGGGCGAGGTCGGCGAGGAGGCACGCGCCCCGGCGACGACGTACGCGGCGGTGTTCGGTATCGACCCCAGCGCGGTCGCGGCCAGGAACGGCAGCCAGCCCATGCGGGAGACGGCGGCGCAGTAGTTCGCGGCCCAGAACGGCACCCCCGGGAACAGCCGGGCGGCCAGCATCGAGCGCATGCCGTGCCGGCTCAACTGGCCGTCCGCCGCCTTGAGCAGCCGGCCGCGCAGCAGCGGACGGAGCGCGTCCTGTCCGAGGACACGGCCGAGCCCGAACGCGATGCCGGCCCCCAGCACCGTGCCCGCCAGCGACGCGGTGAGACCCCACTGCGTGCCGAACAGTGCACCCGCGGCCAGGTTCAGCAGCGGTCTCGGCACGAACGCCACGGTGCACAGGCCGTACGCCACCGCGAAGACGGCGGCCGCCGAGACGCCGCCCAACTGCGGTGGCCAGCCGTCCGCGAGGAGCTTTTGCGGTTCGAAGAGCAGCACGCTCGACGCGGCCGCCGCGAGCAGCGCGACCAGCAGCGCGAACCGGGCCCAGGGCGAGCGAAGCGCTCTGCCGCAGCGCGCGGTGAAACCGCCGGACGCGGCGACGGGAGCCGCGACGGACGTGGCGAAGGGCACGGGAGCCGGTACGGGGACGAAGAGCTCCGTGGCGGTGGCCCGGGGAGGGGCCGTGGCGGTGCCCCCAGAGCGGGTGGTGGCATCGAGCATCCCGCGACAGTAACCGACGGACATGTGTGATCGCCGTATGGTCCGTCTCACCACCGTCACAGGTGCGGGCGCCACCCGTGCGTCGGGGCGTGCGGTCTCGCGCAGCGGAACGGCACCGAGAGCTGGTCGGCCGGGCGGGGTCGGCGGTGACGGCGAGCAGGATCACGAACCGGTCGTGGACCGTGTCCCCGTCCCAGACGGCGCGCGCCGCCGCAAAGCGGGCGTTCTGGAGGACATACGCCAACCGCCGAAAACCATTCGACACCGGACGAACCCTCGGCGATGATCGACACCATGTTCCGGTACGCCTTCGTCCTCGCAGCATCCGCAGTCGCGGATGCACCGAAGGCTGCCGTCCCGCTCCTCGTGGCCGCTGTCGACGGCGCCCGAAGCTGACCCTCTCCGGATCGTCCGGCGACCCCGCAGGGGGAGGGTCGGCCAGCTCCTCGGGGTCCCCACTTCCTACGGACACGCTTCGAGGTACAGCCATGCCCAAGACCGCCTACGTGCGCACCAAGCCGCACCTGAACATCGGCACCATGGGTCACGTCGACCACGGCAAGACCACCCTGACCGCCGCCATCACCAAGGTCCTCGCCGACCGCGGCGCCGGCACCTTCGTGCCGTTCGACCGCATCGACCGTGCCCCGGAGGAGGCCGCGCGCGGCATCACCATCAACATCGCGCACGTCGAGTACGAGACCGACACCCGGCACTACGCGCACGTCGACATGCCGGGCCACGCCGACTACGTCAAGAACATGGTCACCGGCGCCGCACAGCTCGACGGGGCGATCCTCGTCGTCTCCGCGCTCGACGGGATCATGCCGCAGACCGCCGAGCATGTGCTGCTCGCCCGCCAGGTGGGCGTCGACCACGTGGTCGTGGCCCTGAACAAGGCGGACTCCGCCGACGAGGAGCTCGCCGACCTCGTCGAGCTGGAGGTCCGGGAACTCCTCACCCAGCACGGCTACGGCGGCGACGCCGCGCCCGTCGTACGGGTGTCGGGCCTCAAGGCCCTGGCGGGCGACCCGCGGTGGACGGCCTCCATCGACGCGCTGCTCGACGCGGTCGACACGTATGTGCCGATGCCCGAGCGGTATCTCGACGCGCCGTTCCTGCTGTCCGTGGAGAACGTGCTCACCATCACGGGCCGGGGGACCGTCGTCACCGGCGCGGTGGAGCGGGGCACGGTCCGGGTGGGCGACCGGGTCGAAGTGCTCGGCGCCGGGCTGGAGAGCGTCGTCACCGGCCTGGAGACCTTCGGCAAGCCGATGGAGGAGGCGCAGGCGGGGGACAACGTGGCACTGCTGCTGCGTGGGGTGCCACGGGACGCCGTCCGACGGGGCCATGTGGTCACGGCGCCGGGGAGTGTCCGGCCGAGTCGTCGCTTCACGGCCCAGGTGTACGTGCTCTCGGCGCGCGAAGGAGGACGTACGACGCCCGTCTCCACCGGGTACCGGCCGCAGTTCTACATCCGCACGGCTGACGTCGTGGGCGATGTGGACCTGGGGGAGGTGGCCGTGGCGCGACCGGGGGAGCGGGTCGTCATGACCGTCGAACTGGGGCGGGAGGTTCCGTTGGAGCCGGGTCTCGGGTTCGCCGTCCGTGAGGGCGGACGGACCGTGGGAGCTGGCACCGTGACTGCCGTTCTGTGAGGGTGCGCGGGAGCCGTGTGGGTGACGGCCCCGCGCCCCTTCGGGGGTCGCAGTGCAGGCACAATGAACAGGTGGAAGCCATACCCGTCACCCGCGACGTCGATCACGGCATCGCCAAGCTGATGCCCGACGTCGACCGGGAGCGGGCCTGGCTGCTGACCGTCGACGGGGCGCCGCAGTCGTACGTCGACCTGGACGACCCGACGTATCTGGAGTTCGAGTACGCGCGGCGCCTCGGGCACGTCCTGGACACCGTCGCCGAGGCGGGACGGCCGCTGGCCGTGCTGCACCTCGGCGGCGGCGCCCTCACCCTGCCCCGGTACCTGGCTGCGACCCGCCCGGGCTCCCGGCAGGACGTCGTCGAGTTCGACCGCGCTCTGCTGGACCTGGTCGCCGAGCACCTGCCCGTGCCGGCCGGTGCGGACATCGCGCTGCACGCCGCAGACGCGCGGGCCTGGCTGGAGGCGGCCCCGGACGGCTCCGCCGACGCGCTCGTCGCCGACGTCTTCGGCGGCTCCCGGGTCCCCGCCCATATGACGTCCCTGTCCTACGCCCAGGAGGCCGGACGGGTCCTGCGTGACGACGGCGTCTATCTGGCGAACCTCGCCGACGCCGCGCCCTTCGGCTTCCTGCGGTCCCAACTCGCCAACCTCGCCGCGGTGTTCGAGGAGCTGGTGCTCATCGCCGAGCCGGCCGTCCTGCGCGGCCGCCGGTTCGGCAACGCGGTGCTCGTCGCCGCGCACCACCCGCTCGACGTGACCGCACTGGCCCGCCGCACCGCCTCCGACGCGTTCCCCGCCCGGGTGGAGCACGGCCCCGGCCTGCGTCAATTCATCGGCGACGCACGCCCGGTACGCGACGAGGACGCCGTACCCTCACCCGTGCCGCCCGACGGCGCGTTCGGCATCGGCTGAGCGGCCGACGCACGTGCGGGCGTATCTGTGCTGATCCCGCCCAGGACCGAGGACATCGGCATGCCCTCGGTCGCGGCCGGTCATGAGTCGGTCAGTTGTGCGTCGGCGTCCCGTGCAGCCGTACGGTGCTGAGGATCTGCATGATCGTGGCCTTCGGGAGCTCGTCCTTCACGCCCTTGGCCCCGTACAGGTTCCATGACACGTAGTCGCCGTTGGAGTTCTTGAAGCCGAACGTGATCGCCTTGCCGTCGCTGTCGCACTTGCCCTTCTGGGGCGTGTTCGTCGACTGGGCCCAGGCATAGCTGCCCTTGACGCCGGAGGCGGTCGTGAAGGGGGTGGCCTTCTTGTCGAAGGTGATGCTCTTCTTGTCCGGGTCGGTGTAACCGCCGAAGACCCACCACGCGGGCGTGTTGATCGCGATCTCGTCGGTGGTCTTGGCCCCCTCGGCCCCCTTGGAGCCGACCACGGCCAGCGCGGTGTCGTCGACCTTGCCGTCCTTGTCGGAGTCCGTGGAGCACCACTTCGACTTGAACTCGGCCGTGCCCCCCTGAAGGATGCGGTCGTAGCCGTCGGACTTCTTCTTGTCCTCCCACTCGAAGCCCTGGCTCAAGGTCGGGGACTGCACCTCCCAGTCCGCCGGCACGTCGAAGGCGATCCCCCACTTGGGGTTCACGACGACCTTCCAGCCGGCGACGGTCGGCTTCTCCGTCTCGTTGCTGCGCGGGTTGTCGTCCGTGTCGGACGAGGACGACGCGGAAGCGGAGGCCGACGTCGAGGTCGTGGGACTCGCGCTGCCCTTGCCCGCGTCGACCGGTTTGTCGTCGTCGCCGCCCAGCACCAGGAACCCGGTGACACCGGCGGCCACGACGACGGCCGATGCCGCGACGATCGCCACCAGCTTCGTCCGGTTGCCGCCTCCGCCGCCTGCGCCGGGCGGCGGGGTGGGCGCGCCCGCGGGCGCCGGTGCGCCCCACTGCGGCTGCGTGGGCGGCTGCGCGGGCGGCTGCGCATAGGGGTTGGGCTGCTGCTGGTATCCGGGCTGCTGATACGGATTCGGCTGCTGGTATCCCGGCTGTTGGTACGGATTGTTCTGCGCCTGCGGGTTCTGCTCTCCCCCGGGCGGCTGCTGTCCTGGCCACATGGCCAGAAACCCTAGTGCCGCCGGGGCATGGTGCGGTCACCGCCCCTGTCAGGACGTGCTGGCCAGCCGAAGCTACTCACAGGTAACATCGTGGTCATGAGCGCAGACCAGATGTCCATCGGCGAGATGCTCGCCGCCACGGTGCCCATGGCCCGGACCCTGAATCTCGAGTTCCTCGAGGCCGGTCCGGAGAAGGCCGTGGTCGCCCTGCCGGACCAGAGCGAGTTCCACAACCACGTGGGCGGGCCGCACGCCGGGGCGATGTTCACGCTCGGCGAGTCCGCCAGCGGCGCGATCGTCCTGGCCGCGTTCGGCGACCAGCTCTCCCGCGCCGTGCCGCTCGCCGTCGGCGCCGAGATCGCCTACCGGAAGCTGGCCATGGGCGCGGTCACCGCCACCGCCACCCTGGGCCGCCCGGCCGCCGAGGTCGTCGCACAGCTCGACGCGGGGGAGCGCCCCGAGTTCCCGGTCGCGATCGAGATCCGCCGCGCGGACGGTGCCGTCACCGGCGAGATGACCGTGATCTGGACCCTGCGCCCCAACGGCTGAGCGTCGTGCGTACGAAAGCGACGGCCCCGGGCAGGTGCACACCACCGCCGGGGCCGTCGCGCTGTCCCGGGCCCGTGACGCAATCGCGCCGTCAGGCCGTCAGGCCGCCAACCGCTCCCGTTGTGTCCCGCCGCCTTCCAGGCTCGCCACGAACTCCTTGAGCCAGGCCACGAACTCCGGTCCCAGGTCGGGACGGTCGCAGGCCAGCCGGACGACCGTGCGCAGGTAGTCGGCCTTGTCGCCGGTGTCGTAGCGGCGGCCGGAGAAGATCACGCCGTGCACCGTGCCGCCCGCCGCGAGTTCCTGCAGGGCGTCGGTGAGCTGGATCTCGCCGCCGCGGCCCGGCTGGGTGCGCTCCAGGACGTCGAAGACGGCCGGGTCGAGGATGTAGCGCCCGATGACCGCGTACCGGCTCGGCGCGTCCTGGCGTGCGGGCTTCTCCACCAGGCCGGTGACGCGCACGACCCCCTCCTCGCCGGACGGCTCCACGGCCGCGCAGCCGTAGAGGTGGACCTGCTCCGGCGGGACCTCCATCAGGGCGACCACGCTGCCGGCGTACCGCTCGCGGACCTCGAGCATGCTGCTGAGCAGGGTCTCGCGCGGGTCGATGAGATCGTCGCCCAGGAGCACGGCGAACGGCTGGTCGCCCACGTGGTTGCGGGCGCACAGCACCGCGTGGCCGAGGCCGAGCGGGTCGCCCTGCCGGATGTGGTGGATGTCGGCGAGCCGGGCCGGGTCGCGCACCGCGTCCAGTCGCACGGTGTCGCCCTTGGCGGCGAGCGCCTGCTCCAGTTCGAAGGCGTGGTCGAAGTGGTCCTCGATGGCGCGCTTGTGCCGGCCGGTGACCATCAGGACGTCGTCCAGACCGGCGGCGGCAGCCTCCTCGACGACGTACTGGATGGCCGGCTTGTCGACGACCGGCAGCATCTCCTTGGGGGTCGCCTTGGTGGCCGGCAGGAAACGGGTGCCGAGACCGGCGGCCGGGACGACCGCTTTTCGGACACGGGGTGCGGAGTGGGGGGTGCTCATGCGGAGCATGCTGGCCCACCGGGATGGGAGAACGCCGAGAGCCGCCTCTGAGATTCCTGTGGGCCGGTCCCGTACCGGGGCGGCCGGCCCCGCGAGGGCCGGAAGTTGGAGATTCCGTGCCTCATCCGGCTTCCCGCGTACACAAGTTGAGTCCCACAGTCCGGGTCATTTTCGAATGCGGGTGCGGATACCGCCGGTAACTTATCTGAAATTTCCGCGCTTTGAACTTGGGTCACTCGAACTCCTTGTTTCCCGTGAGGCGCGTGTGCGAAGGTGAGCCTCCCCTTACGGATGGGTCGGATCCGGCCAACGCGCCCGATCGGGCCAAAGGTACGCACCAATCAGGCACCTGCTTTCCGACGACGTGTTTTCCGTGCCGTCCGTCGGCTTGGAAGGAAATGGTTCCGTGCAATCCCCGAACCCCCCACGACCGCCCTACCCGCCCCGCCCCGGCCGGCCCCCCGGCGATTCCGACCCCCAACTCGCCGCCCGGCTGGGTGACGTCGACGGACGCGCCCGCGCGGTCGCCCTGCTGATCGCCCGCCACTGGCGGGCGGCCCACGACTACGCGACCGTCTGCCTGGCCGGCACCGAGGACACGGCGCGGCTCGTGGCCGCCGCCGCGTTCCACGAGGTGCTCGGCCGGCTGACGGACGGGCGCACCGGGGGCGCTCTGCGTCCCCAACTCCTCGTCGCCGTACGGGAGACGGTCAGGGAATGGGCCGGCGCCGACGGGGTGTCCACCGTTCTGCCGGAACTGCGGAAAACCGTCGGCGGCCGGGGACTGCGCGCGGCACGGCCCGTGACGTCCGAAAGGCGGCAACTCGCCGAGCGCGCTTTCCGGTCACTCCCGGCCGCCTCCCAATGCCTCTTGTGGCACACGGAGGTGGAGGCGGAACCCATATCCGTACCGGCCGGTCTGTCGGGCGTGGACGACATCACCGCGGCGGCCGTCCTGGAACAGGCGCGGGAACAATTCCGGGCCGGTTGCGTGCGCGCCCACCGTGAACTCGCGCCGACGAGCGAATGCCGTTTCTACAACCGTCTCCTGGACGTTCCCCTGCGCCGCGGCGGAACCCTGCTGCCCGATGTCCGCTCGCATCTCGCGCACTGCCGCTTCTGCCGGCACGCCGCCGAACAGCTCAGCCATTTCGACGGCGGACTGGACGTACTGCTCGCCGAGACCGTGCTCGGCTGGGGCGCCCGCCGCTACCTCGACTCCCGCCCCGGACGCGTCACGTCCGCCGATGCCCCGGCCCGGCCCGCCGGGGCGCGCCCGTTCGTCGGCGGAGGCCGGCACCGCACCACCTCGGCGGGGTTGCTCGCGTTGCCGGGCAGACGGCCCAAGGCCGTGCTCGTGGGCGTGGGGCTGACCTCCCTGGCGCTGGTCGCGACGGTCCTCGTTGCCAAGGGCTGGACCGACGACAACGGTGTCCCCGCGCCCCGCGCCACCTGGGGAGCGCCGGTCGGCGGGACCAACACCCCGGCCGCCGACGGACAGGGCGTCCCGGGCCGCTCCGACGCCGGCCCGCCCTCCGGATCCCCGTCGGCCGCCTCCGCGTCCGACTCCCGGGCCGCCGAGACCGGCCACGGCAGGCTGCGCAGCCCGGTCAGCGGACTCTGCCTGGACGCCGACGGCGGCCGGACCGAGCCCGGAACGCCGATCGTCGTGGCCGCGTGCTCGTCCGCCGCCTCCCAGCAGTGGTCGTACCAGGACGACGGACTGCTGCGCAGCGCCGCCGCCCCGACGCTCTGCCTGACCGCCGACCCCGGCCACCGCACGACCGCCCTGGCCGCGTGTCTGGTGCACTCCGGCGAGACGTTCTTCGACCTGACCGTCCGCGGTGAGATCCTGCTGCGCCGGGACGGCGGCCTGGTCGTCGCCCGCGGTGCCGGAGGGGCGAGGAAGGCCGTCGTCGCCGAGCGGGACGGGTCGGCCGGACAGCGCTGGGTGTTCGACACCGCCGACGCGGCGGCCGGGGCCCCCGGCCCGGAGGTGCGCGGGACGGCACAGCCGCCCGGCCCGGGTACCGCGCACCCTCCGGGTGATCCGGGCCTCCCGGCGTCCTCGACCCCGCCCGGCGCCGCGCCCTTCGCCCCCGACACGGCCCCGGCGCCCGCTCCGGCCGAACCCGCCCCGCTCGCACCGGAGTTCGCAACGAGGGTCGCCCAGGTGGGCTGCTGTGGAGCCGCGGCCGACCCGGCCGGACCGACAGCGGGAACGGCCCCCGCCACCCTCCTCGACGCCATCCCGGCCCCCGGCGAGGTACCCCGCCTGCTCGGCGACGCCGTCGTGAACGTGACCAAGCCTCTTTCGCTCGGTCACTGAGCGACGAACCGAAGGCCGAAGGAGGGGCCGCCCGAGGGGAGCGGCCCCTCCTTCTCGTTGCCGACCACCCGGTGACGTCACCCGGTCACGAGGGGCAGACGTCCCTGAGCTCGGCCGCCGCCACGAGGGACCGCATCCCCGGATCCGTGGTGCAGCGCGCTGCACCACGAGAGGGACCGGGCCCGGCCGACCCGGTAGGCTTCCCGGGTACGCAAGGCTGCCGAGGGACGTCAAACGGGAGGAACGCGCGGTGCACGTGCAGGAATGGCTCGACACGGTGCCCGCGGCCGCCGTATACGCAGTGGTCGCCCTGGTCATCGGACTCGAAAGCCTCGGCATCCCGCTGCCGGGCGAGATCGTCCTGGTCTCGGCCGCGCTGATGTCCTCCCAGCACGGCGGTATCAACCCCGTCGTCCTCGGCGCCTGCGCCACCGCCGGCGCGGTGATCGGCGACTCCATCGGCTACGCCATCGGCCGCAAGGGCGGGCGCCCGCTGCTGGCCTGGCTCGGCGCGAAGTTCCCCAGGCACTTCGGCGAGGGGCACATCGCCACCGCCGAACGGTCCTTCGAGAAGTGGGGCATGTGGGCCGTCTTCTTCGGCCGCTTCATCGCCCTCCTGCGCATCTTCGCCGGCCCGCTCGCGGGCGTCCTGCACATGCCGTACTGGAAGTTCCTGATCGCCAACGTCCTCGGCGGCATCGCCTGGGCCGGCGGCACGACGGCCGTCATCTACTACGTGGGTGTCGTCGCGGAGTCCTGGCTGAAGAAGTTCTCGTACCTGGGGCTCGTGGCGGCGGCGCTGATCGGCCTGATGTCGTTCCTGATCATCAAGCGCAAGGCGAAGCGCGCCGCCCGGGAGGCCGAGGCGAAGGCCGAGGTCGAGACGGTGGCCGCCGCCGAGTAGTGCCTACTCGTGGATCTCACCATGGGCTTTGGCCAGGTCCGCGTAGAGCGTGCCGTTGAGGGTCACTCCCTGACGCTCCTCCTCGCTCAACTCCCGTTTCACCTTCGCCGGCACCCCTGCCACCAGTGACCCCGGCGGCACCTCCATTCCCTGCGGCACGAGCGCCTGCGCGGCGACCAGCGAACCCGCCCCGATCACCGCCCCGTTGAGCACGGTCGCGCCCATCCCGATCAGGCAGTCGTCCCCGACCGTCGCCCCGTGCACGACCGCGTTGTGGCCGACGGACACCCGCTCGCCGATCGTCACCGGAAAGCCGGGGTCGGCGTGCAGCGTCACGTTGTCCTGGATGTTGGCGTCGCGCCGGACGGTGATCCGCTCGACGTCACCGCGCACGACCGCGCCGTACCAGACGCTCGCGCCCGCCTGAAGCGTCACGTCCCCGATCACCGAGGCCGTCGGCGCCACGAACGCCTCCGCGTCGACCTCGGGTTCCCTGCCGCCGATGCCCACGATCAGCGCCTTGTGCGTCATCACCGTCTCCTCGTGTCGATCGTCCTCCCGCACGGTACGCCACCCGGTAGGGCGAAGATCACAGGGCTTCGCACCCATGGCCGCAACGCGCGCTGAGTACGGTGAGCGGGTGCCGAAGCGCAAGAACACGTTCTCATCATGGCGGCGTCGCCTGGGGCAGCGCGCCGTCCAGGCCGGCTGGGCCTGGGTGCAGCGCACCGGCTCCGTCACCGCCGAACACCCCGGCCGCTTCCGCTTCGGCTCGATGGGCACGGGCACCCGGCTCGCCTTCCCGCTCGGCACGGTGTTCGGGGAGCCGTGGATCCACCTCGGCGCGCACTGCATCGTCGGCGAGCAGGTGACTCTCACCGCCGGTCTGATGCCCGACCTCGACCTCGGCCCCGACCCGATCCTGCGCCTCGGCGACGGAGTGGTCCTCGGCCGGGGCAGCCATGTCATCGCCGACACGACGGTCACCATCGGCAGCGACTGCTACTTCGGCCCGTACGTGTATGTGACGTCGACGAACCACTCCTACGACGATCCGCACGAGCCCATCGGCAAGCAGTGGCCCCGCATGGAGCCCGTGGAGATCGGCCCCGGATGCTGGATCGGCACGGGGGCCGTGATCCTGCCGGGAGCGCGGATCGGACGCAACGTCGTGGTCGCGGCGGGGGCGGTGGTGCGGGGCACGGTGCCCGACCACTCCGTCGTCGCGGGGGCGCCCGCCAAGGTCGTACGGCGCTGGACGCCCGCCGAGGGCTGGCAGCCGCCGCTGCGCACGCCCGCGCCGGTGCCGATACCGGACGGGGTCACCCCGGACCAGCTGGTCGCGCTGTCGGAGCTGGACGAGGAGACCGTCGAGAAGCTGGCCCAGCTGGAGCCGGAGGGCTGAGAGCCTGTGTCAGCCCGCCGCCAGCAGCAGCGTGCCCACCAGCGCCAGTCCCGCGCCCGCGGCCTGGACGGCGCGCAGCCGCTCCCGCAGGAAGCCGCGCGCGGCCAGTGCCGTCACCACCGGGTAGAGCGAGGCGAGCACCGCGGCGACCGTGACCGGGCCGTGCTGGGCGGCGACGGCGTAGGTGCCGTTCGCGGCGACGTCGGCCAGCCCGACGAACCCGAACGACGGCAGCGAGGCCCACGCGAGCCCGCCCGCGGGCAGCGCGGACGCCCCGCGCCGGACGGCGACGTACAGCGCCGCACCGCCCGTGGCCACATTGGTCACGCGCTGCACGAACAGGGCGAGGAACAGGCCGGTGACGGTCGTGGACGCCTCGGTGATCAGCACGAACCCCGTGCCGAAACCGAGCGCCGCGACCAGCGTGAGCAGCACGGCCTGCCGCTGCACCGCCGCGCCGCGCAGCTGCGGACCGCCCGCGAGGACGACCCCGACGACCGCCACCGCGATGCCCGCGAGCTGGACGAACCCCGGTCGCTCGCCGAGGACCAGCCCGACGGAGACCGGCACGGCCACGCTCAGCGTGGCCAGCGGGGACACGACCCCCATGGGGCCGAGCGCCAGCGCCTTGTAGAACGAGAGCAGGGCGAGGGGCCCCACCAGCCCGGCCGCGACCGCGAACCACAACCGGGGACCGGCCTCGCTCCAGCCACCGGTGGCGATCACGATCACGCCGAGGACGGCCGCCGCGATCGACTGCGAGACCATGACCACCGTGAGCGCCGGGGTCCTCCGGGTCAGCAGCCCGCCGCCGAAGTCGGCCAGGCCCCACAGCAGGCTGGTGGCCAGGGCGAAGAGTGCTGTCACGGGGTCCTCGCAGTACAGTTCGGTGCACGGTCGGGTGCACCACACCGTAGTGCAGGGCGCTGAACCCTGTCATCCAGAATATTGGACTCCCGAAGTGGACGGAACGTGTCGGACCTCGAACTCCTGACTCAGTCCCTGGCGCGCAACGTCAAGCACTGGCGCGCGGTGCGCGGCTTCACCCTCGACACGCTCGCGGCCCGCGCCGGGGTCAGTCGCGGCATGCTGATCCAGATCGAGCAGGCCCGCACGAACCCCAGCCTCGGCACGGTCGTCAAGATCGGCGACGCGCTCGGGGTGAGCATCACCACCCTGCTCGACTACGAACAGGGACCGAAGGTCCGCGTCGTCCCCGCCGAGCAGGCGGTACGACTGTGGCACACCGACGAGGGCAGCTTCAGCCGGCTCCTCGCGGGCACGGAGGCGCCGGGCCCGCTGGAGATGTGGGACTGGCGGCTCATGCCCGGCGAGAGCAGCGGCTCGGAGCCGCACCCGCCGGGCACCGTCGAGATCGCCCATGTCACCGCCGGTGAACTCACCCTCACCGTCGACGGCGTGGAGTACCGCGTGCCGACGGGCGCGAGCGTCACGTTCGAGGCCAATGCCGCGCACCGGTACGGCAATCAGGGCGAGGTCCCGACGGAGATGGTGCTGACCGTGTCGGTGCCGCCGCCGCCCGTGAGCTGAGATCCCCCTCCGGCGGGCGTGGACGGGCTGTTAGCGTGCGATCATGCGCGCACCCATCGGTCACTTCGACACCGCCGTCCCCGCCCCCGACTGCCTCGACGAGCTGACCGACCCGGTCGCCGACGCCGTACGCCACTGGAGCGGCAGCGTGCCCGCCGACCGGATCGTCTACGTCGACACCGACCCGCAGTGGGCGGACACGGCCGTGTTCGTGGAGCACTACGGGCGCGAACTGCTGGAGCAGTCCGCGAACTGCGTGGTGGTGGCCGGCAAGCGCGGCGGCGAGACGACCCTCGCCGCCTGCCTCGTGCTGTCCACCACCCGGGTCGACGTCAACGGCGTCGTCCGTCGCCAACTGGGCGCCCGCAAGGCCTCGTTCGCCGCCATGGACACGGCCGTCGGGGAGACCGGCATGGAGTACGGCGGGATCACCCCCATCGGACTCCCCGCCGCCTGGCCGGTGTTGGTGGACTCCGTCGTCGTCGACCTGCCGTACGTCCTGGTGGGCAGCGGGCGCCGACGCGGCAAACTCCTGGTGCCGGGCAAGGCCCTCGCCGAACTGCCGGGCGCGGTGGTGCTGGAGGGGCTCGGGGTGGCCTGAGCTCAGGCCACCCCGTGATGGGCGAGGGCCAGATGCGGGCCGTCCTCGCCCGGGGTCGGCGCCGGGTCCGCGTGGACCAGCGCGGCCGTCAGCCGGGGGACGGCGTGCAGCAGCGCGTGCTCCGCGTCCACGGCGATACCATGCGCCCGACGTACCGTCACCTCGCCGTCCACGACGGCCGCACCCGGCTCGCCCTGCTGCACGCGGAGGGCCGCCGGGTGATCTACTGGCTCTCCGCGACGGCCATCTGCGCCGCCTGGTGGACGAGGCGCCGAACGTGGCGGGCCACCGGCTGGGGGACGAACCGCCGCACGCCTGACTCAGTAGTGTTCCGCGGTCCCGAGGTACTGCTCCGCGAAGGCGGCAGCGGCGGTGGGAGACGTGAACAGCCGGCGCAGCCGGGCGAACGTCGTGCCCGCCAGGAACGGGTCGCCGGCCGCGGTCCCGTGGTAGACCTCGGACAGCCACTGCGAGAACTCCTGGTAGTCCCACACCCGGCGCAGACATGTCTCCGAGTAGCTGTCCAGGCCGGCCCCGTCGCCGCCGTCCAGGTAGGCGACCAGTGAGTCGCCCAGCAGGAACGCGTCGTGCAGGGCGAGGTTCAGGCCCTTCGCGGCGATGGGCGCCACGAGGTGGGCCGAGTCCCCGGCCAGGAAGAGCCGCCCGTACGTCATCGGCTCGACCACGTAGTCGTGCATGTCCAGCACCCGCTTCTCGATCAGCGGCCCCTCGGTGAGCGGCGGACCGTCGGACGCACCGAGGCGCTGGTGCAGCTCGGACCAGATCCGGTCGTCGGACCAGTTCTCCGGGTCGTCGCCGGGCGGGCACTGCAGGTAGTAGCGGGTCAACTCGGGGCTGCGGGCCATGTGCCCGGCGAACCCGTTCGGATGGACGCCGAACAGCACGCAGTCGGCGGACGGCGGCGCCTCGGCGAGCAGCGCCAGCCAGCCGATGCCGTAGTCGTGCCGCGCGATCCGCGCCCGCTTTGGCGTCAGCGCGGTCCGGCCGACCCCGCGCGCCCCGTCCGCGCCGACCACGAAGTCGCAGGTCAGCACCTGCCGTTCAGCCGTGTCCCGGCAGGTGTACGAGACCGTCGGCCGGGCCGTGTCGAGGTCGTGCAGTTCGACGTCGCGCACCGAGAAGCGGGCGTCGCCGCCGCGTACCTCGACGTAGCTGTGGACGAGGTCCGTCACCAGCAACGGCTGTGGATACACCCAGTGGTGATGACCCGTCAGTTCGGTGTAGGAGAAGCGGTACCGCTCGCCGCCGAAGCGGAACTCGCACGCGGAGTGCCGCTGAGCACGCTCCGTCAAGTGGTGTGCCAGGCCCCGTCGCTGCAGTCCGCGCACCGCCCACTCCTCGATGACGCCGGCGCGCGGCCGCCGCTCGATGAACTCACGGCTCTCCGTCTCCAGGACGACACAGTCGACGGACGCGGCCCGCAGGATGTTGCCGACGGTGAGACCCGCGGGGCCCGCGCCCACGACGACGACCGGAGTGTGGTGAGAGGAGGGGGAGTTGGTGGTCACCCGCACATTATGGGTGGGCCGGGGCGTCCGCGACCGTGACCTCCCCGATGCTGCGCTCGATCTCCTCGGGGCGGGACGCGGACGCCTTCGCCCAGTAGTAGACCGCCAGCGAGAATCCGGTCACGACCAGCATGTCCCACCACAGTCCCAGGTGCCCCTGGCCGCCGAAACCGCCCTGCCAGGAGATCAGGCCGAGGCCCAGCAGATAGACGGGAAGCCACTGCGCGGCCTTCCAGTCCAGCCGGGGCGCGTCGGGCAGCCCGGCGCGGACGGCGTACCAGGCGTAGCCGCCGAGCAGCACATAGCCGATGACGATGGCGACGCCGAGCCGCCACAGCGTGTCCCAGCCGGCCCAGTAGATGATGAGGTTGGCCACCGCGAACGACGACGGGGAGATCCACCTGCCGCCCGGCAGCCGGTACGGACGCTCGTGGTGCGGCAGCCGGTCGGCGAACACCCCGTAGGCCAGCGGCGCGCCGGCGTACATCAGCACGCTCGCCGAGGTGATGAAGCCGACCAGCTCCTGCCAGCTGGGGAACGGCAGGAAACAGACGACGCCGGTCACGAACGACATGACCAGCCCGAACCAGGGCACACCCCGCCTGTCGGTGTGCGTGAACACCTTCGGCGCGTAGCCGTTGCGGGCCAGGCCGAAGGAGATCCGGGAGGTCGCGGTGGTGTAGATGAGGCCGGTCCCGCCGGGGGAGACCACCGCGTCGAGGTACAGCACGGCGCTCAGCCAGCCCAGCCCCACCAGGGTCGCCAGGCCCGCCCAGGGGCCGCTGATGCCCGCGTAGTTCAGCTTGGCCCAGCCGTCGGCGAAGGCGCTGTGCGGGAGCGCGGCGATGAACACGACCTGGAGCAGAACATAGACGACGGCGCCGATCGCGACCGAGCCGAGGGTCGCCCTGGGCAGGTCCCGCTTCGGGTACCGGCTCTCCCCGGCGAGCTGGATCGCCTGCTCGAACCCCAGCAGGGCGAAGATGATGCCGGACGAACTGATCGCGCTCAGCACGCCCTTGGCGCCGAACGGCGCGAAGCCCTCCGAAGTGAAGTTGCCCGGATGGAAATTGCCGGCCGCGATGACGAATATCGCGACCAACGGCACCGCGATCTTCCACCAGGTGGCGGCGCTGTTGGTGTGCGCGAGCGCCCGGACGCCGAAGAAGTTCACGGCGACGAACACGGCCATGAGGAATACGGCGACCAGGAACCCGTCGGTGGTGAGGGTGCCGTCGGAATGCTGGAAACCCCGCGCCCAGCTCCAGTGCCCGGCGTATCCGATCATCGCCTCGACCTCGATCGGCGCCACGGTCGCCGCCTGCAGCCAGGAGAACCAGCCGAAGGACATCCCGGCCAGGCCGCCGAAAGCGTAGTGCGGATAGCGGGCCGTGCCGCCCGCGACCGGGAACATACCGCCGAGCTCGGCGTGCACCAGGGCGAGGAGCACGATCGCCACGGCCCCGATCACCCACGACACGACCGCGGCGGGACCGGCCACCACGACCGCCTTCTGGGCGCCGTACAGCCAGCCGGAGCCGATGATGGATCCGACCGACGCCCACATCAGCCCGATCAGTCCGACGTCCCGGCGCAGTCCGCCCGAGCCCGGGTTCTCCTTGGCCTGGGGAATGGGATCGACGCTTACCATGTTTTCAACGGCCTCTCACAAATGACTTACCTGGAAGGTGAGTTCGTCATTTATCGGAGGCTCAGAATAGGAATCGACCACCGCCGCAATGAAGACCGCGGGCGCAGTTTTGACCTGTGTGCGGGTATCTCCTGGGCAACTTTTCAGGAGTCGCGGCCCAGCCTGGGAATCTCGATCGCCGGGCAACGGTCCATGACCATCTCCAGTCCGGCGGCGCGCGTACGGTCGTAGGCCTCTTCGTCGACGACGTCCAGCTGGAACCACACCGCCTTCGCGCCCTTGGCGACCGCCTCGTCGGCGACGGCGCCCGCGAGCTCGCTGTTGACGAAGACATCGACGACATCCACCTCGAAGGGGATGTGCGCGAGGGAGGCGTACCCCTGCTCCCCGTGCACCGTCTCCGCCTTCGGGTGGACGGGGACGACCCGCTTGCCGTACCGCTGGAGCACCTCGGCGACCCCGTAGGCCGCGCGCCGGCGGTTCGACGACAGGCCCACCACGGCCCAGGTGTCGCCGAGCCCGGTGAGGATCTTCCGGATCGTTTCCTCGTCGCCGTACACCGGCGGCCTCCTTCGGGTCGGACACAAGCTGTCCTCCACTGCAACGGAGCACGGCGGACGCTGATTCCGGGCGCTTGCCTGCGAACCGTCCGCCGTCCGCCTACGCTCGGCCTCGTGCTGCGCATCATCGACGCCCGAACCGGCGAGTCCGTCGTCGCCGCCCCCGTCCGGCGGGGCCTGACCCGTGTCGAGGCCCATGCCTCGGGGTACGGCTCCGGGGCGCTCCGCGTCCTGCTCGTCGCCGATCTGCTCCTTCGCGCGCTGGAACTGGGCGGTACACCCGTCTTCGCCCTGCTCACCGGCGAACGCGAGCAGGCGGAACTCCGGGCGGGCGCCACCGCCCTCGGCATGCACCCCTTCGAGGACGGCCGCGAACTCGGCGGCGGAGTGGGCGAGGCACAGATCCTGCACGTCGTGGGGGCGGACGGCCCGGCCCCCGACGGCGTACGGGTCGCCGTCGCGCCGGCCGAGTGGGCGGCCGGGCCCGGGGAGCCGGAGACGGACGCCGTATCGGCCCCCGACCCCGCCGTGCTGCGCCTCGCCCTCCTGTCCACGCCCCGCAGCGAGCCCGTCCGGCTCGACGCGGCCGTGCTGGGCGAGGCCCACGACACCCTCGTACGGTGGAGGAGAGCCGTCGCCGACTGGGCGCGGCGGCCCTCGCGGCCGGTTCCCGAGGATGTGCGCGGCCGGCTGCGCACCGCATGGGAGGACGACCTGGACATGCCGGAGGTGCTGCGGGTACTGCGGTCGGTGGCCGACGCCGGCCCCGAGCTGCCGGACGGGGCCCGCTTCGAGACCTACGCCTACGCCGACCGTCTTCTCGGCCTCGAACTCACCCGCGATCTGGGGGCCCCGGCGTGACCGGGCCCGTCGGCCGGGGGCCGCGTCGGCTGGTCGTGCTGCGGCATGCCAAGTCGGCCTGGCCGGACGGCGTCCCCGACCACGAACGGCCGCTGGCCCCGCGCGGCCGCCGGGACGCACCGGCCGCGGGCCGCGCGCTCGCCACGGCCGACTGCCTGCCCGACCTCGCCCTGTGCTCCACCGCCGTCCGCGCCCGCGCCACCTGGGAACTGGCGGCCGCCCAGTGGCCCGGCCCGACGCCCCCGGTGCGCTTCGACCCGCGGCTCTACGCGGCCGACGTACCCGAGCTGCTGGACGTCGTTCACGAGACGCCCGCCGAGGTCGGCACCCTGCTGCTGGTCGGGCACAACCCCGGACTGGAGGAACTGGTCCTCGACCTGGCCGGGGACGGTCTCCACGACGCCCTGGACGAGGTGCGGCTGAAGTTCCCCACGTCGGCCGTCGCCGTCCTCGCCTGGCACGGACCCGACTGGCGCGCCCTGACCCCCGGCACGGCCCTGCTGACCTCGATGACCGTCCCCAGGGGCAAAAAGCCGCCCACAGGTTCTGCTCCATGGGGATGCCCTTAATTACGGATTAGGCTGGCCGGATGCAGGACGAGTACCGCACAGTGGCCCACGCGGGCGTGCACGAGACCGAGGTCAACCGCTCCCGCTTCCTGTGCGCCCTCGCCCCGGCGGCCACCGAGCAGGAGGCCCAGGACTTCATCGCCGCCGTCCGCAGGGAGCACGCCGACGCCACCCACAACTGCTGGGCGTACGTCATCGGCGCCGACGCCTCCGTCCAGAAGGCGAGCGACGACGGCGAACCCGGCGGCACCGCGGGCGTGCCGATGCTCCAGATGCTGCTGCGCCGCGACATGCGGTACGTCGTCGCCGTCGTCACCCGCTACTACGGCGGCGTCAAGCTGGGTGCCGGCGGCCTCATCCGGGCCTACGGCGGCGCGGTCGGCGAGGCCCTCGACACCCTCGGCACGCTCACCCGCCGCCGCTTCCGCCTGGCCACCCTGACCGTGGACCACCAGCGCGCGGGCAAGGTGCAGAACGACCTCCACTCGACCGGCCGCGCGGTACGGGACGTCCGCTACGGCGAGGCGGTCACCATCGAGATCGGCCTCCCGGACGCCGAGGTGGACGCCTTCCGCGCCTGGCTGGCGGACGCGACGGCGGGCACGGCGGCCTTCGAACTGGGCGGCGAGGCGTACGGGGACGCGTGAGGTGTGCCGCGTGCCGCGTGTTGCGTTGAGCGAACGGGCGGGGCCCGGGAAGCCGCGACCCCGACGGGGCCTCGGCCTCCCAAGGGCTCAGGTCCCGGGAGCGGGGGTCATCCGGCGGTGAGAGTGGTCCACTTCTGGTTGGCACCGCCGTTGCAGTCCCACAGGTGGAGCTGCGTGCCGTCGGCTGTGGAGGAGCCCGGAACGTCGAGGCAGCGGCCGGAGGCGGGGTTGCGGTAGCCGCCGTTGTAGGGCTGCCAGACCTGGTTGGCGCCGCCGTGGCAGGCCCAGATCTGCACCTTGGTGCCGTTGGCGGTGCTCCCTCCGGCGGCGTCGAGGCATTTGCCCATGGAGCGCAGCGTGCCGTCGGTGTAGGCGGACCAGAGCTGGTTGGCGCTGCCGCTGCAGCCCCAGGTCTGGACGGCGGTCCCGTCGGCGGTGTTGGCGCCACTGACATCCAGGCACTTGCCGGCGATGCCGGAGGACACGCGTGCGGGTGCGGGTGCGGGGTTTCTCAACCACCCGGCGCGGTCCGCGGCCTGGACGCCGCGGTGGAAGGCGTCGGCCATCTTCTGGTACCCCGCGTCGTTGGGATGCAGGGCGTCGGCCAGGTCGGCCGTGGTCAGGCTGCTCATGTCCACGTACGCGACGCGCTTGCCCGCGGCCTGTGCGTCGCTCACGATCTGGGGAATGGCCTGGTTGTACGCGGCACGGTGCTGTTCCTCCGAGCCGCTGGTGGACACGACCAGGGAGGCCACGAGGACGGTTGCGTCGGGGGCCGCGACGGTGATCTGGTTGACCAGCGACTTCAGCCGGGCGGTGGCGGTGGGGACCTGGTAGTTCCCGTTGAGGTCGTTGGTGCCGATCTCCAGCGTCACGACGTTGGGCCGGTAGCGGGTCAGTGAGGCGTCGGCGAGTGCGGCGATCTGGTCGATGCGGTACCCCGAGTGACCCTCGTTGTCGGGATCGGACATCGAACCGGCCCGCCCGGTGCCCACGAAGTCCAGCGGATGGCCGTCCGCCGCAAGCTTGTCCCACAACGGCGCCCGGTAGCCGTTGCCGGTACTGCTTCCCACGCCCCAGGTGATGGAGTCGCCCAACGGCATCACCCGCAAGGGCGTGTTGGAGGCGGCGGAGGCAGGGGTCGCGCCTGCTGCCGTCATCCCGAGCACGGCGGTGACCAGCGTGATGAGGGGCAGGATCCAAGGCTTTCTCATGCAGGTGTCCTCTTCTGCGAGTGAGTGCTGAATCAACGCGGCTGATCGCCGTCCGTGTCGGCAACTCGGCCGTCGCGCCGTCTCGTCGGAGCCGCCTGACGTACGGGCGGAACGACGTGGTCGGCGGGCGTGTTGCGCTGTGAGCGTTGACGACACCGAACCTGTCCGGCGTCCCGTCTGCCTCGAACCTCCTGTACCGAGCGGGTCGGCCCGAGGCGGCCCCAGCGCACTCGTAGAGATACCACGCTGATCCCCGTCGGGGGCATCCCATGAATGCAAGAAATTCGGAGCGGGCGACACGGGGGCGAGTTCTGTGTCGGTTCGTCCCATCATCCCTGTTCCCATGGGCAGTTCGCCGTTCTCTGCCTCTCCGGCACAGATGCGTGAACATCCCATGTCCGGCGATGCATTCGACGTCGTTCGATCGCGCTCGGCAACAGCGGCGCGCCGCATCCCGGTGGCGGGCTGCATGTCGCCATCGGCCCGGAACATTGGATGGATGGGTTGGGTGCGGAGGGAGTGCCGTCCGGAGTTGGGGGCATAAATGCCCAGCGTATGGCGGACAGTTGGGCTTCACTCCCTGACTTTCGTCTCGCTGAACATGGGATGTATTTACTCGTAGTAACAGTTGACGTGAGCATGTCCGATGCCTACGGTCCTGCGACGGAACCGAACAGATTTCAACAATTCGATGCCAGGGGACGGGCGGCCGCACTCAGCGGAAGGAGATGCAGATGAAGGGCATGCTCAGGGCATGCAGGATCCCGTGCCGGGGCCGCGGGACGCGAATGGGGTGCTCGGCGCGGTGACCGCCTTGATGGCGGCGCTGCTGACCGGGTTGGGCGCCGCCGGGACGGCGCGGGCGGCCGCCGTGGACACGAGCGCGAGGTACGGGCTGGTCAACCGCGGCAGCGGCAAGGCCCTCGACGTGTCCGGCGCGACCGCCGCCGGCCCCTCCGGCTGGGGCCTGGTGCAGTTCACCTTCGACGACTGGTCCCAGGCCGCCTCCGCGCCGCAGACCTACCACGGAGAACCAGCCCTTCGCCGGCCGTGACAACGTCACCTTCCCCGGCGGCGCCTGGACCCGGGACATCAGCCGCGGCGAGATGGTCCGGGCCGGCAACGACCAGACCCTGACCGTCGATCGGACCCTGACCATCGATCCGTGCCGCCTGTAGTACGTCTACCAGGGCATGGACCCCAACGCCGGGGGCGACTACATCCGCCTGCCCTGGCGGATGGGCCTGCTCACCCAGACCAACTCCCCTGCTGACCGCCTGAAATGAGTAGTATTCATTTTTGGGGAGCAGTTCCGTCGGACAGGTGGGGTGGGCGGTGGCAAGCGTGCTGATCGCCACGGCGAACTGCGCTCCTACCTGGGGAGATTCTGCGCTCCAGGTGGTGTGCGCGGTACCGGACCTGATGTGCCCGCAGGTCATCGGCGTGTGCGCTACCGACAAATAAGTATGCCTATCGTCTTGACTGGGGTCCCTCTATGCCTCGATAAATGCAACTCATAGGAAACGGGGGCTTGGAGGAGGGACACCACAGATGAGACCCCTACGCATCGGCGCGGGGACGGTCAAGGCGCTCGCGGCGGCGGCTGTCGTCTTCGCGGCCGTGTTGCCCGCTCAACCCGCCTACGCGGCCACGACGAACTTCTACGTCGACCCTGTCAACGGCAGTGACAGCAACTCGGGAACCAGCACTGCCGCGGCGTTCAAGACCGTCCAGGCCGCCCAGGACGCGGTGCGGGCCGTGAACGCGAACATGTCCGACGACATCGTGGTGAACCTGCGCGGCGGCACCTACTCCCTCACCAGCCCGGTCAGCTTCGGCACCAGCGACTCGGGCACGAACGGCCACACGGTCGTCTACCAGGCGTACAACGGTGAGACGCCCGTGATCAGCGGCGGCAAGGCGATCACCGGCTGGACCTCGGCGGCGGGCGGCGAGTACAAGGCCTCCGTGGGCAGCCTCAACTTCCGGCAGCTCTACGTCAACGGGGTCCGCGCCACCCGGGCCCGCTTCCCCGACGCCGGCACGGACTTCCAGCTGCAGGGCAGCGACAAGACCAACAAGCTGCTGAAGGTGCTCAGCTCACAGGTCTCCAACTGGAACAACCTCAACCAGGTCGAGATGCTGCTGGAGACGCAGTGGGGCGAGAGCTACCTGCGGCTGAAGTCGACCAGCTCCGCCAATGGCACCGCCGACGTGTCGATCCAGGACCACGAGGCGGGCATCCTGTTCCCGCGCCCCTACCCGATCCTCGCCAACGGCTCTCCCCTGCACTTCGAGAACGCCCACGAGTTCCTCAACGAACCGGGCGAGTTCTACGTCGACATGGCCGCGCAGACCGTCTACTACAAGCCCCGCCCCGGCGAGGACATGTCCACGGCCACCGTGCAGGCGCCGACGCTCAAGACGCTATTCGACATCAAGGGCACGAACCTCGACAGTCCCGCCCACGACCTGCGCTTCTCCGGGATCACCTTCACCCGGACCACCTGGATGGAAGCGACGGACAACGGCTACCTCAACGGCCAGGGCGGCAACTACAACACCTCGGCCGACACCTCCAACAACCAGTACGTCGGCCGTCCGCCGGCCGGGGTCCAGGCGTCGAACGCCGACCGCCTCTCCTTCACCGGCAACACCTTCACACAGATGGGCGCCACCGCCCTCGACCTGCACCACGGCGTGCACGACAGCACCGTGACCGGCAACCTCGTCCACGACATCGCCGGCAACGGAATCATGGTCGGCAAGTTCTCCGACCCGACCGTGGAGTTCCACACCGTCTACAACCCGCCCACCTCGCCGGCCGGTGAGGACGCCCGGGAGGTCGTCAAGAACGTCACCGTGAAGAACAACCTGATCACCCGGATCGGTCAGGACTACCTGGGCACCGCCGGCATCAACGCGGGCTTCGTCAACAGCACCGCCATCGACCACAACGACATCTCGGACACTCCGTGGGCGGGCATCTCGCTGGGCTGGGGCTGGCAGTCGGCGGCCAACGCCGAGGGCAACAACAGCGTCAGCTACAACCGGATCGGCAACGTGCTGAACCGGCTCTGCGACGCCGCCGGTATCTACCACCTCTCCAGCGACCCGGGCACCGTCTTCAACGGCAACTACATCCACGACGCGGTGCGTATGCCGGCCGCCTGCACTTCCGCGGTCAGCGGCATCTACCTGGACGAGGGGTCGAACAACATGACCCTGTCGAACAACGTGCTGTCGCACACCGACGGATTCATCAACCAGAACCGCAACGGCACCAGCGTCACGCTCACCAACAACAGGACCTCCGGCGACTCGGTGATCAAGGCTTCTGGTCTTGAGCCCGCCTACCAGGGGCTGGCAGCCAAGATCAACCTCGCGTACAACAAGCCGGCCTCCGCGTCCACGGTCCTGAACTCCGGGTGGGCGGCGTCCAAGGGCAACGACAACGACAGTGCCACCGGCTGGTCGCCGACCGGGAGCGACACCTCGGCCTGGTGGCAGGTCGACCTGGGTCAGGCCTACCAGCTCGGACAGTTCTCGCTGACCACCCGCCAGGACCTGGACCAGCCCGAGACCCGTGGCAACTTCGAGATCCGGGGCTCCAACGACCCGTCCTTCGGCACCTACACCGTCCTGGGACGCCAGACGAGTACCCTGCCGCTCGCCTCGACGCTCACGGGCGACATCGACGTCCGCCAGAAGTTCCGCTATGTGCGGGTCGCCAAGACCGACGGCGCGTACTTCTTCATCGCGGACTTCAGTGTGCAGCAGGCCGGCGGGGCGCTCGAGGACGCGACCGGTACGCCGAACACCAACCCGTCGACGTACTACACGATCAAGAACGTCAACAGCGGGCAGCTGATGGACGTCTCCGGGGGGTCCACCGCCGACGGCGGGAGCGTCGTCCAGTGGCCGAGCAACGGCGGGACCAACCAGCAGTGGAACATCGTTCCGGTCAGCGGTCAGCTCTACCGGATCGTGAACCGGAACAGCGGCAAGGTCCTCGACATCAACAACTTCAGTCACCGCAGGGGGACCGCGCTGCAGCAGTACACCTTCGCCGGCGGCAACAACCAGCTGTGGTACTTCGAGCCGACCAGCGGTGGGTACGTCATCCGCAACTTCGAGAGCAGGCAGATCCTGGAGGTCGGTGGCGGATCGACGGCCAACGGAGCCGCCATCAGTCAGTGGATGCCCCTGAACCAGCCCAACCAGGCCTGGACGATCCAGTGACCGGGTGACCGACTCGGGGCGGGTACGCGATGAGGCCGGAAAGCGATGGCTTTCCGGCCTCACTGCTTGCTTCCGGGCTAGCCGATGACGCGTTGGAAGGTCCAGCGCTGGTTGGAGCCGCCGACGTCGCGGTACTGGATGAGTGCGGTGCCGTCGGCGGTGCTGCCTCCCTTGACGTCGAGGACCTTGCCGCTGTTGCGGTTGACCAGGGTGAACTCGCCGCCGGTCTGCGGGCGTAGCTGCCACTGCTGGCTGGTGCGGCCGTCGGCGGTCGTCTGGACGACCGGTGCGCCGTCCGCTGTCGAGGACCCCGCCACGTCGAGGACCTTGCCGCTGTTGACGCAGGTGATGGTGTGGTAGCCGTCCCCTGTGGACTGGAAGGCCCAGTGCTGGTTCGGTTTGCCGTTGTCGGGCCACTGGATCACGGTGGCGCCGTCGGCCTTGGAGGCGCCGGAGACGTCGGCGAGCTTGCCGCTGCGCACGCTGACGCACTTGTAGGACCTGGTGGGTGCGAGGGTGTACTGCACCGAGTCGAAGTCGGCGTAGCCGGTGTTGTTCGGGTTGTAGGTGTACAGGCCGATCCGGTCGCCGCGGTATCCGCCCCAGGTGAGCTGGTAGGTGCCGCCGAAGGCGGTGTATGTGTTGCCGTCGAGGCTGTAGGAGAACTGGCTGACGCCGTTCACGTCCCAGGTGGTGCGCAGCCACACGGCGTTCTGCGAGACCACCGGGCCGTAGGTCAGGGTGCCGCCGACGTTCTGGGCGATCGTGGTGGTGGTCCCGGAGCGCCGCACGCCCAGCCCGGCGTAGGTGGCGGCGTAGTGGCACAGTCCGGCGTGCTGGCCGTCGGCGAGGCCGTCCAGTTCGAGGCGGACGGTCACCGTCGCGCCGCCCGCATTGCGCAGCACCCGTTGGGTGAGGGTGTTGCCGACCTTGGTCAGGTTGTCGGCCGCGAGCGGGGCGAACGCCTTGAGCCGGAGGTAGCCGGGGCGTTCGGTCAGTGACCAGTGGTCGGCGCGGGGCTGGTAGTACCACTCCCACTGCGGCTTGATGCTGCTGTCGGTGAACAGGTCACCGGTCACCACGGGGGGCAGTGCGTCCAGCGGCAGGCCGGGTGTGCCGCCGGCGGGTACGGGGCCGGTCCAGACCATGTTGCCGATGCCGTCCGTGCCGACCTGGCCCAGGATCGGCCAGCCGTCCACCCAGGTCACCGGGAGCAGGGACAGCGGCCGTCCCTCCCAGGCGCCGTGGCCGTGGTGGGTGACGAAGTACCAGGTGCCGTCCGGGGCCTGTACCAGGCCGCCCTGGTTGGGTTCGCGGTCCACGTTGGCGTTGACGTGTTCCAGCTGCTTGGTCTCGAAGGGGCCGTAGAGGCTGGAGCCGCGGTTCATCATCAGCACCCGCCCCTCGGACTTCACCTCGCTGTACAGGTGGTAGTAGAGGCCGTTGATCTTGTACAGCTTGTTGGCCTCGCTGCCCGGTGACTGGTGGATGACCGTGGGCGAGCCGACCAGCGACTTGCCGTCCGCGGACAGCTGGAACAGGTTGATCTTGTAGCTGTCCGAGTAGTGCGTGGTGACCAGGTAGCCCTGGCCGTCGTCGTCCCAGAACGGGCACGGGTCGTCCCAGCCGGAGGTCCGCCACACCGCCGTCAGCGGATCCCACGGCCCGGACGGCGAGGGGGCCGACGTCATGAAGAAGCCCTCGTCGGGGGTGTTGAAGTACACCCAGTACCGCCCCGCGTGATAGCGGATCGCGCCGGCCCACACGCCACGGCCGAAGCGGTTCATCCGGTCCCAGTTCAGCAGTGGTCCGATCTGGGTGAGATCGCTGACCGCCCCGCCGAGAGTGCGCCAGTTGACCAGGTCCTTGGAGTGCAGCACGGCCACGCCGGGCGAGTACCCGAACGTGCTGGTGATGCCGTAGTAGTCGTTGCCGACCCGGATGCAGTCCCAGTCGCTGAAGTCGCCCGGGAGGATGGGGTTGGCGTAGGTGCCGTCGCCCTGGTCGCCCCACGTGCCCGCGGGAGGTGTGGCTGCCGCCGCCCTGCCCGCCGGCAGCAGACCCGGCAGCAGGAGCCCTCCGGCGCCCACGACCGCGAACCGGCCGAGCTGTCGTCTTGTGATGTCCACGATGTCCTTCCTTGGTTGGGAGCCCCTGCGGTCAGTCCACGTTCACCGCTTGCCACAGCTGGTCGGCGGCATTCGTGTCCGTCGTTTGCACGAGCTGGGCACCTGCTGTCGTCGACGAGCCGGACACCGCGAGCAGCTTGCCGCTGTTCACATTCTTGATCTTGTAGTAGCCGTTTCCGGTGGCGACCAGGGTCCAGTGCTGGCTGGCGGCGTTGTTGTCGGTCGCCTGGACGATGTTCGCGCCGTCCGTGGTGGCGGCACCGCTGACGTCCATGAGCAGAGCGCTGTTCCGGCTGACGATCTCGTAGCTGCCGTCACCCACCGGGACGAAGCGCCAGTTCTGGTTCAGGGCTCCGGTGTCGTTCCACTGGAGGATGTTGGCTCCGGCGGTCATCGACGCACCTGAGACATCGATCGCCTTGGCGCTGTTCTTGTTGAGCAACTTGTAGTTGGCGTTCGTCGCGGGAAACGAGATGGAGGCGAACGCGTCCAGCGCGCAGACGGTGTTCGAAGAGGCCGCGTTCTTCGTGCCCGTGCACACCACCCTGATCGTGTGGGGGCCCGCGGCGAGATCCGTCTTCTCGAACAGCGGCACCTGCTTCGTCACCGTCGAGGCATAGGCGTCGAT
>NZ_JBITJV010000034.1:0-107813 GCF_044460385.1 Streptomyces sp. NPDC050121 | reverse complement strand
CGACCCGGGCGTCAATCGACCTCCCCGGCAGGGGCGCGTAGTTCCTGATCTCCCCCCCCCCGCAGCTCTGCCGCTCACCCCCCCCGGCGCCCCGCGGCCGGCCGGGGGGCGCACCCCACCTCTGGAAGGACACACCACCCGTGAGCACTGCCCCCCTGACCCCGATCTCCGCCCTGGACGACGCCATAGCGAAGGCGTGCGCCGCGGCGAAAGCGATGCTGCCGCTCATCGGCACGACCCTGCACGCCCAGTTCCCGACCGGCGCGTACCTCGTGCTGACCCGGCCGGTCGACTACGACACCGACTACGACTCGGTGCGCCTGGACTCCGTCCGTGACATCGAGGGCAACACCGTGCACGAGTTCGACGAGTGGGCGAAGGACGCCCCGGAACTCCCCGCGGTGCCCGACGAAATCACCGCCCTGTGGGGCACCGCCGACCCGCGCAACCCGAGCGAGGTCCTGAACCTGATCCAACGCGTCGACGAGGTCGAGCCGTACCAGTTCCTCGCGTTCCTGCCCGAGGAGCTGCGCACGGACGAGGAGATCGAGGCGGAGGACTCGGGCGGCCGTACGCCGCTGGGCATCCCGCTCGCCCCGGCCGTCTGCGTGCTGCACGGCGAGGAGTGCCCGGTGTTTGGCCACGCCGAGCCGCCCGTGCCCGTCGACTGACCGGCCGTCCCGAGGCGCCGGTGTCACAGACCGGCGTCCCTGCCCGTTCCCTTCCGCGCCCGGCACTGCTCGCCGGGCGCGGCCCAACCCACTGGAGAGACCACATGCCCACGCACAAGCCGACCCGTGAGCACCGCCCCGGCGAAGACCCGCTGCCCGACGAGCGGCTGGCGGAGATCCGCGCCGCCGCGGGCACACCGGAGGTGCGCGATCTGCTCGGGGAGCTGGACCGCGTCCGCGCGCTGCTGAGCACCACCCTGGAGGCGAACGGCACGCTCCTCAACAACTGGGCCCGGCTGGAGGGCGTAGCCCCGCACCCGTTCCTCGGTGTGTTCTGCCGGACGTGCCGCGCCGAGGTGCAGGTGGGCACGGAGGGGTGCCCGCGGCACTCGCCCACGGTGATCGGTCGCGCCCTGTACGCGATGCACGCGGAGAACCGGTCGCTCCTCGACGCGGAGGAGGCGGGCAACCGCGCGGTCGCGATGCTGGACGCGGCGCTGCCGCTGCTCGCCGCGGTGCTGAACCCGGTGGACCACAAGGAGGGGTGCCGCCCGCACGACTGCCGGTGTGCGTGCGACCGGCGGCAGAACTGCCAGGACTGCCACCGGTGCGTGTGCTGGCGGTCGGAGTGCTGCGCCGAGAAGGCGATCCGGTGGCACGCCGAGGACCGGTGGGCGCGGCTCGTCGCCGAGGCCGGCCTCGGGGCCGAGGGGTCCGGCGCCGACGCCGAGGGCCCGCGGTGCGCGGTGTGCCTGACCCCGATCTCCGAGCACGCCGGGCGGCACTGCGAGCGCCCGGCCACCCGGTACTGCTGAGCGTTGCGCCCGGTCCCGTTCGTCCACGGGGTCGGGCGCACTCGTGATTGATGGTGCAGCCGTGAGACTCGCACGAACATTTTCCCTGTTCTCCTATTGCGTGAGTCTCATTGCTGTACTGTTCGGGGTGTTGGTGGAGAGCAGCCGCCGACAGTCCCGAACGAAGGAACGCCGCAATGAGGACCCTCCCGGCCAAGGTTCAGACCGCCGTCCACGTCGCCACGCTCGCTCGCAAGGCCGGTCTGCCCATCCCCGCCAAGGTGCTCCCGGTCCTCGAAGAGGCCGCCGCCCCGTGGCCTGCCGAGTGGCTCCTCGCCCCGCTCCCCGGTGACCCGATCCGTGTCGTCGAACTGTTCGCGGGCCCCGGCGGCTGGTCCGAGGGCATCGCCGCCGTCCTCGGCGTGGCCGTCGACTCCTGCGGCGTCGACATCTCCCCGGACGCCTGCGCCACCGCCCGCGCCGCCGGTCACCGCCGGATCTGCGCCGACATCACCACCCTCGACCCCGAGCACATCGCGCTGCGCCACACCGCCGCCGTCATCGTCAGCCCGCCGTGCCCCACCTTCTCGCCCGGCGGCAAGCTCTCCGGCCTGGAGCTGGGCAACATCCAGACCCTCGGCGACGCCATCGCCTACGTCGGCGAGACCGCCGGGTTCATCCCCATGGACTGGCACCACAGCGACTACGACGACGGCGAGTGCGAGTGCGACCCGGACGCCCCCGACGGCAAGGGATGCCACGGCGACGGCTTCGCCCCCCGCTCCGGCGCCACCTGGGACGAGGTCCGCGAGATGGCCGCGGGCGTCAGTGACCCGCGCATCGCGCTCATGCTCGAGGTCGCCATCTGGCCGATCGCCCTGCAGGCCGCCGGTGCGCCGATCCGCTGGATGGCCATGGAGCAGTCCAGCAACCTGCCCGAGGAGATCATCAGCGACCTGACCATCGAGTTCCAGTGCGCTGAGTGGTTCTACACCAGCCACGAGATCAAGGAGGCCGCCGACTACGGCCTGCCGTCCCGCCGCAAGCGCGTCTACATGATCGCCTCCCGCTCCTACTCCCCCACCGTCACCCGCTGCATCCGCCCGCTGCCCTCCACCACCATGGCGCAGGCCCTCGGCTGGCAGCCGGGGGAGCGCGTCAACACCCGCGGCAACCGCCCCGTCGACCCGAAGACCGGCCGCGCCAAGGGCGGCAACGCGTTCTCCGCCGACGGCCCGTCCTGGTGCCTCACTGGCAAGTCCCGCACCTGGAAGCGTGAGAGCGACGGGTACCGCCTCACGGAGGCCGAGGCCGGGCTGCTCGTCGGGTTCCGCCGCTCCTACCCGTGGCAGGGAAGCCGCTCCAGCGCCTTCCAGCAGGCCGCCGACGTCGTCTCACCGGTCATGGCCGCGATCGTCCTCAGCGGCGTCCTGGGCGGTCTCGGCGAGGCTCTGGTGCGCGACTACCTCGCCCAGCTCTACGACATGGACGACATGCTCAGCCCGGACGACTACGACCTGGTCAGCTAGCCCGGAGCGCCCGGTCCCCGCCCCCCGCGGAGGCCGGGCGTTCTGGCGTTCCCGGGACGGCCGTAACAGCCCTGGATGGCCCGGCGTTCCCTCGAACATGAGCAACCCCGCCCCGTCCAGCCCCGTGTACGGCGCGGCCTTCAACCCGTTCGGACCGTTCGTCATCCTGGCCGCGACGGTCGCCGTGGACGGCGAGGAGGTCACGGTCCAGCAGCAGATAGACCGCGCCGCCTGGCGAATCATCGACGGCGATCCGCAGCTCCGCGCCGACTACGAGCGAAGCCTCCGCAACGGGCTCGCCGGGGCCCTCGTCGACCGCCTTGCCCCGGCCATCACCGTGTACGAACCGACCCTGCCGGGCGAAGCGGTGTCCGACGCCCCAGCGCGCACCGACGCCACGATGCGGAATGAGCCGGAGCTCTGTCAGTCGCTCGAACTAGGCTCCGAAGCATGAGCACAGCCGCCCCCGCCTCACCGCCGGCCTCCAGCGACCCGGCGCCGTTCGACCCGATGGCCTTCCCCTCCGACCTGATCGACCACCAGCGCCAGGCCGCCGAGCTGCACGCCTTCCAGAAGACCCTCCCCTGGTCCCGAGTACCGCACGAGGGTTGGCCGGAGGGGACCGAGCGGGGCCGGGAATCCTCCGGACGGGATGCGACGGACGGCTGGGAGCCCTGGCAGGCCGCCGAGTACGACCGGCTGTTCGAGGCACTCAGAAGTGCCACGGCGGCCGTACAGACGCACGGCTGGTGGGATCGCTGCAAGCGGGAGGGCGCCGACCTGTTCAAGATCCGGCAGGCCCTCAAGCGCGCCCCCGGCGCCGCCCCTCTCGGGCAGGCGGACGCGGAATGACGGGATCGGACGCGGCCGACGTCGCCCGACGGCCGCGGGGGAGCTGCGGCTCCTCCTCCGGCGGCCCGGTCTCGGGGGCAGGCATCGCGCACGCCCACGCCCCCAATTCCTTGACCATCCTCAGCACCATCTCCTGACGGGCAGTCGGGAGGAACACCCAGAGCAGCCACGCCGGGGCTGACAGGACGACGATGACGAGTACGGGAAGTACGCGAGCAGGAACCAAGCACCACTTGGCCAGGGCCAGCGACGGCATCAGGAATCGCTTTCGGATCGAGAAGGGGCAGGGCGACATGTCCGGTGACCTAGGCCGTTCAGACATTTTTTTTGAGGCCGTGCGCGGCGGACGTTTCGAAACGTCGGGCTCAGAGCTGAGCGCGCGCAGAGACCACAACCGCCCGGGGTGACCCGGGCGTCCGCCTTCCCTTTCTCGAAGGTCCTTAGTGGACCCCTTCGGTTTTCCGATGGCACGAATACTGTACGTCCCGCCATACATGATCGGTTCCGCGTCCTAAGACCGCGGCTGTGAGAGCGGGCGCGTTGCTGCTTCGGCTCGGGGCGGTGCGTACGGTGGGACATGACGGTCTCCGTTCAGGGGATGAGTCGGCTGCCCCCGCACCGCTTGTTCCTGGCCGGGATACGGTGCGGGGCGCAGTTTCTACTGCCTCAAGCCTGCTGGGTGACGTCCGCTGAATGCAGCTCCCGGCTCTCGAATCTCGATGTAAGTTCGGCGCCATGAACGAAAGTCGGCTCACCCCCTGGATCGAGGGGACGGCGGCAGATCTGGTCGCCGACGCTCTCGCTCTGGAAGTGAAGGCCAGCCCCAGGATGGTGACCTCCTGGATCGAGGACGGGCTGCTCGCCAACCCTGAGCCGCGCAAGACGAGCGCGCACGGCAGCGATCCGCGGGTCTTCCCCCGCGAGCAACGCGAGTTGTTCGCCAGACTTCTGGAAGCCCGAGAGCGCTCCCCGCTGGGGCGTATCCCGCAACGCTCGCTGGTCCGGGTCGTGCTGTACCTGTGGCTGATCGACGACACCGTGGTACTCACCCCGCAGGCGCGCCGAGCCTTGCGGACCCACGCGCGGGCCACTGGCCAGACGACCGCCGTAAGGCGACGCGAGAACGTCCGCGCCATCGTCGAGCAACTCGCCCACCCCTCGGCCACCCTCAAGCAACGGCGTGCCGCTCAGCTCGTCCTCGAGGAGGGCGAGCGGACCGGGCGGATCGACCTGGACAGGCTGACGGCGGTCCTCACGGAGTTGTACTCGCCCTGGCCAGTCCAGCCCGGAATGCCGAGGATCGAACGGGCCATGCCCGGCCCGTTCGGGCCCGTCCCCGTCCAGCACCACATCGCGATGTGGAAGGCCAGACAGCAGACGATCCGCCGCCTACGGCACGAGGAGATCGACGAGCTAGAGCTCGACAGGGTGCGCGCCGTCTTCCGGCCAGAGTGGGCGGATTACCAGGCTCGTCGGCCCGCCCTGGCGACCATCGGCGCCGGAGAGTTCGCGGCGTACTTTGCTGAGCCCGACACCATGGAGGGCCGCGCCATCGAGGCGGTCGATGCGTTCGTGTCGACGCTCGCCGGTGAACTCGGGCTGATCGAAGCCGCGTCACATGCCGCAGAGACGGCACGCCTCAGACTGGCGCGCTGAACGCCGCCAACACCCGACGATCTCCCCTGGTGCCCCTTGTCGGCCGCCCTGGGTGACTCCAAGCTGCTCGCACGCCCCATCCTCAACCCAGGCTGGGGCCGCCGGTACCTGCGGATCGTGACGGAGCGCTGGGCGGTCGCCGTACGACCATGCCACGCCCTTCGGAGGGAGACCCGTCTTCCCGGCGCCTTGGGCGGGCCGGCTGCGGCTCCGGCCTAGTGCTCACACCTCCACACTCCCGAACAGGTGTCCGATCCCCGCCGTGCACCCCGGGTCGTCAGGCTCTAGAGTTATCGAACTGGAGTGCGAATTAGGACGGCGGAAGGGGCGAGGGCATGAGCGATCGACACCTCGACGCGCTAACCGCCGCGCGTGTCCTTCATCTACGGGTACCTCCGGGCACCTCCGCGGACCGTTACCAGCAGCTTCTGGACCTGCTTACCTACGACATCTCGCCTATCGTCCAGGCCCTTCCACCTGCCGCAGCACTCGTCGACGTGGGGGGAGCACTCCGCTTCCACCGCCGTACTCCGCCCCAACTCGCCACCTTGATCCGTCTGCGGGCCATGGCATGGACCGACCTGGACGTCCACATCGGAGTGGCAGCAACGTGGGCACTGGCAGCAACCGCCTCCGCGCATCCCGGCCCCAACGGCATCTGCGTCATCCCCGACGATCCGATGTCCCTGGCCGAGTGGCTGTGGCCCTTGCCCATCGACGCCCTTCACGGCATCGGTCGACAGCAGGCGAGCACTCTGCGCCACTTCGGGCTCCACACGATCGGTGCCCTGGCAGGCGTCCCGGAGGAGACCGCGCAGCGCGTCCTCGGCGGCCGTGCCGGTCGGGAGTTGCGCGATCGTGCCTGGGGCCTGGACCCTCGCGCAGTGACCCCGACGGCGTTGCCCCGGTCGACCAGCGAGCGCCGCGACTTCGCCCGTGACGTCCTGGACCCCGAGACGATCCGAACCGCGCTCCTCGACACCGTGGTGGCCATCGCCTCCCGGCTGCGCGAACGAGAGCAGGCCGCCGCCGGCCTGGAGCTCCAACTGAGATTCGCCGACCACACGCACCTGACCCGCTCGCGACGGCTGCCCGTACCGTCTGCCCACACCGACGAACTCCGCACGCTGGCCTACGAGATGTTCGCTCGACTCGGCCTTGAGCGAGCACGTATCCGCGGCGTCAGCGTGCGAGCCACTGGGCTTCTCGACGCCGATCAGGTCGCCGAGCAGATCACGTTCGACCGGACCACGGAGAACGGGCGGTTGGCAGAGAGCGCCGTGGACCAAGCCAACCGACGCTTCGGCGCAGGGACCGTACGGCCCGCGCGGCTCGCCCATCAACCCCGGATCGCCTGACAGCGCCCCCCTCCTGCACCACGCCCTTCGCCCAGACACGGCAGGAGGAGCGTAAGTCGGCTCCATGGGACTCGAACACCCTCAAGGCGCTGGAGCAGTGATCGGTCCGAGTCCGGCCGGGGTCCGTACGGGCAAGCCGATTCGGCACCGCGCGACGCAAGACGGTCCCGGCCTCCACGATCCGCGGCCTCATCTCTTCGTCTGGAAGGCCGCACCGTGACCAAGCTCCTGTCCCCGCCGAACGACCGCACGTCCCGCCTGGTCGTCTCCGTCGCCGTCGGCCTCTTTGTGTTCGGCTTGGTAATCCTGTTCTCGCTCCTGGCCGCCGACATCGACGTCGACGACGACAGCGACGGTTCATCCGGGCGCTGTGCCCCGGCCGTCGTCGGCGCCGTCGACCCCGTGACGTGCCTGCCGTACGGCAGTACGGGCGCCGCCAGTACCAGCAACTCCGGGAGCAGTACGCAGAAGCAGCCGAAGGCGCCCGCCCCGCCGCCGGTCCGGCTCACCAAGTGATGCCGCGACGCAAGGCACCCGAGTCGGACACGGTCCGGCCTTCCAGTTCCCGAACCGAAGGACCCACCGTGTCAGAACCCGCCCCCAGGTCCGCCTGCAGCTCCCTGTGCCCGGTCGCTCTGGAGCCCGCCGAACTCGTCTCGGACGGCAACTGCCGCACCTGCATCCGGTACAGCCGCGCGATCCTGGTGCTGCTCGTGGTCAACCTGCTCGCCTCGGTCGTCTTCGGCGTGCTCGGTGCCGTACGGGACGACTCGACGGAGCCGAGCCCGAAGCCGTCGCCGACCGCCACGGCCACGCCGAGCCCCAGCGATCCGGACCCGTCCGGCGGCCCGACGCCCACCCCGGAGCCGACTCCGACGGCGTCCATGCCGCCGGACCCGACTGACGGCGGATGCAACATCTTCGACCCGGAGTGTTCCAGCACGGGCGGCAGCTCGAACGGCACCACGGGCGGCGTCGAGGCGTAGCCCCTCGACGGCGCCCCGGCCGCACCCCGCGGTCGGGGCGCAACCATGTCCAGTGCCCCGTGGCCGGCCCGGAGCCGGTGACCCCGGCACGCCTCGATCGCCCCGCACGTGATCAAGGTCTCTCCTCCTGACCTGCGATTCCACCGGACGTAAGCCGCTCGTCGTCGGCACCGTGCCCGCTCGCCCGCGCCGCGACCCCGCGGCCGCCACCTCGGCGCCCCACGGCCTGGGCAGATGGGAGAGGACGTGGAAGCACACGTCAAGGAAGCCCTCGATAGCTGGTACGGCGCGTGGGAGCTGCACCAGGAGACGGCTCAGGAAGCCTTCACCGCGGCGTTCCCCGCCCTCAGTCCGGCCACCAGGTGTCAGTGCTTCGGGCCCACCCTGCGGTGGACGACGCCCGGGGAAGGCGGGGGGAAGGTCTGCTTGGACGATCACGGCCGCGCGACGATCGAGTTCGAGAAGGTCCCGAAAGTCGCGGTCGGTACGGCCATGACGGAGTGCTGGGGCGCGGACTGGTTCGACGAAGGATCGGGCGGATTCGCTGAGGCGGAGCCCGGCCAGTACCACTACGAGGACGAGCAGACCTATGCGGAGTACGAGTTCGAGGTGAACGCCGACGGCACCGTGACGTTCGGGATCTCCTACGTGAAGGTCGACGACATCGTCACGATGCTCGACGCCCTCGAGCGGGCGCTCGCCGAACACCGCACCGCTCGACCCGGGTGAGGTGAGGAGACCCGATCGCGTCCGCCAGAGATCGTCCCCAGAGTGCCGGGAACCGGCGGGGGCGTGGAGGGCAGCACCTCCACGCCCCCGGCCTTCAAGATCAGCGGAGGTTAACCTCGACCTTGACCTGCAGGCAGGTTCCGGCGGTGATGAGCGGGCCGCCGACGAAGGGGAAGCCGGTGAAGCACAGGGCGACTCCGGAACCGACGCAAAGCACGGAGAACCCGAGCTGGCACCAGCCGAACGCCCCCTCGGAGCGCCTCCTGCTCACGGAGACGACGGGCTGGTGCTGTGCCGGATCTGCTGGGGTACCGTCGTTGGTACTCAGGACGGACCACCTCTTTCCTGTAAGCGCAGGCCCAGGGCAGTTCTGCTTGCCGGCTCTCTGCCCGGGGCCTGCGGGACTTCTACGGCTGGAGGGTTCCAGCTCGTGAGATCCATGGTGCGTGGGCTTGACAGGCCCTCGGGGTACACTGGTCTACGGATTGATCCGCATGCGTCGAGTCTCAGTTAAACGGAGCTGAAACCAGGAGATGGATAGCTGGACTAGTAACCCGGCATGCGGATCAATCGGTAGCGGATAAACCGTAGCAGTTTTTTTGAGGAGGCCGGGGCTGTGGCCCATGAGAGGGACGGCAAGGTCGAGGTCCGCATGGAGCAACTGGCGGCCTTGATGGGGAACGACCTCCCCGAGGCGGTCCGGAAGGCTCGGGAGATCTACGAGCGGGGCAGGAAGCCGAAGACAGTGCGCGTACGGCGGTCCTTCGTGCGGCTGGAGAAGTTCGGCGGGACGGTCGAGAACGAGCGCAAGCCTCTGCCTAGGTCAGAGCGCCCCTTCTCCGCACAGATGATCACGCCGAAGGGGCTCAGCCTGAAGCTCTACCTCGTGATGCTGTTCGCGGCGCAGTGCGAGGCGGCGATCGGGAAGGAGTGGCCCCAGCCGTACCCAATCGAGCCGAACGCCCAGACGACCGACTCGTGGGAGGGGTTGGTGGCGACCGTCGCCAAGTACGCCGGTCCCGGTGTTCAGGCGTCCTCGGTCCGCACGAACAAGCTGAGGCAGATCACCCAGGCGATGAAGACGCTGGAGGGGATGGAGCTGCTCAGGTCGGCGACCGGGGTCAAGGGACAGGTCGGCCGCGGCGTCCTGCTCCTGTGCGAGAACGGGAAGAGCAAGGACACCGGCGCCGCGAGTATCGCGTACACGGTGCCGGCGGATGCCGAGCTCTTCCTTGAGATCCCCGTGGGGTTCTTCACCAACGGCTGGATCTACGCGCTCACCAACAGCGAGATCGCCGCCATGTTGATGTGGTTCGACGTCCTGAAGTTCGACGGCATGAAGGTGACGCCGGATGGCGGGACACCGATGAACCTCGGCTTCGTGCTGAGTAACGTGCGCCACGGCTTCTACGGCCTCGGCCGGGACGCGTACGAGACGCACCGGCCGCTGGAGGCCTTCGGGGTCCTTGAGGTCCACCGCCACTGGAAGCGGTACGACAGCGGCAAGTGGATGGACTTCAAGGAAGAGAGCAGCGACATGGTGTGCCACCGGGTGACGCTCCAGGACGGCGCCTTCGACAGGGAGGCGGGGGCGGTCGTGCACGAGGTGCTCCGGCGGCGTGACGCCACCAACGAGTGGCGGCAGCCCATGAGCGGGTTTCTACAGCCCGGAAGGCTGTAGAAACCCGCCGCCGCAGAGTGTCACGCGCGCCTGATCGCGACGTAAGCCTCCTCGGCGCCCCATGGTCCCGCCTCGCTCCAGCCGTCCTCCCGTGGCCGCCGCTCCTGGCCGGTCCGACGAGCCGGGGCAGGACGGACGAACCTCGTGGCGGCAACGAACCTCGCCCCCGCCGGGCAGGAAGCCCTGATACCTGTGGAGGAGCTGACGGGCCCCGAGCCGGTCGTGCACTGCGCGGACGCCCTCGACCACCTTCGGACCCTCCCCGATGCCTCCGTGGACGCGGTCGTGACCGATCCGCCGTACGAGTTGGGGTTTCTCGGGAAGGCGTGGGACGCCTCCGGCATCGCGTACAGCGTGGACATGTGGGCGGAGTGCTTCCGCGTCCTCAAACCGGGCGGGCACCTGGCCGCGTTCGGCGCGACCCGCACCTACCACCGCATGGCCGTGGCCGTCGAGGACGCCGGATTCGAGATCCGTGACTCCCTGCACTGGCTGTACGGCACCGGCTTCCCCAAGGGACAGGACGTCGGGAAGCTGATCGACCGGCGCCGCGACGACCACCCCGCCCGCCGCCGCTTCACCGCCGAGTTCGCCGCGCTCCGCGACTCCGTCGGCTGGACGAACCCGCAGATCGACGCCCTGTTCGGCTTCAACGGCATGGCGCAGCACTGGACGACACAGAGCAAGACCGCCGCCGTCCCGACCGTCGAGCAGTGGGAGCAGTTGAAGGCAGAGATGGGGTTCGAGGCCCCGATCAGCGTCGAGGACCTGGTGCACGAGCTGAACGGGCGGAAGAACGCGCCCGGGGAGGCGTGGGAGGACCGGGAGGTCATCGGCAAGGGGCACCGGGCCCGGGGCGGCTCCGGGGTGTTCCCACAGCTCCAGTCCGAGACGTTCGACGTGACCGCCCCGGCGACCGCCGAGGCCGCTCGCTGGGACGGCTGGAACACCGCCCTCAAGCCCGGCCATGAGCCGATCGTCCTGGCGCGGAAGCCACTCGACGGCACGGTCGCCTCCAACGTCCTGGCGTACGGCACCGGCGCGATGAACACCGCAGCGTGCAAGACCCCGCCCGGCGACGCGGAGGGGCGTTGGCCGACCAACGTGCTGCTGTCGCACGCGTGGGCCATCGACGAGGCGGGATGGATCGTCGACGGCTGCGCGGACGGCTGCGCGGAGGGGTGCCCGGCCGCCGAGCTGGACGGCCAGTCGGGGCGGCTCACCTCCGGGGCGAACCCGCGGCGCCGCGGTTCGGACAAGTTCCGCGACGTGTACGGCGACTTCAAGGGCCAGACCGCGTGCAAGCCGGTCCGGGGCGCGGACTCCGGCGGCGCCTCCCGCTTCTACCCGGCGTTCCGCTACCAGGCCAAGGCCCCCACCAGTGAGCGGCCGCGGCTGCCGGACGGCACCGTGCACCCCACGGTGAAGCCGGTCGCGCTGATGCGCTGGCTGGTCCGGCTGCTCACCGCGCCCGGCGGGATCGTCCTGGACCCGTTCGCCGGTACCGGAACGACGCTCGAGGCCGCCCGGCTGGAGGGCTTCGACTCCATGGGCGTGGAGGCCAAGGCCGAGTACGCCGAGCTGTGCCGTCTCCGGCTGCGCCGCGAGACCGTGAGGAGCAACTGATGCGCATGACCGGCTTCAACTCCACGCACCTGCCCGGCGGCGTGTACCTCGGCTTCCAGCGGTTCGCGGACGAGGGCGCCACCTCTCGCACCTGGTACCTGAGCGGTCTGGGGGCGCCGAAGCTGTCGCTCAGCACCCTCGTGCAGACCCGGGACGAGTTCTACGGGCCCCGGGACAAGCGGCCGCCGGGGCTGTGGAAGCGAGTGCTGCGCGCGGTCGTCAAGAGCAACGGGCGTACGACGTCGTACTACTGCCCGGACATCCGGCCATCCCGGCTCGGGATCTCCCTGGCCGTGCCCCGCTACATCGTCCAACTGCGATGGGAGACGCGCCGCTGGCACCAGGCGGTGACCGAGCACCTGGGACGGCCGTGTCCGGCGTGCACGGCCGCGGGCTGGCGCCGGGCCGAGGACGCGACGTAAGGAGCGGCCGCCGTCCACTCTCCCCGCCTCGCCCCGGGGCGCGCCACCAGGACCGTGAACGACGCGGTCCGGCGCCCGGGGCAGACGAGGAGACCAGTGCTGTGGCACGACGACGGACCGGCCCCACCGACGTGGTAAAGGCCATGGTCTACGACCGCGACGGCGGCGCCTGTGTGCGCTGCGGAGCGCCGGAGAACCTGACCGTCCACCACAGGGTGAACCGCGGCATGGGCGGGGCGCGGGAGCCCTGGATCAACCAGGCGCATAACCTGCTGACCGCCTGCACCGTGTGCAACGGCTGGTTCGAGGACAACCCGCGGGAGTCGTACGAGGCCGGGTGGAAGGTGCGCCGGCCGCAGCTCCCCGGCGAGGTCCTGGTGCGCTACCCAGACGGCAGCGAATACCGGCTCACCCCGGACGGCGTCCGCGCCACGACCGTGGCGGCCGCCCGATGAAGCGCCGCCGCCGCACCCGCGGCTACTCGACGTCCCGAACGGACTGGATCGCCGCCGCGGTGGAAGGCCTCTTCGACGCCGTGGCCGAGTTCCTGTGCTCCTGGGGGCCGCGATGAAGCGCCGTCGCCAGTGCCCGGCGACGCCGGCCGCGCTCATCGGCTCCCAGGGCTGGCGGTGCCAGCGCCTCGTCGACCACGACGGCCGGCACAAGGCCTCGTACTCCGACCGGTCGACCATGCACTACTCGTGGGAAGGCGACGCCACCAGCATCTTCGGGTACCAGACGCTCCCCGGCACCGTCCGCTTCCGGTCGCCGTTCTGGACGCCGCAGCGCCGGTACCGCGCCGGCGAATGGACCGTGAGCCTGCTGATCGCCCTGACGCTGGGGTGGTGCTGGTCGCTGAGCGCGGCCGCCGTGTTCCTCGTGCTGGAGCTGTTCACGCCCATCCGGCGGGCGCACTTCGTCAACGTCGGCCGGTTCACCGCCGGCGTGTACCTCGTACGCCGGGACCACTACCCGGCGTTCTTCGCGATCGGCTTTGCCCGGTACGGGCCGGAGGCCAACGCGAAGAGGAGCGGCCTGCAGGTCGTCGTCGGGCGCCTGTCGCTGATCGTGTGCGCACTGCTGCCGCGAGACGAGTGGGCCGACTACCAGCACCGCAAGGCCGAGCGCGAGGCACTGCGGAAGGACGGCCCCCGATGAGCCCCCGAATCACGATGAAGACCCGCGTACGGCGACCTCGCGAGCTGCGCCTCGGGCCGTGGCTGCTGTGGGTCGTCCGCCTCCCGCAGGGACCGAACCTTGGTGTCGGGCGGATCGCGATCACGGACACGCCCCGCGACCCAGCTCCCGGCCAGACCCGGGCGAGAGACGGCCAAGGACGGGTTCTGATCGTCGGCGGCGTCGCGTTCGCAGTGCTCCGATGCAGGTCAGTACCTGTGCACTGACACGGCGCTCTCGTGGCTGTATCATTTCCGGCTGTGCGCAGGCGTGGGGTTACCCCAGTCGGCGTGAGGCGCAGCCCCGCGCCACAGCTTGAGACGGGAAATGGCAGCCATGCCCAAGGCCGGGATCACCTACTCGAAGAAGAAGATCGAGAAGACCGACTTCAAAGCCCTCCGCGAGGCCGCGGAGCGCGCCGTGACGGAGGAGCTGGGCAGGATCACCCGCCCGGACGACCGGATCGAGCGCGCCGCCGAGATCATCCGCCAAGCGGACGCCGAGGTCGCGCTGCACCTCGATGACCGCGACAAGGCCGTGGCCTCCCTCTGGTTCTACGAGCACGTTCCTGGTCTCGCCGGCGCGATCGGTGTCACGCCGACCGCCTACCGCGAGGTCCTGAGTAAGGCGTTCTACGGCGGCCCCGAGCGAGTGCGCACCGACAGCGGGCACTACGAGCTGCGACCCGTTCCCGACCTCCCGGGCCCCAAGCTCGTCGAGGCGGCCCGGGAAGCGGGCGTGCCGTTCGTCGAGGACGCCGACGAGAAGCTGCCGAAGCTGGCTACCGTCGTCGCCGAGGCGCGCGCCCGCCGCGGCGCCGCCGTGGTGTTCATGCGGGATGCCGCGCTGGCCCTGTCGGAGGAGCCGTACGGCTGGGACGGGCCGAGGATCGCCGAGCACGCCGGCGTGCAGAAGAAGCTGATCTGGCAGCAGCAGGCAGCCGCCCGCGCGGCCCGCGAGCGCGCTGCCAAGCGCTGACCGATCCGCCACACACCCCAGACCGGCCCCGAGCACCCACGGGCGGGTCTTGCCTTTGCTCCCAGGTCAGACCGGGGCCTGATTATCAGGCGCCGGTCACCGGGGCCTGGAAATCCGGCTTCCGGTAGGACGGACACCGGTAGTCCGGTCGCCGGTAGATCAGGCGCCTTCAGTAACAAGATCAAGCACCACAATGAAGTAAGAGTTCCGATGCCTTCGCTTCGCTCAGGCATCGGCGTGCATCGCCTCCGAAGGATCCTCGAACCGACCTCCAGCGCAGCAGCAGGGCGGCGAAGTAGGAGGGGTGTCACAGAATCCGGCCGTTGGCGTTCTCCCAGACATGACGATGCGATCCATGCCCACGCGCACGATGCTCCCGCCGAACCTGACCCGGCACTTCTACGAGACCCGCCGGGCGTTCCTCAAGAGCGCCGGACAGGACTCCACCCCGTGGTTCCAGCTCTCCCCGTTGGAGCGCGGCGTCGTCGAGTCGGAGATGGAGATCTTCCGGCAGTCGATACGGCGGGCCGAGGAGGAGCAGGACCTGCTCGCCAGCCTCGACGCCACCCGGACTGCCGCCATCGACGAGCCGGCCGCCGAGGAGGCACCGGAAGCCGCAGCCGACGAGGACTCCGAGGAGGAATGCTGCCTCGGGTGCGCGGCCGTCGCCGCAGTCCTGGCCCTCATCCAGGCGACGGACGGCAAGCCGGAGTCGGCCGCCCAGACTCCGGGCCGGAACTACTTCCCGTTCAATATCGCCGAGGTCACCAACGCCCCGCTCGACACCCGCCCCTGGGGCGTACCTCTGAGCGAAGACGAGAAGGCGCGCCTGCAGGCGGCCCCCAAGGGCAATATGCCCGCGTGGCTGATGACCGCGGGCATCGACCTCGACGTCCTCGACGGCACGGTGCCCGGCCTGCCGCTCACCTTCGACTCCCGTCCGATCAGCGTCATGCGCCTGCTGGTTGAGGACTCCCCCTTCGACGACGTTCGCGCCGAGTTCTGGCGCAAGAAGCCCCCGATCGGCGACAAGGCGTAACGGAATTCGGCGCACGACGTACTACAGAGTGCGGCTGGCCCTCTGACCCCGACGCCCCCGCGGGGAAAGCACTCCAGCCGCGGCCCCTCGGCCGGGGCGAAGCCCCTGCTCCATCTCCCCGGTGCAGGGCCATCGCCCCGGCACAGACTTCCGGCACAAGCCCCCTGAGAGGCGGGGTGGCTTCGTTCTCGAGATCGTGCCGGAACCTCGCGGCCTGGTCGGCGGTCTGGGCATGGGCCCCGGCCAGGCCGCGACACTAGATCCCTGCGGGCGGCACCTTCCCCGCCATGTCCCGCACGCAGCTCCCGCCCCCCGTACGCTCCCGCGTGGTCCCACCGGCCCGGGACCTACGGAACGGGCGTCAGCCCGGCGTCGTATCCCGTGACGCCTCCAACGTCGCCGACATCCTGCTCCGCGCCCCCGCGGGCGCCCGCCGCCACGCCTTCAAGCACGACATCACCGCCCGCGAACGCCCACACGTCATGCGGGAAGTCGAGCGGGCCACCGGCTCGATGTACGGGCTCTGGCACGACACCCCCAGCGGCTTCATCGAGGACGTACTGGGGGAGAGCATCTGGAGCCGTCAGCGCGAGATCGTCGACGCCGTCCCCTTCAAGAAGCGCATCGCCGTCCCGGCCGGCTTCGGCGTCGGCAAAACGTGGATCGCGGGCAGGCTCGTCGCCTGGGCCGGAGCCGTCAACGCCCCCGGAACCATGGTCATCGTCACCACGGCGACCCGATTCCGCCAGGTCAGGAACCAGCTCTGGCCCCACATCAGGAAGACCGTCGCCCGCGCGGGCCTGCCCGGATACTGCGACACAACCCAGTGGAAGATCCCCGACCAGTGGGGCAATGACGTCATCGTCGCGTACGGCTTCACCGCGCCGGAGAACGACGAAGCGGCCATGCAGGGCATCCACGGCACGCCCAAGCTGCTCATCGTCGTCGACGAGGCCGGCGGTATCGCCCGCACCATCGGCAACGGCACCAACAACCTCTTGACCGGCGACGCCAGGATGTTGGCGATCGGCAACCCCGCGATGGACGACCCGCGGAGCTGGTTCGAGACGCTGTGCGAGGAGGGCGAGGACCCCGAGGAACCGTCCACGGTCACCATCCCCATCGCGACCTTCGACTCCCCGGCCATCACCCGCGAGCGTGTCCCCTACTGCAACGACTGCCCCGACGGCGTACCCCCGCACTCCCTCGCGATCCACCTCCCAGACCAGGACTGGGTGGACCGCACCATCAGGGAGTACGGAGAAGATCACCCGTACGTCATCGCCAAGGTGCACGCCCGCTTCCCCAAGGGCGGAGGCGGCCTCGCGATACCCGTGACCTGGGTCGAGGACGCCCAGAACAACGACGACCCGACCGGCCCCGGCTGGCACCGACTGTGTGACCTCGGCCTGGAAGGGGAGACCGCCAAGCACACCGTGAAGGAAGGCGCCTGGATCAGGCTCGGCGTCGACGTCGCCGCCGACGGAGGCGACGAATTCACGATCTACAGGGCGGTCGGAGACGCGATCGAGATGCGGCACGCCAGCTCCGGCACCGCCAACGACAACCAGGTGAAGGTCGCAGAGAAGATCCTCGAGGAGATCCGCGCAGCGCAGCGCCTCGCGGCCGCCCTGAACTCCCCACACCCCGTCCGCGTGAAGATCGACAAAAACGGCATCGGCCACGGCGCCACCAGCATGCTGGAGGTCTGGGCGGAGAACGGCACCCACCAGGCACAGATCGTGGGCGTCATGGTGTCCGAGTCCCCCAGCCAGGACGACCCGGGCGCCGTCATGCGCCCGTACCGCAAGCGTGACGAGATGTGGCTCGCCACCAGGGCACTCCTCCAGCCGGACCCATCGACCGGCACCGGCCGCCTGCGCCTCCGCGTCGACCGGCAGGCCGGTATCCAGCTCTCCACCCCGAAGCTCGGATCGAACACGGCCGGGTACAGCATCATCGAGTCGAAGAAGACCATGAAGGCCCGCGGCATGAAGAGTCCCGACCGGGCCGAGGCCGCCCTGCTGGCCGTGTACGAGCCCGAGCCGCTGAACCAGCCGCGCCGTCGCGGCCTCCTCAACTGACGGGGCTTCCGGTCTCGGATGTAGCCATGCTGATAGCAGGCCGGGAATCTGCGGGTGCCAGAGGATCGATTCAGACCCTCGGCCTGGGGCTCACCAGTAGGGTTATGGGGATTCCGGTGTTAGGCCACGCAGCGCGCACATGCGCGCTACCGAGTGTGATGGGGTGCGAAGCGCGTTGAGCGGGACCACGACGACGGTGCACGACGTTCTGAGGGCGATCCGTGACGGCTCCACCGGGAATCGGGACCGGGGGACCCGCTTCGAGGAGTTCATGGTCCAGTACCTGAGCACCGATCCGCAGTGGACCGAGCAGTTCAGCCGTGTGTGGATGTGGGCCGACTGGCCGGGCGCCGAGCACGACAAACGGGACACGGGCATCGACCTTGTCGCGCAGGACCGGGAAACCGGCGGCTTCTGTGCCATCCAGTGCAAGTTCTACGAACCGCAGCACACGATCCACAAGGAGGACATCGACTCCTTCTTCACGGCCTCGGGCAAGGGCGCCTTCACCCGCCGGATGATCATCTCCACGACGGACAAGTGGAGCGTCCACGCCGAGGAGGCGCTGGACGACCAGCAGATCCCCGTCACCCGGCTCGGCCTGTCGGACATCGCGAGCAGCCCGGTGGAGTGGCGCATGCCCACGCCGGGCCTGCACGTCGAGTTCGAGATGACGCTGCGTCAGAAGAAGAAGCCGCGCCCTCACCAGCGTGAGGCGATCGACGACGTCTTCGCCGGCTTCGCCGAGCACGAGCGCGGCAAGCTCATCATGGCCTGCGGAACCGGCAAGACCTTCACCAGCTTGAAGATTGCCGAGCGTCTCCAGCAGGAGCGGGCGGAGGCAGGCCAGGGGGAGCACACCACTGTCCTGTTCCTGGTCCCCTCCATCGCACTCCTTTCGCAGACACTGCGCGAGTGGTCGTACGAGGCTGAGGTGCCGCTGCGCGCCTTCGCTGTCTGCTCCGACACCAAGGTCGGCAAGCAGAAGGCCCAGGGTGACGACAAGGACATGTCCACCCATGACCTGGCCCTGCCCGCCACCACCGACCCGGACCGACTGGTCGCGCAGATGGCGAGCGTGGAGGCGACGCCGGGCCTCACGGTGGTGTTCTCCACCTACCAGTCGATCGCGACCGTTTCCGCGGCCCAGCAGCAGGGCCTGCCCCGCTTCGATCTGATCCTGTGCGATGAAGCCCACCGCACCACGGGCGTCACCCTCTCCGGTCACGACGAGTCCGCGTTCGTCCGTGTCCACGACGACTCCTTCCTCGGCGCGGACCGCCGCCTGTACATGACCGCGACCCCGCGGGTGTACAACGACGACACCAAGCAGGACGCCAAGCACGCCGACGCGGCCGTCGCCTCGATGGACGACGAAGCGACGTATGGCCCCGAGTTCCACCGGCTCGGCTTCGGCAAGGCCGTGGAGCAGGGGCTGCTCACCGACTACAAAGTCCTCATCCTCACGATCGATGAGGGCGCCGTCGCCAAGACCCTCCAGGAGAGCCTGGCCGGGGCGGACGCCGAGTTGAGCCTCGACGACGCAGCGAAGATCATCGGCTGCTGGAACGCGATGGCCAAGCGCACCGGCACCTTCGCCGACGGCTCCGGTTTCGGCAAGGACGAGGCCCCGATGAAGCGGGCCGTCGCCTTCGCCCGCTCCATCGCCGACTCCAAGTCCGTCGCCGCCCGGTTCAACGAGGTCGTCGACGCCTACGACGACGCGGATGACGAGGTGCTGCACTGCGAGGTCGACCACGTCGACGGCACCTTCAACACCCTCCAGCGCAACCGGCTCCTCGACTGGCTCAAGCAGGACCCCGGCCCGGCCAACGCCCGCATTCTGTCCAACGCCCGCTGCCTGTCCGAGGGCGTCGACGTGCCGAGCCTGGACGCGGTGCTGTTCCTGCACCCGCGCAACTCCGTGGTGGACGTCGTCCAGTCCGTCGGCCGCGTCATGCGCACCGCCCCCGGCAAGAACTACGGCTACATCATCCTGCCCGTCGCCGTCCCCGCGGGTATGCCGCCGGAGAAGGCACTCGCGGACAACCAGCGCTTCAAGACCGTCTGGCAGGTTCTCCAGGCCCTGCGCGCCCACGACGACCGCTTCAACGCCACCGTCAACCAGATCGAGCTCAACAAGAAGAAGCCCGACACCATCGGCATCGGCCACATCGGCGCGGGCGACGAGACGGTCGGCGACCAGGACGGCTCCAGCACCGCCGACAGCGCCCAGGCCGCCAAGGAGAAGGAAGCTCAGAGCGCCCAGCACATCCAGGACGCCCTGTTCTCCGTGAGCGACTGGCGGGACGCTATCTACGCCCGCATCGTCGACAAGGTCGGCGAGCGCCACTACTGGGAGGACTGGGCCAAGGACATCGCCCAGATCGCCGACCGCCACGTCACCCGCATCAAGGCCGCGCTTGTCCTTCCCGAAAAGCAGGCCGCATTCGAGGAGTTTGTCGCCGAGCTGCGGGTGACCATAAACCCAGGTGTGACCGATGACGCGGCCGTCGACATGCTCGCCCAGCACATTGTCACAAAGCCCGTCTTCGACGCCCTCTTCAAGGATTACGGCTTCGCCCAGCACAACCCAGTCTCGAAGGCTATGCAGGGCATGCTCGACATCCTCGATGATCAGGGCCTCGATACAGAGACCAAGACCCTGGGGGCGTTCTACGAGTCGGTGCGGGTGCGCGCCGAGGGCATCGATAACCACGAAGGCCGCCAGCGCGTCATCGTCGAGCTCTATGACAAGTTCTTCAAGACCGCCCTGCCCAAGACAGCCGACGCCTTGGGCATCGTCTACACCCCGATCGAAGTCGTCGACTTTATAATCCGCTCCACCGAGCAGGCGCTGTCTAAGCACTTCGGCAAGTCCCTATCCGACGCAGGCGTCCAGATTATCGACCCCTTCGTTGGCACCGGCACGTTTCCTGTGCGGCTGCTCCAGTCCGGCCTGATCAAGCCGGAGGACTTGCTGCGCAAGTACACCAGCGAACTGCACGCCAACGAAATCGTGCTGCTGGCCTACTACATCGCCGCAGTCAACATCGAGGCTGCCTTCCACGACCTGGCTGGCGGTGATTACCAGCCATTCGAAGGCATCGTCCTGACCGACACCTTCCAGCTCGCCGAGGGTGGTGTGGCCAAGCTTGACGGCATGGAGGTGCTCGAGGGCAACAGTGAGCGCGCGATGAAGCAGCGCGAGCAGCCCATCACAGTCGTCGTCGGCAACCCGCCTTACTCAGTTGGGCAGGACAGCATGAACGACGACAACCAGAACCTCAAGTACGAGGTGCTCGATCGCCGCATCGCTGAGACTTACGCGGCTCGGTCAGTGGCAGCGAACAAGAGCAGGCTGTACGACTCGTACATCCGCGCCATTCGATGGGCTTCCGATCGCATTACGGACGAGGGCGTTGTGGCTTTCGTTTCCAACGGCGGGTATATCGACGGCACCAGCGCAGATGGCTTGCGTAAGTCGTTGGTCAGCGAGTTTGACGCTATCTACTGCTACAACCTACGCGGCAACCAGCGCACCGCTGGCGAGCAGTCTCGGAGGGAAGGCGGTAAAATTTTCGGCTCGGGTAGCCGGAATACCGTCGCCATCCTGATTCTCGTTAAGGGCAGTAAAATAAATACCGCCGCCTCAGGCTGCACCCTTTATTATCGCGACATCGGAGATAACCTTAGTCGCGAGGAAAAGCTTCGCATCCTCAGTGCGGAGAGCCTCAACACTTTGAAATGGAAGGAACTCAGTCCGAACCCCGAAGGTGACTGGATCAACCAGCGAGACGAGAGTTTCGCCACTTTTCAGCAGCTTGGTGACAAGTCTCGTAAGGCCGATTCGACTCCGGTGTTTGAGACTTATTCTGCGGGACTCCAGACGAACCGCGACGTATGGGTCTACAACTACTCGGCCGACCGCATGCGCGAGAACGCCGAGTCGATGATTGATTTCTACAATTCGCAGGTACTGGCCTTCGGTGCGCACTGTGAGGGACATAGAGTCACCCAACCCCGTGACCATGTTGACGGTTTCATCGACCTCGACCCGAAAAAGATCAGCTGGTCCCGGAGCCTCAAGGGGTATTTGGCCAAGAAAGAGAAGGTCGCGTTTGAGGCGGACCACGTCTCTCTCTCGATGTATCGACCGTTCATGAAGCAGGCTGTCTACTTCGATCGTCACCTGAATCATGAGCGGGCGCAGCTCCCTCGAGTTTTCCCCACGGCGGAGCATGAGAACTTCGGTTTCTACATGACTGGAGTAAGTGCGCTCAAGCCTTACTCGATTCTGATGGTCGGCTTTATCCCCGATCTAAACTTCTGGGGTTCGGAAGGTGGTCAATTTTTCCCCCGCTACACCTACCGCGAGCTCGGCCAGGGCGACGACCTGTTCTCTGTTGAAGAGGAAGGTGGCGGATATGAGCGCATCGACAACATCACCGACGCCGCCCTCACCGCCTACCGCAAGACCTACAGCCCCGCCATCGACAAAGACGATATCTTCTACTACACCTACGCCCTGCTCCACTCCCCGGAGTACCGCGAGCGCTTCGCCGCAGACCTGAAGAAGTCTCTTCCGCGTATTCCTAAGGTCCGGGATTTCCAGGGCTTTGCCGCCGCTGGCCGCGCGCTTGCGAACCTGCACATCGGCTACGAACAGTCTGAGCCGTACAAGGGCATCGTCGAAACGCCTCCGGTCGGCGCCTCCGCAACCCCGCCTGGCGAGCTGTATCGGGTCGCCAAGATGAAGATCCCCAAGGTGAAGGGCCAGCCGGATCGTTCGACGATCGTCTACAACAACCGGGTCACCCTCACCAATATCCCGGAGGAGGCGTACCGCTATCAGCTCGGTGCGCGTTCCGCGATCGAGTGGATCATCGATCGCTACCAGATCAAGGTTGACAAGGCATCGGAGATCGTCAACGACCCCAACGACTGGTCCGACGACCCGCGCTACATCATCGACCTGCTCAAGCGAATCGTGACCGTGAGCCTGGAGACCATGAAGATCGTGGATACACTGCCTGCCCTGGACATCCTGGAATAGCAACCAGCCTGGCACGGGTACGCGCTCGCCGAGGCGTACCCGTGCGGCCCGTCAGCGTTGGGAAGTCGCCCGCCCGCTGTTTCTCCAGATCACCTCTGCGTTTTGCCCTCCGGGTCGTGCATCGGGACCTTCTTGAAGGGGTCCTTGGACGGGTCCTTTGCCGGGCGTACGTACCTTTCCCGAGGGATGCGCGAGCCCTTCTTCCACCGGCCAGCCAGCTCGAGTTCTTCGTCCGTCGCGCCGTTCATACCGAGGTCGGTGGCGCCGCCGGCGCGAAGGCTATGGGAGGACACGGGGCGGCCGTCGGTCTTGAGCCCGGCCGCCGCGAACCACAACTTCACGCGCTCATTGACAGTCTGCGGGCGCAGGTGGGCACCGCGCTTGGTGGCCCCCCGCCTCGCCCGTGTCTCCGACGATGCGACCTTGCCGCTCCGTAGAACCTCGCGGAATACGGGGCCGGTGGTGATGCCCTGCTCGGCGAGATAGCCAACCCAACGGCGCAGCCGGAAGATCAGGTTGAGGTCCGGCCGGTCATGAAGGACGAGCGTCTGTTCCTCACCCTTGTGGGTCTTGTCCTCGGCGAGCCACACCAACACGCGGTCGTCGAGGATGGTCACGTCCTCGAGCTCCAGGTCGACATCCTCGACACTTCGGCCGAGGAACCGGTATCCGAAGGCGAACATCGCCGAGTCGCGCCAGCCGATCGGTCGGTCGCCAGCCTCCGCCTTCTCCATCATCGGGACCAGGTACGGCAGCGTGATGGGGAACGCTTCCTTTCTGCGTAGCGCTCGCTTGTTCTTCTTCCGGTACTGCGTCAGGAGCAGCAGGAACAGGCTGTTGTCCGGCTTCTTCCCGGGCGGCATGGACGTCCGGATCAGCGACATGTAGTGCCGGATCGTGGTGACCTTGAGCTGCCTCGCCATAAGGTGACGGCCGTACTCTGTGTACGTCGCCGTCGTGCAGGGCTTCGCCACCCGCCCCTGTTCCGCACACCATGCCTCGAACAGGCCCATGGCGGTCCGGCGCTGAGGCGATCCCTCCTCCTCGGCCTCCTTGAGGGCCTGGGCGGTCTCCTCGCTGACATACAGGTCCCGATCCGTGTACGTCGTGCGTGGATCGTCACTGGTTGGGATGGACTCGCCGGGCATCAACACTGTGTGCTCGTCGACGAGCGGACGGGCAGTCGGCGCCGCGGGCACCAGTTCCCCGTCCTCGACGAGTTCGGCGTCAATGATCTCGTGGGTATCACGCAGGCTCATGCCGGTGCCGCGTCCTGGGGGGCTCGCTCGGACGCGCGCTGGTAACCGTCGAGCAGCGTCGACAGCATGAGGATCTGGTCGTTTGTGGTCGTGTCTGCTGTTGCCTGCTCCTCAGCGAGTTGCCGGACTAGGTGCAGGACGGCCCCTAGTCCTGGCTGATCATGCGTGTAAAGCAAGACACGGGCGTTCCGGTCACGAGGAAGCTTGGAAGGGAAGTGGCCGATGGATCGGGCGGCAAGCTCCCGCTCGATACCCGCGACGACGCGGACCCCCGCGGCTTTCGCCCCGGCGAAGACGAGTAGCTCTTCAACGGTCCACCGCAGGTAGCCACCGGTGAAGAGCTTGGGCAGGTTGTCCCACGCGGCGGCCTTCGGGTTTACGGTCATTCTTTCTCCTTGTAGGCGAATCCACAGTGGAAGCACAGCAGGATGTCGGTGTGCTTGTCCGCGGCTACGCTCGCCCACATCATCACGTCATCTTTTTCACACACGGGGCAGTCCCCTGCCCCGTCAGGGTCGGCCGCGTTGAGGACGTCCCTCCAGTAGTTGACGACGGCGTCGGTAGGAAACTCGAACGCCCGCAGGCAGAATCGGCAGGTCAGGGGGGTCTCCCCCACCACTAGTGCCCACTGTCTGCAGCTCGGGCAGACCACGGTACGCTCGGCGACCGCGTCGAGTTCGCTGGCTAGGTCCTGCATACGCTTCTTCACCAGTGCGTCGATGTGCTTCAGCGAGTTCCGAACGGCATCCATCGTCTTCGAGACGATCTCGGCATCGCGTGAGAGCGTTGGGTGTAGATACTGGGAGACGAAGTCGATGAGGAAACTCATCGCGCGGGCAGCGCGTGCCTCCACGGCGTAGGCGTTGCCCGTGTGCCCGTAGTGGGTCAGGGCGTTCCTGGTCTCCGCCAAGTCGGTAATGGCCCTGCGTTGCTTGACTGTGATCGGTACGTTGGCGATTTGGGTGAGGCGGTCCAGGGCGGTGTTTGTGTCACAGCTCTTGAATTTGCCCTGCTCGTACGAGGCGCGCGTGGCACTGCCGGGGTCCGTGAAGACCAGGCACCAGTGCTCGCGTACGAGGCGAGCCTTCAGGAGAACCTCGACGGCCGCTTGGAGGTGAAGGACGCCGTACTTCAGGTGCCGGGCACTGAGCCAGAACGGCGCTGGCTGCGAGAAGACGGAGCCGTGGGCAACCTCCGGCCACAGAGGCTGCGCGTCCATCGGTACCTGGATCTTGCCAGTCAGATACAGCACCGCACTGCTGAGGTAGTCCATGCCGTTGCGCACGAGCGTGAAATCCATCTCGGGGCGCTCGGGCAGTGACTCGACGTCGGCGTTGTGCAAGGTACCCCCTGAGGCTGGTGGCTGACGTGACGCCAGATTACCGACAACAATCACAGTTGTTGTCGGCTACTTGTCAGTAACAACGTAGAGCCCTCTGGAGACTTGAGACGGCGTTCCGGGCAAGCAGTACATCAGCGGCCGCCCCGGACTACATCACGAGATTGCTGAAGTTCGCACCGAGGTGGGGCGGCTGCTCAGGTAGCGTCGGGTCATGCAGTTCCACATCACCGATGAAGAGCTCCGCGCGACTCTGCACGAGGTTGAGCTCAGCGCCGCAGCAATGCGGAGCCAGCTTGAGGCCGAACAGGGAAGCGGCCCTTCTTCGAGTGTCGCTGAGGTGAACCGGCTGTTGAAGGCGATGCGGGACACAGAGCTCGCGCTGCGGGATGGGACCATCTACGCGCTGTACGACCCGCGCACAGTCGAGGTTCGCTATGTGGGCGAGACCATGACCCCGCTGCGCGTGCGCCTGTCCGGCCACCGGAGCAAGGTTGAGCGCCCGGTCGGGCAGTGGTGGGCTGAGTTGAAAGAGCAGGGGCTGGAGCCGCTCGTTGACGATCTGCGCTACGTACCGGCGAAGTTCCGCCGGACGTACGAGCAGCAGACCATCATCCACTACACCTGGCTCGGCTTTGACTTGCTCAACCGCTCGACGGCCGATGACGATGCGGTGGCATACCGCTGGCTCCAGAAGCGCCACGGGTACCCGGCCGAGCCGGAGGCGTCCACTCCTGGGTGGTGGTGGGACGAGGCCGCAGGGGACTGGCACTGGATGCCGCCGGAGTGGCCGGTCTGGCACTCCATGCGCCAGTGGCGCTACCGGGTCCGCGGGGCTCACTGCCCTGAGTGCTCGGCGCGGCCGGGGCAGGCGTGCACCGGCATGCGGCAGTCGGCTGCATCACTGAGCGAGGGACGCTCGAACCACCTCGGGAGGATAGCCGCGCGAGTTCGCCACGAGGGCGGGTGGGAGACCTGGGCGGCTCGCAGGTGGACCGCCGGTCGCCGGCGTTCCTGGCGAGGTGCAAGCGCCCCCTGTCCGGCCGTGTGTTGACTCTCAGAGAGGAACGGCACTCGTACGCCCCGCGCGGTGTCGAGGACGCCTGCTTCAGGTGCTGGCCGCGTCCTACCGGAGGATCGCCACCACCTCCTGGAGGACCGCGTTGAGGCGGACGGGCTCCGGGATGTCGTCCATGCTGATACGCGGCACGGAGGGGCCGATCGGCCGGTGCATCACGTCGTCGGCTATGTCCTTGAAGGCCGCGAGCTTCTGGGCGTGCGACTTGTCGGTCCGCTTCACGGTGAACACGTGTTGGCTCGCGACCACCTTGAAGTCCGTGTGCCCGAAAAGCGGCGGGATGTGGTCCAGGATGGCCCGGATCATCGCGCCGCAGACGTATGGGTTTCCGGCCGCGTAGGCGTCGTTCAGTCCCTCGCACAGCGCGATCAGCTTGTGCACCCGCCACCGCGTCGTCTTCGCCGCCTCATCCAGATCCTTCAGGAGGCCTGGGTCGACGTACGGCCCGCGCGCGGGCTCGGCGGGAAGCGGCGGCCCCTCCGCAACGGTGGCAGGCACGTACTGGGAGGCCGCCTTGGCGACGGTCTCGCACGTTTGTGTGATGTAGTCCTCCAAAGTCTTCGCGTCTCGGAACTGCATCACGCTGCGGGTGATCTGCCGCTCCCAGGAGCCGTCCCCGAGTTGGGCGCCACCGGTGCTGATGAGGGGTTCGTAGGAGAGCAGCTCGGGCAGTGCTTCAACAAACCCAGGCTCGAGGTCCGGCATCGCGGCCATGAGCTCACCGGAACGCAGCATGACGGTGGTGATCTCGCTGGTAATCGGCCGGTCAAGGTACAGCTTGATCATATGGTGGAGGACTCGCAGGAACGGCTCACAGAACTTCGTCCGCCATGGGGTAATCCAGAGAGAGGCGGCTATCGTGAGCCGTACCCTCTCGCCCTCGCCGATGGGGCGGCGCATGGGGGCGGTGAGGCCGTACCCGGACGCGAACGGGGCGCTGTTGCCCACGCGCGGCAGGGAGTGGAACAGTTCCTCGGCGTCCCTGCCTTGCTTGTCGAAGTGGTGCTGGATGTGACCCCACAGTGGCCATTCGCCCTTCGGGAGTCCCTTCGGGGGCCGCGTCCCGTAGATGTAGGGGGTGGCGTAATTTGCCTGGCCCGTATCGAACCACGGCAGGGCGATGGCTTCGAGAAGTTCCCGCTGGGCCTGCGTGAGCTGTACGTCGAGGAGAGTGTCCAAGGAAACCTCTTGGTACGAGGCGGGGGTGACGGACCGCCATGGGGCGCGTCCGTGTCCGACAGAGCGTCAGGCCGCTCATCCTAACGGCGCAATTGGCATCACCCTCGCATAATTTCCCTGATACGTGCCTGGTTGTAAGGGAGGGATCCGCATGGACGGCGCTGTCGAGGCCGGAAGCCAGGGCGCGAGAGGTTCGGGTCTCTGAATCAGGCCGATGCCCTGATGAGGATCTCTGAAATCGGCCAGGGCCGCTCGTCGCCCCACATGCTCCGTCGTTCAAGCGAGTGAGGAGTTTCAGCGAGCGCCTCACAGGTGGTCGACTGTGGCCCCGCTCGTGGAGCGTGGCGTCCGTGCCAGCGGTCGAGGTGCCTAGGGCGGCGGCCGCGCGCCAGCCCGTCGGCGGGGTGTGCCCAGGTACGCCGAAACTCGCTACGGGATGATTTTGAGGATCAGTCGACCCGACGGCTACCGGCCGCTGCGTCCAAGCGCCAGAGCAACGGAGGGTCAGTCCACGTCTTGTTCGACGGAGCAGGGTTGGTCCGCTGCCTGGAATACGCTGGCCATCGCCTCGGCCCACGCTGCCGCCGGCTCAAGGTCCTGGCCCGGAGCGCTGATTCGCGCTCCGGGTTGGCTCTCTGAGGCGCGCCCCGTACGCAGGAGCCACTGAACAAACTCGGTACCAGCGTCTGGGAAACAGACCCACGCGAAGCCTGCCAGCCCCTCAGCAATGACCTCGACTCCCCCTGGGCCCTTCAGCGCCATCGGAGTAGGTCGGCATTCCTGCCTGGCCCGCTCCGCGACCATCAGCGCGATCTCGTAAAGGCTGGCCCAGTCGCCAGGAATGATCGCTGGCGAGTCAACGGCACCAGAGACCTTCTTACCGGGGGTCAGCGTGACAAGTTGGACAGGAGCATCATCCTCGATCTTCCACGCAGCCGTGACCTGCTTGCTCTGGCCGTTTAGACCGACAACCGGAGCACTGATCTCGAACCGGAGATGCTGTGCGTCTCCGTGCGCTGTTTCGTCCCTGAACTTCTTCGGCTCGGCACCATGCAGAGCCGAGAGCAACTGGATCGCGAGGAGTCTCCAGTTGCTCTGCTCGATTCCCAACTCTCGTTGGAAGAACCTGGCCTTCGAGCCGCCAACGGGATGGGCAAGGTTCAGGGCGTAGTCATGCAACTTACTCCGCAGGTCGTCCACCAGGGGCTGCTGACGTCCTACCTTGAAGGACAGGCGACGTTCGGCTTCCTGGTAGTCATGAACGAGTGCCACGATCGACTCTTGGTAGGTCCTGCCCCCGGAGAATGCGAGGGCACCTAGCGTCACCGGAGCCCCGGACGGAACCGGGGCGGGGTTCCACAGAATCTGGCAGTGGGGTTCGGCGATCGGACGATCTTCCAGGCCGATGCCATCCACCGCTATACCCGCGAAGAGTTTCCCCGCCGAGATGCCCTCCTCGCCCGGGTGATCCACCCACCCCCGCGAGTACCTCCACCCGGGAAGCAAGGAGAACACCTCTTGGTGGAGGGGGTCGTTCGGGTCGACTTCCATCGCACCGAGGTACCAGCGAAACGCCCGCAGCCGGTCGTCCAGCGGTGCACGCAGCTCGCTCGGCAGCCGCGAGATCACACCGACGTAGACATTCGATGTCCCGAGAAGCCACGGCGCGTGTGCATCCAGTGTGCTCCAGCGGCCTTCGCCGCCTCGGCACAGCGTGGAGGCTGAAGACCACAGGAGAAACGGATCGCGCGCCAGCGTCAACTTGCCGTCGGACGAGGAACTCTCACAGCGGAAGGTCGGCAACATGAGCGAGCCCCAGTACGTCTGGAACTGGCACCTTCGGGGTTCATCCACGGTGAGGATGGCCGAGAGGATCGCCCGTTTGATCCTCGAACCGTACTCAAACTCGCGCGACAGAACAGGATCGTCCGCGCTGACAAAGATGGCAATGGGCCCCTGGTGAGAGATCGCCGCTGCGGATGCTTCAGCCATGCCCGCCAGTATTCGCGACGGTCCGAGCGCCGAACACACCTGTGACGTAGACAGGTACAGATCGAGCAGGCCGGCAGCCGATCAGCACGGTCAGGGAGAGCCCGCCCCAAGGACAACGACGCGACGGCCGAGAGTGACCACTTCCGCTCGTTGCTCGCCGGGCCAGACAAAGGCGTCGCGGCGGGGGCCAATCCAGGCGGCCCCTTCCTTGTGGTGGTGCCCGCCCGCAGGTCAGGTGCGGACGGGTGAGGAGAGCCACTGAGCAGGTCTGGGGCTACCCAGAGCAAGGGGTGGCCGCTTTCAGAGAGCGCCATCAGCCCGCCGCGCAATAACGCGGCACAGCCCGGCACCTGTTCCCAGATGACGACCACGAGCACCTGCTGGGCCCGAACCCGGTCATGGGCGCGTCCGTCTCCACGGGATTCGCCCGCATGCCGCTGGTCAGCGTCGAACTGACCAACGTCCTGACGTGACGGAGACCCCACGACGGGCCTACCCGGTAGCGGGCGGCTCCTCGTTGTCCGCCCGGGGCCGCCCCTCGGGCTTCTTGAAACGGTGCCACGCGTCGCGTGCTTTCCCGGCGGAGTCGATCACGTCCGGGACCTGGTCGAGCAGCCCCTTTAGAGCGAAGAGGCAGATCGAAGCCACGCCAGCGACGGCGAGAATGAAGAGGATGGCTGCGCCGTCCACCGATCCCTACCTTCCCTGTCATGGGTCGGATCGGGTGCGCAGGCAGCCTCGATCCGAACCCTTACGGTTCGGACCGAGACACCCGCGCCGACGTGTGCGCAAATGTTCTCGGTTCTCAGCAGTCGCCAACAGTCCGAGCGAACAAGCTAGCTCGGAGTCTGGAGCGGTCCGCCTCATTGATTCCAGCTCACGCCGTACAGGTGTGCATTGCGATTGCCGCAGTGCACCCAGCCGGAATGCTCGGAAGCAGCCCGCGAGGCCTCAAGTAGAGAGCCTGACGACTTACCGGTTTGAATGTAGCACGGGTCAAGGTAGGTGCGGCCGAACGTAACTAGACCGCAGCCCGGTCGAGTTGGGGTGGGGTTGACCAGCCGGTTACGAAGAAGATGTAACAGGAACTGGGAGTTCGACGTACAGCAGATGAGGGATGGCCCGGTCTCGCCCCCAGCAAACAGGAGATGCCCCTCTATGAGCACTGAACACGCTGCGCCCCACACACCGATCTCGGATCGCGCCCACTCGGCTGGCCAGGGCGGTCACGCGTGATATCTCCCCTGTCCGTCCTTATCCCGTCCCTGGCCGCGGACGCCGCCCACGACGCCGCACATCAGACGCACGCGCAGTTCCGGCACGGCGTCTACTCCGTGCCGTGCGGGACGTGCCACGTCCCGGCCGGCGAACTGTGCCTATCCCGGCGCGCCGTGCACCCCGCCCGCCGGGACCTGTACCGGAAGAACCAGGAGGCCACCACGCTGGTGCCCCTACTGGTGGGGCGCGTCCGATGAGCGCCCTCGCCATCGAGGTCCTGGCCGCCCCGCCCGAGTGGGACGGTCGCCTGGTCGTGCGCGCCGCGGGCCGCCCCGTCCTGCATATCGGCGCCGAAGGCATCACGGCCCCATCCGTGCCAGTCTTTGCCGTGGCGCTGGAGTGCACGCCGGACGCCGAACGGGCCCCGGGCGTACGGCCGTGGGACGGCCCGGTCACCGAGTCCGCAATCTGCCCGGCCTGCCTGCGCTCCCTACGTGGAGAGGCGGAACCCGAGGCGCCCCACCTCGTTCCCGTCGGCGTCGCCAAGGCCCTGCCCGAGCCTGACCGCCGCGGCCGCCACTTGCAAGTTGTCCTGGACCCGGTCACGTACGCCGAGGCGTGCCTGCCCGACGAGCACGCCGGACGCCCGATCACGTGGTCCCCCTGGAAACCAGCCCCGACCATCTCCCACTACGACCCTTCGTGTGATTGGTGCGGCCGCCAGGACCACAGCGAGCTGAGCAGTGGCTGCCAGGGACACCCCGGATCCAAGACGCCTCCCCCTCGCTTATTCCTCGCCCGCCGGTACACCGCTTGCCAGTTGATGACCGCCTACGAGCAGGTCGGTAGCGAACTCAAGAAGATCGCACACCACAAGTCGCGCGCCCCCAAGGACTGCAACCGATGAGTTCCATCTTCACCCCCGACGCAACCGCCCTCGAGCAGCGCATCGCCTTGGTCGCGTGCGGCCCCCGCCCGGGTAAGACACAGGCCTGCGACCACCACCGGCACAAGGCCCGGGGACTGATGGAGGTCGCCTCTTGGGGCGCCATCGACGCTCTCGCAGCGGCGATATGCGATTCCACGCACCTCCGGGCCTGCGTCGTCTGCGTGGAGAAGGCCGTCGACATCATCCGCGTCGTCAACGGGGAGGTCGAGTGACCACGGCTGTTGCCGACCTTGGGTAGTCCGCGAATCTCCGCGGCCCTTATAAAACTCAAACCGCATTTGAGGTAGAGTCTTTATAAGCCTACTGTCGACTCCCGGAGGTCCCCTTGGCCCTGCCCCTCGTAACGCCGTCCCCTGAACCCGATGACGTACAGGCCCAGTTGGGCGGTATGGGGACCAGGTTGGAGTTCCTGCACGACGTATTGCGCGCAGGCGAGGCGGCGCGACGCACCGCCGTCCCCAATGACCCGACGGGGACGGCGGGCCGACGGGCCTATGAGGCGCACGTGAGGACCATCCGCGAACTGCACATCGAGCGGGAGGGGTGGGCCCGGCTCGTTCACGGTCGCCTCGAGCTTGTCTGCAACGCGGACCGGTCGGTCGCGATGGGCGTGATGGTCGGCGACGCCGCCACAGGGCAGGCAAGCCTCTTCCCGAAGAACGCACGCCGACGCGGACCCGCTACCGACATGGTCACTCGCGCCAATGCCGGTGAGGGCGCCCCGCACGTACAGACGGCTCTGTTCGTAGCCGGTGCCGGCCCTGACGGGGTTGCTCTAAGCGATGAAGAAGCATTCGCCCTGAAGACGTGGTTCCTACTGTCCTATCGCACCCAGATCGGCGAGACGGTGCGGATCGACTGTGAGCTGTCGCAGCCTAAGAGGTTCGAGGACGGCTTCGTGGTCGAATGGGGTCCGCGGATTCCGCTTCCTGCCCTCGTGATGGACGGAATCGAACCTACGAACGATGATGGGCCCGGAGAGATCGACATCCCCGTCGACTTCCGCTGAGGCCCGTCGGTGGGGCGGCGAACCCTGTCGCCCCACCGTGCACCACCAATAACTGAGGCAGCCCACATGGTGACCCCGTCCCGTATCACATTGGCCCGCAAGCGCAGAGGCCTCACTCTCGCCGAGCTCTCGGACCAGGCCGAGGTGTCACTGCAAAGCCTGTCAAACTACGAGACAGGTCGAACCTCGCCACGTTCCGAAACCCTCGACAAGATCGCCTCAGCGCTGGACTTTCCTGTTGCCTTCTTCGAAGGTCCTGCGCTGGACGAGCTCCCCGCGGAAGGCATCTCCTGGCGCGCGCGCAGCAAGACGTCGGCGAGGGTCCTCGAAGCCGCTCGGGCCGGTGGCACGCTGGGCGCGATGTTGTACGACTGGATCGATGAAAGATTCCGCCTGCCAGCAGCGAACGTGCCCTCACTGGGCAAACCCGACCCAGAGACAGCCGCTGCCATGGTCCGCACCCGCTGGGGTCTGGGAGAAGCGCCAGCGCCCAACATGGTGCACCTACTGGAGGCACACGGTGTTCGGGTGTTCTCGCTGGATCCCGATCACGCCGAGGTCGACGCATTCGCGGTATGGCGCGACGGCGTTCCGTTCGTGTTTCTTAACACGCTCAAGTCAGCCGAGCGGGGCCGCTTCGACGCAGCCCACGAACTGGGCCATCTCGTCATGCACGGCAGTGAGCACGCCTGTTCAGGGCCTGAGGCAGAACGGCAAGCGAACGAGTTCGCCTCCGCCTTCTTGATGCCTCGATCGAGCGTTCTGGGGCACATGCCATCAGGTGCGCACGTCGACCAGATCCTTCGCGCCAAGCAGATTTGGAACGTCTCCGCCATGGCATTGACCTACCGCATCCACGATCTGGGGCTACTTTCGGACTGGCAGTACCGGTCCACCTGCGCCGAGCTGAGCCGTTTGGGGTATCGGTCCGGTGAGCCCCAGGGCATGGGCCAGCGCGAAACGTCGCAGGTGTTGACGAAGGTCTTCGCCGCGCTGCGCTCGAAGCGCGTTCGCCCCTCGACCGTCGCCGCCGAGCTCGGGCTCACAAGTAAGGAAATGAACCGACTCCTGTTCGGGCTCACGCTCACCACCTTCGAGGGTCAGGGACGATTCGTGACGGCTTCGGCGAAACGCAGCCTGTCCATCGTCCCCTGAGAAACCACATCCACGCAGAGCGCGGGCAGCGCTATGGCCCCCGGGCAGTTGCGTCCTCGATTCAGCGACCCATGCGATGATCCTCCGTCATGGGGAGACACACATGGGGGAAGACTGCCAGCGCGCTGATCCTGGCCGTGACTGCGGCGGCCGCGAGCGCCTGCAGCAGCTCGAACGACGACGGCGACGCAAAGCCGGCCGCGAAGGCGAAGACGGTGACCGTGGAGGCCGCGACCACCACGTTCCAGGACGCGGTGACCAAGTTCGACACGGACGGCGGCTGTCTTGAGCAGGAGCCGGGTACGTGCTGGGACCAGATGCAGGCGCTCATGAAGCCCACCCGCGACCTGCGGAAGGCCATGAATGCGGAGAAGTCCGTGGGCGCCGACTTCTGGACCGAGGCGTACGCCCTGATCGACACCATGGAAGACGGCATCGCGGTCGGCGAGGACCAGGGCGTTCCGGCTGGCGGCGCCACGGAGCTGACGAACCGGGACGACGTCCTCGGCTCCGCGCACGACCTGTCCGACTGGCTCGACGCCCACCCAATCAAGTAGCGGAGATAGGGCCGCATCCGCGCGGGCAGCCGCTCACCGGCTGCCCGCGCTGGCCTACTCGCCCTTCGGCTCGCCTGCAGCCAAGCGAGGACCGATGCGCCCGCACCGTTCCGCATAAGCCGACAGGTGCCGGGCCTGGAACTCCTCAGCGTCCCAGTCCTCGGTGCGGACATCGACGCCCTGCCAGACGTACGCCAACCCCATCGTGCCGGTGGAGAGGGACAGTTCCCGCAGTTCGTACTGATCGTCCTCGAATGCGTTCAGAATGCGCCACTCCTCGTTGCTCAGATCGGTGAGCACCACGCCAGGCGCCGAGCAGCCGAGAGCTTGGACGACGAGGCCAGGGTAGACACGCCCCTCAAGGGCGGCTGCGCGATAGCCGGGAGCGGACGCGGGCAAGCGGTGGGGAACCCGCCCCAACAGCCCCTTGAGGACGTCATCGAACTGGAGCGTGCCGTAGCAGAACAGCCCCCTGGGGCCTGCCGGGAAGCGATCTAAGCGCCGTGAGTTGCCTGACACCAGGGTATCCACCCTCCATAGGCTTCGACTTGAGCAGAAACCTACCGGTGCCCTCCCCCGCTTCCCGAAGCCCGATACAGACAGGCAGGATCGGCACATGAGGATTCTGGTAATCGGCGGTACCTGGTTCCTGGGGAAGTGCATCGCAGAGGGGGCCTTGGCGAGAGGGTGGTCCGTCACCACCTTCAACCGGGGGCGGTCCGGCCGAGATGTCGAGGGCGTGAGTCCCGTGCACGGCGACCGCACCGACCGGGGAGACCTTCAACGGCTCGCCCAACACGGCCCGTGGGAAGCCGTGGTGGACACCTCCAGCTCCGACTTCCCGCCACGCGACGTGCTGCTCGCAGCAACCGCGCTACGCGGCGCCGCGCGACGCTGGGTGCACATCTCCACCGTATCCGTGTACCAGGGCTGGCCGCACCAGCCGCTCACTGACGCCTCACCAGTCCTGGACTGCCGCACGGATGCTGACGAGTCGTACGGGTACACCGGTGAAGACGGCAGCCCGACCATCTACGGGTTCCAGAAGGCCGGCGGCGAGCGAGCAGTGGCCGAGGCGTTCGGCGACGCCGCGGTTTTCCTCCGGCCCGGAGTCATCCTGGGCCCCGGCGAGTACGTCGGTCGGCTGCCCTGGTGGCTGACCCGGGCCAAACGAGGCGGGCGGATTCTGGCGCCCGCCCCGGCCGATCAGCGCATCCAACCCGTCGACGTCCGTGACGTCGCCGCGTTCGCGCTCGACCAGGCCGCCAGCGACACAAGCGGCGGGTACAACGTCACCCACCCGGAGGGCATCACCTTCGCCGACTTCATCAGCGAGTGCCTGACGGTCACCGGCGGAGCTGGGAAACCGGAGTGGGCGGCGCCGGACGTCCTGATCGACCACGGCGTCGTGCAGTGGACAGAACTCCCCCTGTGGCGGACGCACGCAGGCGTGTGGTCGGTCGACTCCAGCCGGGCCGTGGCCGCGGGCCTACGCTGCCGGCCGATCGTCGACACCATCCGCGACACCTGGGCCTGGCTGGCATCCGACGGACGTCCCGTGGACCACCCGAGGTGGGCGGAGCACGGGATCGCCGAGGAGAAGGAAGCGAAAATCCTCGCCTCCCTCGCCTGAGTCAGGCTTCCAACTGGAGCAGCGCTGAGCGGGTGCTTAGCTGGTGAGTGCTCGCACTGCGGGTGAAGTCCTCGACGCGGTCGCGCAGCTCGCGCGGCAGCGTCGAGGCACGGTAGACCGGCTGGGCGAGGAACTGCTGGATCTGCCCCGTCCGCACTAGGACACCCGTCACCCGCTGGTCTCCCGGGATGTCCCACAGCGGGGTCATCGCGTCGGCAGCTCCCTCGACGTCGTTCGCCAGGAGCCGGGCCATGGCGAGATCGGCAGCAGCACCACCGAGGACATGCGCCGAACGGCTGGCCTGCGGCCTCTGGCCGATGAGCTCCAGGGCACGACGTGCGGACTGCTCCGCCTGCTCCCCGTCGTGGATGAGGAGGGCGGTGGAGCTGCTGGACATGGCCAGGCGCTCCGGGGTGAATCCGAACTCGCCCCCGACACCATCGTGGAGGTCGTCCCGGACGCCGCTCTCCGCCGCCATGGAGAGCTGGAGGGCATGGCGAGCGGAGTCGGTGTCGCCGAGGTATCCGTGCGCCCGCGCCTCGATGGCGAGAAGCCGGCGCCGGGCCACATCGCCCAGTCCGCCGTAGGCCTGCGCCCGGCGGGCCTTGCTGACGGCCTCGCCCGGCATGCCGGTGAAGTACGCGATATACGCCAAGATGCCGTCCGCGTACGCCCGCAGCGGCTCGAACCTGGCGCTCTCGCCGTAGAGGTCAGCCGCGCGGGCCAGACGGCGGGCATTGTCGAAGGAACCGAGGTCGAAGGCCGCTGCGGCGAGCAGCGCCATCGTCTGGCCGGTCAGCTCAAGCAGACGCTGCTGCTGTGTGGGAATCTGCGTGCGATCGCGCTGGCCTTGCAGCTCCTCCTGGAGCGTGCGGCCGCGTCGGAACACGTCCATCGGAGGGAGCGAAGCGTAAGCGCGCGCGAGGGACGCCACGTCATCGGTGAGTTGGTCGAGGCTGGTGTCGGAGACGGACGCTGCGGCTGTTGCGCTGGCGTCGTCCTGAGCATCGCGTGCGGTCATGTTGATCTCGTGCTCCAGGTTGAACGCGGGTGCCTGGGAATCCTCGGTGGGCGGAGGAGCGAACAAGACTGCGACATCACAGCCGAACATGGCTTGTAAAACGCGCCTGGTGTCCGCGGAAAGCGACTCGGGACGGGCCTTGCCCGCCTTCCAACGGAACACTGTCCGCTCACTGCAGGTCGGGTTGTTGCCGCCCTTCCCGACGACCTCGTCAGCGGTTCCGTCGAACAGCGTCACGAAGTCGGGAGCGCCCAAGTTGCGCCTGTCGCAGAGGACCTTGAGCAGCGTCTCGGGTTGTTCGGTCACATCGCCCCCAGATATCGCGCCTCGGCCAGTTGGCGGCCCACCTACGGATCGATCCCTTTGTACGAAGGGGATACCGCCGTCTCGGTCCAGTGCAACACATCTCGCACAGATGGCAGTTGGCTAGCAGTCAGGTGTCAGTCCGCCGCCCCGATGTCGCTGAGACGGCAGCCCCTCGACATGGCGGTGACACCGCGTGCGGGACCACGCTGATCTACACCCTCGCTGAGAGTGTCCAAACACACACGTGGACGTAATCGCCGCAGTGACGGACCAACACCCCTAGAGGACGTGATGACGACGACAGCCGTACGGACGCCTCTCGCGGGTCTACGCCGCGACCAGGACGTGCTGAAGCAGTGGGTCGACATCGGCCCCCGCCAAGCCGACGGCACGCCCGGACGAGCGGCCGCGCACTACGTGGGAGTTCTGCGCCGGATCGCCGTCGCCCGAATCCGGTACCACGGCCTTGGCGCGCTGACCGACGAGGTGATGCTCCTCGTCTCCGAGCTGGTGACCAATGCGGTGCTGCACAGCGGGACCCTCAAGGTCGGCCTGGAGATGGCTGTGAAGGACGGCTTCCTGGACATCGCTGTCATCGACGGCATGCCGGGCGTCGCGACGCTCAAGGAGGCCGACGAGGACGCGGAGTCGGGGCGGGGCCTCGCCTTGGTGCAGATGGTGGTCAAGGAGCGCGGCGGAGCCTGGGGAACGAGGGACGCCGGCGCGACGACTTGGTGCCGCCTCGCCGTACCAGAGGAGGCGGAGGAATGACGGCCGCCGCCCTCTCCCCCGGCTGGGCCCATCCCGTGCGGGCGGCCGTGCCGCCCTTCACCGAGGCTGGTCTGAGACGAGTCCTGGAGAAGGTGCAGCGCTGGGCCCCGTACGTTGACGGTTCCTTACTCGACGACGTCGCGGCCGTCCTGGACGACTACACGCCCCCCGAAGACGAGGTCGAGGAGCACGCGCAGCGGCTCCGCGGCCATCTGATGCGACTCGTCAACCTCGCAGTCACCTCCCAGACAAACCAGAAAGACCAGCGAATAGCCGACCTCGTCGAGCGGGGCCGCCACATCCGATCCGAGGAAGTACCCAGCGACCATCGCCGTGCCGTTGGGCACGTCCGACAGATGGCATGGACGCTCAACGAACTCCTCGAACTGCTGGTGGAGAACCAGTGCCTAACGGAGGAGCCGTGACTTTCCCGTCCCTCAGACTCGCGTACAACCCCCGGGCCATAGAGCCCCGGGACCCGCGCCTGTCCCTAGTGCCCTACATCACGCAGAGGGCTGGGGAAGACGCAGCTCCGGAGAACCTCTTCATCATCCGGCACGCGTCCGGTCCGCGGCTGTACTACCGAGATGAGGACCCCAGGGACCGAGACCCGCGAGGCGCCCTGTGGGCCCGGTGCGGCTGGAACCCCGTCGACGCGCAAGGCCGGATCACCGGTGAACCGCAGTGGAAGCTGATGCACCCCCACCGGCAGATGGTGTGCATGCAGACGATGCTCTGTCAGATCTGCTCACTCCCTGCCAGGACGCCGCTCGGCTTCATCTTCCTCGCCGGCCCCCGGGACCACGCCCCGGCCCAGGCGAGCATCCTCACGAATCAGCCGCCCGTGTGCCGCCGGCACGCTCGTGCAGCCGCGAAGCTCTGTCCGCACCTGGAGGACAACCCGATGGTGTTCCTGGCCAGGAGCGCGCCCCTATACGGCGTGCACGGCACCGTATACGGCCTCGACGGTGGAGGCGTGAAGGTCGTCGCCCAGCCGGACGCACCGTTGCCCTACGGCCACGCGAACATCGGAACGTTCCTCGCCTCGCAGTTGGTCCGCCGCCTCCAGTCGTTCCGCGCCGTCGGCCTCGACGAGCTGCTCGAGGACCTGGCGGCGCCCGCCGCCGCATAGACCCCTGCCTGGTGACCACACGACCGGCTCTGTGGCCATCAGGCAGGCAGCAAGCTCCGCCCGTACGACAACGGCATTCGGCGCGGGCGGAGGACGGCGCTGGGGCCCACGTCCCCCAAAGGCCCCAGCGCCGGACCAATTCGCCGCAATCCGACAGTCGATCGCTGCCCCTGAGGCCCCACGGCCCCACGGCCCCACCCGCTGTCGGGCCGCCTTCGGCGCCCGGGCGGGAGCACCAGCAAAGCGACACCTCGAGGACCCCAAGAGACAAGGAAGCTCCGCGTGTTCATCGACATCCCGAGCGAACTCGAAGCCTCTCTGATCGAACGTTCTCTCCCGCCCTGGGAACTGGACGGTTCGTTCCTGGCGCAGTCCACCATTGCGGAGTACCGGACCGAGCTGACGGCCGCCCCGCGATTCGAGGAGGTCACCGCGACCCTGCGCCACGCGCTGACCGGAGAGGGTGGCGGATACGCCGTCCTGCGCCTGGGAAACCTCGCCAAGGCGCTGGGGATCGACGATGACCGGTTCCTGCGGCTGGTGACGGGCTTCGCGGCCGAGGTGGCTGTCCCCTTCTCGCCCTTCCCGCGGTGGCCCCTTTGGAAGGACATCGGGGTCAAGGTCGACAAGGACCCCGGCAAGTCCAGCGGCATCGGGTACAACGCGTTTCACATGGACCTGGTGAACGGGACCCTGCCCCCGGACTACACCACGCTCCTCTGCGTTCGCCGCGACCCGCTCGGCGGCGGCCCCAGCATCCTTTCCGACGCCCACGCGGCGGTGGCGCGGCTGTCGGAGGACAGCCGCGCTCTGCTGGCCGAGTCGGCCTACCACTACGGGACCTTCTTCGACCTGTTCGGCGTGGGCGAGGAGTACAAGCCGTTTCCGATCCTGGACGGCTCCGACCCGGGCGAGGGGTTCGTCCGGTTCACCGCCAAGATGCTGGAGAGGTCCGAGCTCGGCCAGGCGCACGCCGACGCCGCCAGGGAACTCGCCGAAGAGCTCGTCCGGGGTCAGGTCTCCTTCATGCTTCAGCCCGGGGACTACCTCATCGTGAACCAGCGCCGTTTCCTGCACGGTCGGGAGGCGCTCCACAGCGGTCAGGAAACCGTCCCGGTCTCCGACCGGCGGCTACTCCTCCAGTTGTTCCTGCGCGCGAGGGCCGGCGATGGCTCGGCCGCGTAGCCGGCCGACGGCACCGGTGACCCACCCAGCCCCGCCCCCGGGTCCAGCCCCGGAGCACGCGGCACGGCCACGGGGCTGGGGCCGGTCGGGCGCCCCCGGAAACCGTCGCGCACCCGGTTCCCCGGGCCCGTGCACGGATCTAGATGCGCGAGTTGCTCAGCGACTGCCACACAGCGCCGGCGAGCGCCCGCGTCGCCCGCGGGACCGACAGGCGCTCGTGCCGGCGGTACAGGGACCAGTTGTATTGCACGAGCGACAGCTTGTTGGAGGACAGCGATCCCGCCTGGTGGGCCCTGTAAATCGCAAGTGGCTCAGCCAGGCCACGGGCGTCAGCGCCGTCCCGCATGATCGACAGCCACAGGGCGTAATCCTGGCGTTTGCGCATCTCCGGCATCAGCCTCGTGCCCAGGACATTGCGGTCGTACATGGCGGTGAGTGCACCGATGTGGTCTCGGACCAGCATCGCGCGGTAGTCCACGTGCTCCCGCGCACGGACCACCCGCCCGTTCGGGACCCAGTCGGTGCTCTCGCCGTCGTAGTCGGCGTCCATCTTGAAGTACGAGGTGAACGTCAGCGGCGCACCACCTTCCGCGGCGAAGGCGAGCTGCTTCTCGGTCTTCTCCGGAAGCCACATGTCGTCGCTGTCGAGAAAGGCGATGTAGTCCCCGCGGGCCCGCTCGATCGCGAGGTTGCGGGCCCGGCCCGCACCGCCCCGTTCGGGTGCCGACTGAGGCAGGACGCGCTCGTCCTGCTTGGCGAACTCGCGGAGCAGGTCCATGGAGGCATCGGAGGACTGGTCGTCGGTGACCAGCAGCTCCAGGTCGCTGTGGGTCTGCGTGAGTACCGATCGGACGGCCGCGCCGAGGGTGGCTGCCGAGTTGTACACGGGCATCACGACCGACACCAGGGGCACAGCACTTCTCCTTGCCAGACCAGGAACGACGGTCCATTCAAGCACCGGAATCGAGCAGGAGCTGCCATGCAGATAGTTGTCGCTGGTCAGGGCTATGTAGGGCTTCCCCTGGCCGTACGCGCGGCCGAGGTGGGACACCGTGTCGTCGGCTACGACGTGGACACGGACCGTGTCCAGCAGCTCGCCGCCGGCCAGTCCTACGTGCGGGACGTGGACTCCTCGCGGCTGCGCGCAGTGCTGGACTCCGGGGCCTACTCCTCGACCGCCGACGGTGCCGCGCTGGCCGGCTTCGACATCGCGGTGATCACCGTGCCGACCCCGCTGCGGGACGGCGTGCCCGACCTGACCTACATCGAGTCCTGCGCCCGGACACTGGGGGAGCACCTGTACCCCGGCGCGACGGTGGTCCTGGAGTCCACGAGCTATCCCGGCACCACCGAGGAGCTGCTGCTGCCGATCCTGGAAGAGACCTCGGGCCTCAAGGGCGGGGCGGACTTCCTGGCCGGCTTCAGCCCCGAGCGGATCGGAAACAAGCGGTGGTCGTTCGACGGGACGCCGAAGCTGGTGTCCGGAATCGACGCCAAATCGCTCGACGTGATCAAGGGTTTCTACGACGGCATCTTCGAGACCACGGTGCCGGTGTCAGGGCCGAAGGTCGCCGAGCTGGCCAAGCTGCTGGAGAACACCTTCCGGTTCGTCAACATCTCCATGATCAACGAGATGGCGATGCTGGCCGATGCCCTCGGCGTGAACATCTGGGAGGCGATCGACGCCGCCGCGACCAAGCCGTTCGGATTCACGAAGTTCACCCCGGGGCCGGGGGTCGGCGGGCACTGTCTGCCCGTCGACCCGATGTTCCTCTCGTGGAAGGCCCAGCAGGAGCTTGGCATCCCGTTCCGGTTCGCGGAACTCGCCGCCGACGTGAACTTGCACATGCCCGACTACGTCGTCCGGCGCCTCGTGGAAGCACTCAACAAGCGAGGCATGCCGGTCAACGGATCTCGGATTCTGCTGCTCGGCCTGACCTACAAGTTCAACGCCACCGACCTTCGCAATTCCCCTTCGACACGTGTCGCCGAACTTCTCATCGGCCTCGGCGCCGATGTCCGCGGCGCCGAACCCAACATCCCGGACAACGACGACACCCGGCTGAACGTGCCCCGGGTCGATGCCACCCCGGAAGAGGTGGCCGCCGCTGATGCGGTGGTTCTTCTCATGGATCATCCGCGATTCGACCTCGCGATGATCGAGGAGCACGCGCCGTACGTGCTCGACTGCCGAAACCGCCTGTCCGGAGCGAACGTCGAGACCCTGTAGCTCCCGAACTCCCCTGGCCTGCTGCTGACTTCAACCCCCGGAGTTCCCTTGCGTGAAGAATGGGAGCACGTCCACACGGACTACGCCCGGCCCGCGCAGCGCCCCGCTCCTGCCTCGTTGGCCGAGAGCGAGGGCGACTGGCGCCGCTACCTGGAAGATGACACCCCGAACGGTTGGCTGATCCAGCACAGCGCGATGGCGGAAGCACTCGCCAGCGGCCGACCCATGTACCTGCTGCACACCACCAAGGACATCGCCGCGATCCGCACCAGCGGTGAGCTGCACGTCTCCACCGGGTGCCTGGTCGGGGCCCTGTACTGCTCCCCTCTGGTACGTCAGCGTGAAGGAATGCGTCCGCACAATCTCGGCGCCTACCTGATGCAGACGAAGCCCGACACCACGCCCATGATCTTCGAGGTCATCCCGGACGCTCCGATCCCAACCAAGGGTGTGGATTATCTGCGTCTCGGTGCCATCCACCTGCGTACCTACCTGCGCTACCGGAGCTTTCTCACCCGGGCCGAGAACGGCCAGCTCGACCATGTCGTGCTGGCCGGACTGGGCGCCGCGGCCGGATTCCTCGACCTGGCCCTGCGCAACGCAGTCGGCCGCGCCACGGCGGCCCCCGAGTTCATCGACCAGTTGGCCGCTGCCGTGCCCGCCGTACCGTTTCTCGGCTACCTGTACTTCGAGGTGCTGTCCGAGTACCTGATGCTCAACTCCACGACTCCGGAGACCAAGGGCTACGCCCAGGTCGGAGAGCTGAACAACTGGCTGTACAAGCGACTCGCGTTCGCCGCCGTGGACGGCATGCACCGGTTGTTCGACCTGGCCCGCTTCCATCCGCGCCACCAGCAGCTCGTCCAGCTCATCGCCAGCGTGGAACCGGCGCTCGCTCCGGGAGTCGCCGAGTACGTGCGGCGGCGGCTGTCCCATCTGTTCGCCCGGATCGCGCTGCACCCGTCCCAGGACGCGGCCACGGTGACCTTCCGGGGCATTGATCTCAGCGCGCTCCGGTACGTCGCGCCGGGACTGACCGGGCAGATGATCTTTCGCGAGATCCGGTACATGCCGCGCTATCGGCAGCTCTACCACTGCTTCGAGAAGGCCAAGGCACTGGAGGCTTGGGACTACTGGAACCACGAGGGCATCCCCACGCCCTTCAACGGCATCCTCCCCAAGGGCGAGATCGGGATACATCCCGTCTACCCCCGGTCGGCCGTCAGGGCGTGGACGGCAAAGCAGGACAGCAGAGGCTTCCTGCACCCAGCCCAGGAGATCACCGCGGTTCTCACGCCGCACCTGGCGTCGTGGTGGGCGCCCCCTCGCAACCGCGGACGGGTGATCACCACCGATCCGCAGGTCACAGTGGACCGTAGTGCCCCGTCCTCGGTTCCCGCCCACCGATCATCCATCGAGGGGATCTCCGCGTGACCACGAAACCCTTGACGATCCTCACGGGCATCAACCGCACGTCCGAGCCTTCGTCCGGCAGCATGATCCTCGTCAGCGACCTCTACCGCGCCATGCCCGACACCCATACGACCTTCCTCGGCCGGACACCGGTCCATCACGTGTGGAAGACCGCGTTCGATCACCTGATCCCCCTCTCCACGACGAAACGACCCCAGGGCCCCGGCTTCGACACCTACGTGGACAAGCTGACGCAAGAGGTAGGGACGCTCATCGAGCAGATCCGACCCGACGCCATCCACGCCCAGAACGTCGGGTTCGCGCTCAGCCTCGCGCTCAGTCGCACCGCCGGCACCATCCCGATCATCTCCATCGCTCACGGCCCCGAAGTGATGGCGGCCGAGCGCAACACGGCGGAACACGAGGCCCTGCTCGAAGTCGCCGGCGCCAGCGCCGCGATCGTCACCCCGACCTCCGTCCTCGCCGACCGCATCGACCGCCTCACCGGGCGCCGGTTCACCGACCGCATCGTCATCATCCCGTGGGGCATCCGTCTGGCCGATGCCCATGTACGTGATCAGCCCTCCGCAGGGACCGGACCCCTGTCTCTGGTACAGGCCGGCCGCCTGGACGACAACAAATCCACGATCACCGCCGTCGAATCCCTCGCATTGACCGATCAGCCACACCACTTGACCGTGATCGGCAACGGACCCCTACGCGAGTACCTGGAACAGCGGGCTACCGACCTCGGCCTGCGGGATCGGGTCCATTTTCATCCGTTCCTGCCCCGTGCCGAACTCTGGCGCCGCCTGCCGAACTTCGACGCCTGGGTCTTCACAACCACGGGTCTGGAGGCTTTCGGACTCGTCCTCATTGAGGCTCAAGCCCACGGACTCCCGGTTGTCTACTCCGATCTTCCCGGAGTGAGGGAAATCCTCGGAGGCGCTGGCATCGCCTACACTCCGGGCGACCCGCTCTCGCTGGCTGCGGCCCTAGACGAGATGGGCCGGGACTCCCACCAACGCCGGGCCCTGAACAAAGCGGCTCTCAATAACGCGCGCCGATACGACATCACTACCACCGGCCGCCAGCTTCGCGAACTGACGCTCCGCGTTACCTCCCCACGGGGCAGTCATCGGTGGGGCCCGTGCACCAAGGGCCCCACCGATGTTGGGGTGTAACAGAACGCGGTCGTTGACGTTCCGGCTGTGAAGGGGGTTGCGCTTTACGTCAATCCCGCGTTGATCCGGAGGAACGGTGACGACCGCTATAGCTGCCCTTTCGTCCACGACCGGCAGGTCGCACCTGCAGGAGTCTCTGTTCTCGTGGCTCGCCCCGGAGAGCACTCCGCCCCTGCCCGAGACCAAGGCCCTGGTGGAGTCCGACCCCGAAGGCCCGCCCGAGCCCCCCGCCGAGGAGGAGAAGGCCGACCTCTCCCACGTCTGGGTTGTGGCCGCGGAGATCGAGGTCATCCCGAAGATTGCGAAGGTGGCCGACTACCGCGGCAGCTTCAAGGCGAGCGAGGGCCAGCGCATCGACGCGCTCGAGGTCTACTGCAAGGGATGCCGACGCCCGTACGACGAAGTCACCGGCCAGGACTGCTCAGCGAAGATCGACAACCGGCACTTGATCGGCGGCGACCAGAGCACCCGGGCCAAGCGGAAGATCCCCGTCCCGCCCCGGAACGCCCGGGTCGTGCCCGGCGGCCGTATCCAGCGCCGCGGCATCGAGGCCTACGTGGGAGGGGTGTCGCGGCCCCCGCGCTGACCACGCGACACTAACGCCGCCCGCTGTCCACTGTGCGCGGCGTGACTACTCAGCGAACCTCCTGGGCGCTCGCGCGTGAAGCCGCCGGCCTGTTCCTCACCGCGTTCGGCCTGCTCGGCGTCCTCGTGGCGTTGGGCGCACTCCACTGGGCCGCCGGACTCTCCGCCGCGATGGCCGGTCTCCTCGCCACGGGCCTGTTCATGCGCCCGAAGCCGACCGCAGCGCCCTGGGCGCACCTTGCCCGTGCCGCCGTCTGCATCCTCGGCTACGGCGGTCTCACCGGCTGCGCGTTCGCCCTCTGCACCCCCCTGGGCTGGATCGGCGTCGCCCTGGCGGTCGTGCTCCTCGGCCTGTGGCTCACCACCCGTGAGCACGAGGACGAGGGGGCCGCCTGATGCCCCGCCAGTTCCTCCCCACGCTCCGGGGACTCCTCGTTCCGCGCTCCGCTGCTCCCCCACCCGCACCGACCGCTGAGACCAAGGACCTGCTCGCGGGCAACGCGTACGTGTCGATGACCTACGCCGGCGTCACGAACGTGTGGGGCACGCCCGGCCGAGCGGACGGCTGGGACATGGAACGCGTCATCGTCGAGGGTTACGAGCGCTCCATCTGGACCTTCAAGTCCATCGAGGCGATCAGCAAGCACGCCAGCACCCTCCCGATTCAAATCGGCCGAGGCGGAGACGAACGGCGCTTCGAGGAGACCCTCGACGATCACCCGCTGTTGAAGCTGCTCAACAAGAAGGCCAATCCGCTGGAGAGCGGCGATGTCTTCAAGAAGCGGCTGAGCGCGCAGCTCCTTCTGTCGAAGAAGGGCGTCTTCATCGAGAAGACCTACAGCCGTGGCGGCACCCTCGTACGTCTCGACCTGCTTCCGCCGGACCGCGTCCAGATCATCCCCGACGACCGCAACGCCGACTATGTGAAGCACTTTGAGTTCACGGACTACAGCGGCCACGTCCGGGAGCTGCTGCCCAATCACGTCATTTGGATTCGCGATCCCCACCCCGTCGACCCTTTTTGCGGCGTCACCCCGCTCGAAGCGGCGGGCCTGTCCATCGACCTGGACGTGAAGGCCCGCACCTACAACATCAGTTTTATTGACAATGACGGCAGACCGGGCGGAATTGTCGGTATCGACCTGGACGGCGTCGACCAGCGCGAGGTCGACCGCATCCAGAAGCGACTGGCCCCCGGCGCGCACAACGCCGGCCAGCTCACCCTCGTCGGCACCGGGCCCGGCGGCGTCACCTACGTCGACACCTCCGCCCGCCCCCGCGAGATGGCCTACGAGACGCTGTCCAGTACCTCCAAGGGCGAGATCCTGGCCGCGTTCGGCGTCCCAGAGAGCATCGTCGGCAATGCCTCCGAGCGGACCTACGCGAACGCCGACCGCGAGGAATACAACTTCTGGGACCACACGGAACTGCCCCACCTCAACCTGATCGCGTCCGGGTTCGACGCGGACCTTGATGACGAGTGGATCGTCCGCTTCGACACCTCCAGTGTTCAGGCGTTGGAGTTTCCCCGTCGTCAGGCCCGGGAGGAAGCCCGCAAGGAGTGGGAAGCCGGCCTCATCACGATCGACGAGTACCGGGAGATCGCGGGGCGCCCGGCATTCAACGTCCCACAGTCCCGGGCCCTGTGGATCTCTCCGCAGAAGGCCCCCGTCCCCGCCAACGACCAGGACGCCGCCGCACTGGGCCTCGGCCCCGACCCGGCCGCGGGTGGAACACCCGGAGCCGCGCCCACCGGCGCCCCGCTCCCGCCGACCGCTCCGGACACCGCGGCCGCCGACGTCGCCGCCGCCCGCGCTCTGGACGCTGGCCCGAGCGCCGCCGCGGATGTCGCCGCCGCACGGGCGCAGGGCACTCCCCTCGCCCTGCCTGCCGGTTCGACGGCTACCGACGCCGTCGCCGCGGCCCGCGCCACCACTACCGACAGCGGCCCCGGCGACGCGGCCGCCGACGTCGACCGCGCCCGCAGCACTCAGAACGCTGCACTCCCCGGCGACGCCGCCGAGGACGTCGAAGCCGCACGCGCCACGGTCGAGACCAAGGCCCTGCCCGAGGACGACGGATACGAGGTCACTGACGACGACTTCGACGCTCTGTCTATGGCCGTGGCCACAGCCGTCACCGCGCTCCTCGCACGCCAGGAAGGCGTCATACTCGCCCGGCTCCGCGCCCCGAAAATCCGCAAGTACACGAGGTACTGGGAGCCAGAGAACGACGACGACGTCCGGCACGTCGACACCGACCTCGACCAGGACCGTGTGGTCAGCGCCGCCCGCTGGGCCGAGGAGACCAGCCAATCCCTGACCCCGATCCTGCAGCAGGCGGCCATCGCCACGGCACGCAAGGTCGGCCAGGCCCTCACCAGCACGGACGAGGTCCCGCCGGCCGCGGCCGCGGCCGCCATTGTTACCGCGGCGTACGCCGGCGAGGCCATGACCACGTTCCTCCGCGAACTGGCCACCGCCTTGTTCGACGCGCAGCACGGCGTACCGACGATCAGCGACCTCGAGAACACAGTCGCCTTCTTCTACCGCTCCGCGGCCCCCAGCCTGGTGGCACGGCTGGCCGAAGCCTGCGCCGTGGCGACCATCAACGGCGCCGCAGACGCGGCCGCGGAGCACGCCGGCCCCGATGTCGTCCGGACCTGGATCACCCGCGGAGACACCCGCGTACGGCCCGCTCACAAGGCGCTCCACGGCACGACGCTGCCCGTCGGCACCCCGTACACCGTCGACGGCGCCAGCCTCCGCTACCCCGGCGACCCCTTCGCCCCCATCGCCCTCACGATCAACTGCCGCTGCCGCCTGCACTACGCCACCGACAAGGAGCCCCAGTGAGACGCACAGCCAGCTTCATCCGACGGAACCTCAGCGCGTTTCTCTGGGGCGGCTGGGCGCTGTTCTTCGCCGTCTACGAGACCATCGCGCTGATTACCAAGAAGGACGACGACACGCTGAGCGAGAACACGCGCAAGCTGTTCCGCATTCGCAGCTCGAAGGCAGGACGCGCCGCGTTCACGGTCATCTTGGGCGGGGGCGCAGCGTGGTTCCTCCTGCACATCCTCACCGAGACGATGTAAGAGCGGGCTCGCGGGCGGCTTGCACAATTGTGCAAGAACGATCTTGGGTGCGGAGGGTTGTCCCGCAGCGCGCGACGCTAACCACCCGCACTGTGCATGGTCCGCGCCATGCTGAATCGCCCCACTGCACAGGCTGAGTCGCAGGACCTGAGTCGCGACCTCGAGGTCAAGGTCACGCGCCGGCCGTGGAACCCTGCCCTGCACCCCCGGGACAGCAAGGGCCGCTTCATCGAGACCGGCGGCGTGGTGAGGACCTGGGGCGGCAAGCTCGCGCGCGTCATCCGTGCGCTCCCGCACGACCGCATCCTCGTCCAGGACCAGACCGGCCCGGACGAGTTCCGCGGCCGCAGGCACACCACCAGTGCCAAGTGGGTCAGCATGGTCGCGCGCCCCGACGGCAGCGCGCCCACCGACGACGAAGAGAAGGTCGCCGAAGAGGACGAGCGGCGCACCCAGGACCCGCGCCGCGGCAACGGCGTTGCCCGCGACGACGACGGCGACCCCAACACCCCGAACGAGCCTCACGACCAGGACGACAAGGGCCGCCCGATCGGCGCCGATGACGGCGACGGCCCGGACGACGATGACGACCAGGACGAGCCCGAGGACGGCGCCCACCCGGTCAACGTCGATGCCCTGCCGAACCAGCAGCATGCCGCCGGGGCCCGGTACGCCGATACCGCCGCCGTCCGCCGCCACTTCATGCAGGTAGCCGCCCAGCCCGGCACGAGCACGGACATGGCCACCTTCCTGCGCTCGGTGGCACACGACGACGACCTGCGGACCACACCGTCCGGCCGACTCCTCATCCTCCTCGACGACCGGCCCGAACACGCCGGCCGCTGGAACCTCACCGCAACCGGCTCCGGACAGCGCGTCGACGCCGCCGGCACCTTTGCCACCGCCGAGGACGCCGCCCGATTCGCCGAACACCTCGACAAGACCGCCGTCAACGGTCAGCTCACCAAGTTCCAGCAGCCGTTCGACTTCTCCGACCCACAACTGGACCGGGCCGCCCACGACTGGCGCTCCACCAAGGGCGAGAACATCCAGGGCGCCATCCAGCGGGCCCGCACGGAGTTCGACGGCACCCCGGCACCCGCGGCCGCGCCGAAGGCCACCACGGACAGCCCGACCGACGGCAACGGCCAGCGCTTCAGCACGCTCCAGGCCGTTCGCGCCCACTGGCAGCAGCGCCTCGACCAGATCAACGAACTCGGCCCGGACAGCCTCCGAGAGCAGCGCGCCGCGCGACACCTGGAAGGCCTGATTGGCAACGACCGGATCAAGCTTGTCGGCCGCGGCCAGTTCGTCGTCGGCCAGGACCAGAACGGCGAGTGGTACCTGGTCGCCACTGGCAACGGCCTGCCGCTCCGCCGTCGGTGGACCTCCCAGCAGGAAGCGCAGGCATTCGCCCAGTCCTTCACCGAGAACGCCCCCATGGGCGACGACGGAAAGCCACTGGACCTCTCCGACCCCAACGTCCGCATCGCGACGTGGCGCTCGGACGACAACCGGTCGATCAGCGAGGTCATCGACGCGGCCGCCGAGAGGTTCCAGCGCGACGACGCCGCGGAGGGCGGCCCGGAGGCGACCCCGGCGCCGGCCGCCGCTCCGGAGACGCCCGCCGCCCCGCAGGCACCGGAGACCCCGGAGGAGCCTCAGACGCCCGCACTGCCGGGCAACGCCGAGCCCGTCGAGGGCGTCGAGGGGTACCACTACGTCAACGACGGCGGCTCAATCACGCTGTACGGCCCGGACGGACAGGTCGCCGCGACCAGCGAGCGCGGCTACCCGCCGAAGGCCAAGATCGACGGCGTCACCGTGCCCGTGCCGCAGTACCCGAAGCAAGGCGCCGCGGTGATGGCCCGGCTGCACCGCGCCGCCCAGAACCCCGACCAGCGCGACCGGATCACCGCGGCGTGGGTGATGAAGCCCGGCAAGGAAGGCAAGCCCGCCAAGCGGGTCATGGTCTTCCGCGGCACCATCAAGGGCGACGAGCGGGACTACAGCGCCGTCGGCTCCACGCGTGCCATCAAATGGGCCCCGTCCCTGCGGGGGTACTCGACCCAGTCGAACATGACCGAGGCCACCCGGGACGAGCGGATTACCGAGGTCCTGTCCAAGCTCGCCCGCCAGGGCCGCAACATCCACGTCACCGACGAGACCGCCGCGGGCACCCCCAACGCTCCGGCCAACGCCGTCGACGAGACCGAGGCTCTGCGCGAGGCCATCGCCAACGCGGACGACCCCCGCCTGTCGCAGATGAAGCACGAGCGGTGGGGCATGCTCAACAGCACCCGCTCCGAGGCCAAGCGCAAGCGACTCAACTCCGAGATCGAAATGATCAACGAGGAGTTGAAGCGCCGTCGGCAGGAGCGGGACGAGGCTGCCGCCCGGGACGCCACATCGCTCAGCGACGACGACATCGCCAACCGCATCCGCGAGTCGCAGGAAGAACGCGGCACGTACGGCTCCCGCAGGGGCCAGGAAGCCAACGACGTTGAGCGGGCCATCTACAGCGAGCGCCGCCGCCGTTCGCAGGCCCTCGTCGACGATGACACCGATCTGACCACGGCCGCTGAGGACGACCTGGTAAAGGCCCGCGAGACGATCGCCGAACGGGTCCGCATGCACCAGGCCGCCGGCGACGACCCCGAGGCCGAGCGCATCATGCGCCAGGCCCTGCAGGCGCGGCACGACGCCGTCGTCGGCGAGCAGCAGCGCCGCCATGCCCAGCAGATCGCCGACCGGCCGCCGGTCGTCGACCTCACCGACGAGGAACTGTCGCAGGAGTACAACGACTTGCTCCGGCGCGACTTCCGGAAGGCCCCGCCGGAGGCGCAGCAGGTCCTCGAGGGCCGCATGGAGGACGTCAAGCGGGAGCGCCGCGACCGGGAGAAGCGGGCTATCACCGACCGGGACGCCCCCGAGAACCTGAGTGATGAGGACCTGAAGGCGGAGTACACCGAGCTTCGCCGAACGCGCTCCTCGTACACCGGGACCGACGACGTCAAGGCGGCCCGCAAGGAACGCATGGCCGTGCTGGAGGCCGAGCAGAACCGCCGCAGCACTACGCCGGAGGTCGAGCAGCTCGTCGCGCGCGTCGACAACCCCGACGACAACGGCATGATCAGCATCGGCGGCGGCAGCGATTACGGCTACGTCGACTACCGGGACCAGACACACGGGCACACGACCCGCGAGATCGGATGGACCTGGGGCAAGCACAGTTGGGGGCACGCAGACACCGCCTACCCCTCCCGCGCCGCAGCTCTGGCAGCGATGGTCCAGGCGTACGACAACGACCCCGACACCCGCGGTGAGCGCACCTGGGGCCGTAAGCGCCCCGTGTTCGTGCCGAAGATGTTCGTCGAGCTCTACCAGAACGAGCGTCTTCGCGACCGGCTCGCCGATGCCAGCGAGGAGCGGAAGTACCTCTACAGCCTGTTCCGGGACCGGTACGGCTGGGACGACGGCGTGAACCCCCTGGTGCCCAGCAACAAAAAGGGCCACCACATCAAGGGCCGGAAGCTGTGGGTGCCCGAAGGCCTCCTCGCCGAGCTGAACCGGGTGACGGAGGAGCTTTCCCGGGAGATGTCCGTACGGGCCACGGACCGGGACGCGGACAGTTCCGACCGGCAGAAGGCCAAGACCCGGCTCGCGTCCATCAACGTGGCTCTGCACGGCATTGAGGCGCTGCGCGAGTCAGTCCGCAAGAATGGCGGGGACGACGACCGGAAGGTCATCTCCCGCGAGGAGATCGAGGCACAGCAGGCCGCGCTCCGTGCAGCGCTGGGAGGCGACGATGACGAACATGTTCAGTCCGATGGTCCGGGATCACTGGCGGACGTACCGGCCCAAGGAGTGGGCGGCGATGACCGATCCGGAGGCGTTCGTGGAGACGAAGGCCAGGGAGATCGAGACTCAGATTCTGAAGGCCGAGGAGGCGCTGGAGCAGACGGTTCCGGAGCCGACGGAGTACGAGGAGCAGGTCGGCCGGCACAAGCAGATCAGGGCGGACGCAACGGCGATGGTCCTGGCGGATCTTCTGCCGGAGCCGGAGCCCGGGGCGGAGACGGCGCCGGAGCAGACGCCGATGGAGCAGCACCTGCAGGAGATCAGGGACCTGATGTACGACGCGTAGCGCGGTTCCGGCCGGACCCGGCCGACGCGCCCAAGGGCGCCCGCGCGCGTGCGACGGCCAATGTCGAGGCCATCCGCGTCCTCAAGAAGGTTGAGGCCGAGAACCGGCCGGCCACCGACGAGGAGCGCCGCATCCTCGCCCGCTGGTCCGGCTGGGGCTCGGTTCCGATCCTCTTCGCCAACGAGCCGAACGAGAAGGAGCCCCGCTACCAGCAGGGCGGCACCCGGTACGGCAAGTTCGCCAAGGACCACGAGCGGTGGTCCGAGTACAGCGACATTCGCAGCGAGTTGCAGCGCGTGCTCACGCCTGTGGAGTTCCGGCAGGCATCCCGCGGCGTGCTGTCCATGCACTACACGCCGCAGCCCATCGCTGAGGCGATGTGGGAAGGCCTTCGGGCATTCGGCTTCGAGCGCGGCGACGTCCTTGAAGCCGGCTCCGGCGCGGGCACGTTCTTCGGCGTCGCTCCGGACGGCGCCCGCCTGACCGGCGTCGAACTGGACCCGACCACGGCCCGGATCGCTCAGGCGATCTACCCGCACGCCAACGTTCTCAACGAGTCTTTCGCGGAGACCGACGCCCGGCCGGGCACCTTTGACGCCGCCATCGGCAACGTGCCCTTCGCTCGGGTCCCGTTCGATGACAAGCGGTACCCGGCAGAGAGCCTTCACAACGGCTTCGTCACCAAGGAGATCGCCCTCGTCCGGCCCGGCGGTATCACCGCCGTCATCACCTCCCGCCAGACCCTCGACTCCAAGGGCGACAAGGCCCGCCGCCAGATGGCCAAGTACGGCGACCTGGTCGGCGCCGTCCGCCTGCCCTCCGGCGTCTTCACCGACGCCGGCACCGGGGTCACCACCGACGTCCTCGTGTTCCGCCGCCGCGAGGACGGCACCGAGCCGGCCGACACGTCATGGCTGGACGCCCCTGAGCGGGACATCAACGGCACCGCGCACCACATCAACGCCTACTTCGACGAGCACCCCGAGCACATCCTCGGCACGCTCACCACGCAGTCCGGCCCGTACGGGCCCGAGGTGACCGTCAAGGGCGACCCGGCCAAGGCCGCCGAGCAGCTTCGCGCCGCGCTCGACGACATCGCCACCAAGGCGAAGGCCGACGGCCGCGGCTACGAGCCGCACCCCGACGGCGACAACCGGCCTCCGGTACAGCTCCAGGCGGCCCGGGAGAAGCACGCGAACGACTGGACCGGCCGCCTCTACGAGGGCGACGACGGCCAGTTGTACCAGCACGTGAACGGTGCCGAACCGGTCCTGCTGGAGCCCGCCGACGGCAACACCGCCCAGCTTCGCGCCCTCATGCAGCTCCGCGACGTCGCCGCCGAACTGCGCGAGCTGGACCGGAAGAACGACGAGGAGGAGCGCGCCGAGGCTCTGCGCGCCCAACTCCGCGACTTGCACGCCGCCTACGTCGCCGAGTACGGCCCCCTGTCCAAGCCGGGCCAGCACCGCACCAAGGGCGGCCGCCCGACGGCGTGGGGGTACTTCCGGGCCGACCCGGACGCCGCGGCGGTCCTCGCTCTGGAACGGTGGGACGCCAACAAGGGTGAGCCTGTCCTCTCCCGCGTCTTCACTGAGCGCGCCGCGGCCCGCCGACAGCCGCTCTCCTCGACCAACGACCCGAAGGCGGCCCTGGCCGCGGTCGTCGCTGCCAAGGGCGAAGTGGACCTCGGCGAGATCGCCCGGCTCCTCGACGTCACCCCGCAGGAGGCGGTGAAGCGCCTCGGCAACGAGGTCTTCACCGACCCGGAGACCGGCCGCCTCGAACTGGCCAGCGCCTACCTGTCCGGCGCCGTCCGCGACAAGCTCGACGCCGCCCGCAAGGCCGCCGAGCGCGACCCGGCGTACGCGGTCAACGTCGCCGCGCTGGAGGCCGTGCAGCCGCCGGACCGCACCATCGGCCAGTTCACGCCTGAGATGGGCGCCCACTGGACGCCCCCAGAGCTTCTGCAGGGCTTCCTGCGCGAGTACCTGGGCGACCGCACACTCCGCGTCGCTCATGACGACCGGTACGGCTGGATTCTCAACACCGGCCGCGTGCCCGAGGCCAACAACGTCATGTACGGCGTCCCGGCCGTCGAGCCCGACCCGGAAAAGGGCATCAAGGGCAACAAGGGCAAGAACGCCGTGGAGATCGCCCGCGCGATCCTCGGCTTCGGCTCGCTGACCGTCTACGAGGACGACAAGCGCAAGGAAGTCGACGAGGCGACCTCACGTCTGATCCGGCAGAAGGCCGATCAGATGCGGGCCGAGTTCGCCAAGTACGCCACGGCGAACGCCGAGCGGCTGAGCGTCCTCACCGACTCGTACAACCGCATCATGAACGGGCACATCGTCCGTTCGTACGAGGGCATGTCGCCCACCCTCGAGGGCTTCACCCCCGACCGGAACCCGCACGCCTGGCAGCGCTCCGGCGCGGCCCGGATGCAGTTCGAGCGGGGCGTGATCCTCGCCCATGAGGTGGGCCTCGGTAAGACGTCCACGCTCGTCATGGGTACCCAGGCCCTCAAGGCGTCCGGGCAGATCGAAAAGCCCATGGCCGTGGTGCCGAACCACCTCGCGCGCCAGTGGTACAACGAGGCCCGGTTCCTGTACCCGAACGCCGACATCCACCTGATCACCTCGGCGGACCTGGCCGGCGACCGGCGCGGCAGCACGCTGGAGTGGCTGCGCGCCAACAGGCCGGACCTGGTCATCTTCACTGAAGAGGCGTTCGGCTCGATCAAGATGAGCCCGGAGGCTCAGGACGAGTACGAGTTCCGGGAGCTGGAGGCGCTGCGCGAGCAGCTTGACCGCCAGTACGAGGACGCCGACAACCCGAACCACCCGTTCATCGTCGCGAAGATCGAGCAGCGCATCGCGACGGTCAGCAAGAACATCAACAAGAACGCCGCCCCGATGCGGCGACCGGGTGAGACGTACTGGGACGACCTCGGGTTCGACTACTTCGTCGTCGACGAGGCCCACAGGTACAAGGGCGTCGGCTTCCGCTCCAAGGAGGGTGGCGGCGACCCGGCGTCTATCCGCGGCGTCGACCTGCACCAGAAGACGAGCGACCTGCACCGCCGCCGCCAGGGCCGAGCCACGATCACGCTCGCCACCGGTACGCCGCTGTCGAACAGCATCAGCGAGCAGTTCACCATGCTGATGTTCGCGGCGCCGTGGGTGCTGGACGCCTACAAGGCGGGCGCCCCCGACCTGTGGGCCAACACCTTCGGCCGCAAGACCCTGCGCATCGAGAACGCCCCCGACGGCTCCGGCCTGCGCGTCGTGGAGCGGTTCTCCGAGTTCCACAACAAGCGCGCCATGAAGACCATGTGGGGCCTGGTCGCGGACACCAAGCGCGGTGACGACGTCGGCATTCCCCGTCCGAAGCTCAAGGGCGGCAAGCCGAACCTGATCATGGTCGACGCGACGCCCGACCAGAAGAAGCGTCTCAAGGGGCTCGTCGCCCGCGGCCGCGCGATCCACAACGGTGAGGTCGACCGCCACCAGGACAACATGCTCGCGGTGTCCAACGAGGGCACCAGCGTGGCCCTCGACCCGCGGCTCATCGACGCCAAGGCCCCGGCCGGCAACAAGCTCAAGGCCGTCGCAGACCGGCACATCGAGCGCTACCACCAGAACAAGGACCGGCTCTATCCGGTCGCCCTCGACAGCCTCGTCAACCACCCGGTACCGGGTGCCCTCCAGATGATCTTCCTGAACGAAGGCGTCCCGGGAGGCAAGAACAAGGGCAACTTCGACGCCTACGCCGAACTCAAGCGGCTCATGGTCGCGGGCGGCATCCCCGCGGACAAGATCGCCTTCGTTCAGGACGCCAAGAAGTCCGGCAAGCCCGAGGACATGACGGAGCTGTTCCGGAAGGCCCGCGAAGGTGAAATCGCGGTCCTCATCGGCTCCAGTGCCGTCGCGGGTACGGGCATGAACGCCCAGGACCGCATGATCTCCCTCTCGCACGTCGACCTCGACTGGGGCGCCGCGCAGATGGAGCAGCGCAACGGCCGCATCCTGCGCTACGGCAATCTGAACCCCGAGGTCGAGATCGACATCTACGCGACCAAGGGCTCCATGGACGGCTGGAAGGCCGGATTCGTCGCAGCCAAGGCCGAGGGCCTGGTCGACATCCAGCGGCCGGAGCCGGAAGACGGCGACTCCAGCGACGTCGTCCAGGAGATCGACGGCGCCGAGTTCGACTACGAGACGATGGAAGCCGAGATCGGCGGCAACCCCTACATGAGCCAGCTCATGAAGGCGAAGCGCCGTCTCAAGGACCTGGAGATCGACCAGCACAACGAGGCCGCCGAGCGTATCCGTCGCGCCGAAGCCCTCGATGCGCTGCGCCAGGAAGCCCAGGCCACCCGCGACGGTATCCAGCGCCGCGAGCAGGCCCTGCCCAGCATCCAGGAGGCCGACGACCGGTTCCGCATGACCATCGACGGCTCCCCGTACGGCGAGCGCTCCGACGCCGGCAAGGCCCTGCACCGGCAGATCACCTCCCGCCTCTTGGAGCACAACCGTGAGGGCCTGAGCGACTGGCACATCCTTGGCCAGTTCCGCGGCCTGGACTTCGGTGTCCGCACCGAGAAGACAGCGGACGGCAAGCTCGTCGCGCACGTCGGCTTCCCCGACCTGCGGCACTCCGACTTCGAGCGGACCGTGGAGGACCTGCAGAAGAAGGGCGCCGGGTCGGGCATGATCACCCGCCTCGGCAATGCCCTCGACAAGGCGCCCGCGTTGCAGGAGTCGGACCGGGCCAAGGTGCCGGAGCTGGACGAGCAGATAGCCCTGCTCCAGTCCGCGCACGCGGCCGCTGACCTCACTCCGCAGATCGACCACGCCCGCAAGCGGTCGAACCTGCTCGAGGAGATCGTCGCCCGCGTCACCAACCTGGACGCGAAGCCGGAGATCGACCCCGACGAACTCGACAAGGAGCGGTACAAGAACAAGGACGACCGCGAGAAGATCGCCAAGGGGCGGCGCGAGGAACGCGAGCCGCTGCAGGCCGCCGTCGACGAGGCCGTCGCGAACCTGCACCGCTGGGACGAGGAGAACCCGGCACCGGAGCAGGACGACACGGTTCGCCTCTCTGAGGACGAGGTGCGCGAAGCTCTTGCCCGTCTCCGCCCGGAGCCCAGCACTACCCCGCAGCCGGACGCCCCGGAGACCAGCGACCGCAGTTCCGCGGACGCCGACACCGACGTCGACGAGCCGAACACCGACGAGACGGCGACGCCTGACACCACCGGCGCAGGCAGCAGCGACGAGCCGCTGACCGACACGCCAGCCGCGGGCGACACCGGGGCCCAGAACAACGGCCAAGACCAGGACGACGTCGTTCGCCTCTCCGAGGACGAGGTGAACAACACCCTCGCCAGCATCCAGCCGGACGCCGACACGACCGCCACCGACGAGCCGGACGAGCCCCTTCGGTACGCGTGGGACAAGCCCGAGGACTTCGTCACCCTGACCATGCCGGCCGCACTCGTCAACTTCCTGAACGTCGACGAGACCGCCGCCATGGAGGACCCCGACACCCGGAAGGCTCTCAAGGAAGCCAAGCCGGGGCGCCGTGGCACGCTCCAGGTGACCGGCCCGATCGACGTACACCGCGCCCTCCTCCAGTGGGCATGGACGCTCGAGGGTGGAGAGGGGCTGGAGTCCGACCCCAGCGATGTCCGGGCCTACAAGGCGTACGCCAAGCGCATCGAGGAGGCCGACGCCGACCTGCAGCGCCGTCGCGCCGAGCGGGAGACCGCGGCCGCCGCTGACTCCGACGAGAACGACGACGCCCCGGAGACCGACGGAACGAACGACGGCGGCAGCGACGAGCCGCCGGCCGACGCGCCGAGCACGGCTGAGCCGGGCGACGAGAACGACGACCAGGACCAGCGCACAGCGGAGGACAGCGACACCGTCACCCTGACCCCGGACGAGGTGTCCGACCAGCTCGACTCTGTACGCCCCGAGGGGTCCAAGGCCCCGTCCTCGATGGACGATGGCGAGATCCGCGACGAGATCGTCGACCTGATGGGCCGGGAGATGGCTGATGAGCTGTCCGGCGCGGACCGTACCCGCCTGCAGGTCCTGGAAGCGGAGGAGGCCCGCCGTGCCGGCCGGGCCCCGAAGCAGGAGCCCAAGCCGAAGCGGACGACCGAGGAGCCCGGAGGACTCTTCGACGTCGACCAGCCCACCACCCAGCAGCCGAGCAGCGCCGCCGACGTCGACAACCCCGAGGACCAGCCCGACGACCTCTTCGGCACGCCGGACATGATCGCCGACGCCGAGGGCCGCAGCACCGAGGGCCTGCGCCCGGCGCGCATGCGCAACGCCGCCGACCTGACCCAGGGCGACCGGTACACCGACGCAGACGGCCGCACGCACACCGTGTCCGAGCCGCCGGTCAAGACGCCTCGCGGCCGGACCCGACTCGTCACCGACGACGGCGAGGAGCGCTTCTACAACGCCGATGCCCAGGTGCGCCTGCGCTACCCGGACGAGGAGATCCCCGACAACGAGACCGACGAGCGGTCCGCCGACGACGATGCCGACAACGCCCCGGCCGTCGACGAACCGGAGACCTCCGAGCCGGACGTCGACGAGCCCGCCGCCGACGAGCCGGAAACTACCGCGGACAGCGACCGCAGCAGCACCAAGGACCGCGTCGACCGCATGTCAGGCCTCATCGACCAGGCCACCGACGGGGCGGGCGGTGACGAGCTGCCCGAGGTCAGCGAGATCCGGGACGCCTTGGGCCGGGCCGAGGACTCCGCCGACCCGGACGCCGAGCTGCGTTCCGCCGCCGACCGGCTCGACGACCTTGCGGAGATGTACGAGCTGGGAGGCCCGGACGGAGAGCACGCCGCAGACCTGTTCCGGCAGGCCGCCCGTATCGCGAGGGGCGAGGACGATGACGACCGCCGCGGCGACGACAACGACCGCAGCGAGGACGACAACGACGCCCCCGCCGCGACGAACCAGGACTCCGAGGAGGACCAGGACGACGACGCGGGACGCTTGCAGCGGGACGGAGACGGCAACGCCGCCGACCCGAACGGCACCCCCGACGGAGGCGGCGCCGGTGCGCCCGACGCACCCGCCGACGACGAAGGCGACAGCGACAGCCCCGACGATGCCCCGGACAACGCTGACGACGAGCAGAACGAGCCGGACGCGGAGGACGAAGACGAGCAGGACGACGACCAGGAGCGCCGTCGCCGGCGTCGGCGCCGCCGCAACGGCGGAGGCGGTAACGGTGGCCCCGGCGGGCCTGGCGGCCCCGGACTGCCGCGCCTGAACCTCCCCGACCTCAAGACCCCGAACGCCAGCGGCGACGGCGGTGAAGGAGACAGCGAGGACGGCGCTGCCGCCCGCGGCCGCCGCCCGGCCGCACGGCACCGCGACGTGGCGTCCCTGCGGCGCGCTTGGAAGAACGGCGACGGGCTCACCGCCGCCGAGGACACCCCGGAGCGTCGCGCAGCCCTGGCCCAGGCAGCCGACCGGGACGGCCTGACGCTGTCCCCGGGCAGCGGCCTGGTCACATGGCCCGAACCGCAGGAAGACGGCACCACCCTGTGGCACTTCGCGCAGGCCCGGAACGGCAACAACCTGCCCGGCTTGTCCCTGGCCACGGACAACCCCGAGGAGGCCCGCGCCCTGGCTGGCCGCTTCGAGCAGATCACCGGCAGCGACGGTCAGCCCTTCGACTGGCACCGGCCGTGGGGCCCGAGCACCGTCACCCAGTGGCGCGACGGAGAAGGCCGCAACCTGCAGCGCGCCCTCCACGCCGTCCGCGACGACTTCGAGCAGCAGCGTGCCGCCTCCGCCCAGCCGGAGCCCACGACGGAGCCGGAACGGAGGGCACTGCCGGACGACCTCACCGGCCTGGACGACGACGAGCTGGTCGACGCGTGGAGCAACGACCTCAGCGACGAGGACCAGCAGCGCCTTATGGCGGAGATGGACCGCCGCGACGGCTACACCGACCAGCGCGTTCGTGACGTGCTGCCGGACACCCCGCCGGCCGACGCCGAAGAGGCCGAGCGCCGTGCGAAGGCCGTCGACGAGGCCCTCGGCTTCGGGGGCGTCGACGTCCCGCGCGTGCGCCGCACCCGTGAGGACATCATCCGTGCGGAGTTCGCCGACTTCGACGAGGCCCGCTACCAGGCCGCCATCGACGCCACGAACGGCTACTTCTACGCCCGGAAGTACAAGTACGGCAGCGGCATCAACGAACGAGAGCTGTTCTCCGGCGGTGAACTCGCCAAGTTCGGCCGCTGGGAGGAGTACGCCAGCGAGGAACTGAAGGACTGGTACAAGGCCAACGGCGGCCGCATCACGTACAACCAGTTCCGGCAGACCTACCGGGACAACGATCGCCGGGACCGGCAGCAGTTCGAGGAGGAGCAGCGCCGCCAGGCGGAAGTCGGGCAGACCGAGGAGCCCACGACCCCGGAGACCGAGCCGTACGACCCGGCCACGCCGCGCTTCGCGGACGAGGCGGCCCTTCGGGATCACATCCGCAGCGGGCAGCTCGACGAGGTGCCCGAGGACCAGCGTGGGGACATTCCCTCAGCCGAGGAACGCGCGGAGATCGCCGATGCCGAGAGCACCCAGCTCTCCGACGGCGGCCGACTGCTCATCTACGGCAACGAGGCCGGTCGCGCTGGCAGCCGCCGCGGACAGCGGTTCGACGTGGCCCTTCCAGGCAGCATGCAGCCCCTGTTCCGCAACGGCTTCCACAGCGCCGAGGAGGCCCGCAAGTACGCCAGCGTCCTCGACGGCATCAAGGACACGGACGGCAACGCGTTCCCGTGGGACGCCCCCAACGTCGCCGAGCGCGCCCGCGCGTTCCGCACCGCCGACGGCAACCGCCTGTTCGACGAGATCACGGAACGCCTGTACGGCTTCAACGAGCTCTACGAGCAGTGGAACAGCGACCGCGGCCAGGCATTGCACCACCGGACGTGGAGCCAGCAGGAAGCCGACTGGAACACCCGCGAGGAGGAGGCCGGCTACTCGATCCCCGTCGACCTGACGGACATCCGCCCCGGCGACGAGATCAGCTTCCCCCTGGCCACGAGCCGCGGGCAGAACACGCGGCCGCAGGACGAGTACGTGGGAACCGTGCACGCCACGGTGACCGGCGAGGGAGAGCCCTTCCAGTACCGCTCGCAGTTCTCCGCCTTCGGGAACCAGCAGCTCTACCGGTTCCCGGCCGAAGGCTCTTGGACCAACCAGTACGGAGAGCACAGCGAGATCGATGAGGCGTTCCCGAACCTGGGAGTCGTCCGTCGCCGCCCGCGGCCCGACGAGGTGTCCAGCACGGGCGACGGCCGCGACGACCGTTCGTCCCGCGCGGACACCCCGCAGGCGGAGACGCCGGGCACCGCGACGCCCCCCTCGCGCCGGCAGCCCGCCCCGGACCGCGCTCCTGCGGAGCCGGAGCCCGCCGTGCCCTCGGCGCCGGCCGACGAGCCGCAGGGTGAACCCGAGCCCGTGGGCGGTCAGCCCGCACACTGGGCGCGTGTCCGCGACCTGGTGCCGGGCGACATGGTCCGTATGGAGGGCCGCACGAGGAACGGCCGCGCCATCACGCGGTCTGGTTACGTCTTCACCGGGCCCGTCGACGTGGAGGTCACTCGCAACGGCCGCACGGAGCGGATGCTGCGCACGTACGTCACGGAGAACCCGGACGGCACCGGTAAGAGCGGCAACGTCTTCACGCCGCTGAACGCCACCGCGGCGCGGGCCGAGGCGCCCGACGACGTGGTGCCCGGGTCTCCGGCCAGCGGCGCTCAGAGCACCGTTCAGGCGGGCAGCCTCCCCGACGTGGTCCCCACGGACCGGAACGGCCGGGGCTTGTTCCCGGGTAGCACCGTCACCGGTGTTGACGGGCTGCGTACCCGTGAGGGCACCGTCACGGGCGCCACCAACACCACGGTGTCGGTGCGCTGGGACAACGACGACACCGCCGACGGCCTCTCGCCGAACACCCTCACCGTAACCGGTGGCGACCGCCCCGACGGCTGGACCTCGTCCGGGCAGCGCGTGACCCCGCGGCACATCGTAACCGACACCGAGGGCGCTCTCCTCGGGCCAGTCGACGAGGTCAACGGCGACCGCGTCACCATCACCACCGCCGAAGGCACCATCACGCGGAGCGCCGGAGACCTCCGCGTCGCCGGCGAAGTGCGCGACGACGCCCCGGGCACCGACCCCGTCACCGGCATCGACGACCCGGCGGCCGCGGACCTCAAGGAGGACGACGTCGTGGTCCTGGACCTCGACGGCACGCCGACCACCGTGGCGGTCACCGGTATCAACCGCGAAGGCGACCGCGTCACCATCGACTTCGCCGACACCACCACGGGCGAGATCGGCCAGATCGACGTGGACGCCTCCCAGGTCATCCCCCGGGCCCAGGGCGCCGACGGCACCCCGCCCGACCTCGGGCCGGACGACGCCCCAGACACCCCGGACGACCTAACCGTGCACGAGCCGCCGCACCGCGTCGAACCCGTCACCGGCCCGACCGTCGACCCCGACCTCACGACGGGCGACCGAGACGTCATCGGTGACCTCGCCGACGGCCCGGACGACGACCCCGACGCCCAGCAGGCCGCCGTACGCATCACGGCCGACCTGCCCGTCACCCCGGAGCAGGCCGCCGCACTCGCCGCGCAACTCCGCGATTCCGCCGACCCCTCGACCCCGGAGGGCCGCGCCGCCCTGCGTGCCGCCAACCACCTTGACCGGGCCATCGGCCGGACCCCTCCGCCCGAGCTCAACCGGCCGCGGCCGTCGAACGCCGCACAGGTCGCGGAAGACGACACGATCGCCATCCCCGACAACCAGGGCAACGGCGTACGCGTCTACCGCGTCCGGGGTGTCGAAGACGGCCCCGGCGGTACGCGCAGCCTCTTCCTGGAAGGCGAGGACGGCCGTACACGCCGCCGCGTCGTCCACGGAGCGATGCCGCTGTGGCAGCTCGGTGAGCCCCAGTCGGACGGCGAGAGCGGACCGGACGACACCGCCCTCGTGCCGGGCGCCCCGGCTGCGCCGACCCCGAGCCTGCCGCCGGCCGGTGCTCCGCGGGACCCCAACCCGTCTCCGCAGTCCGACGCCGACCGCATCGTCGCCGACCACCCCCGCGCCGTAGCTGCGCGGATCATCGACGCGGCGATTGCGGGCACCGAACCGCCCGGTGACATCCACGCGCTTCGTGAGCAGATCGCCCAGCGCCTCACCGCCGAGGCCCTGCGCGATGCACGTCAGGCCGCTCGCCAGGACGCCGTGGCCGCGTTGGATGCCGCGGGCATCACCGGCCGCGACCGGTCCGCAGCGCTGCAAGCCCTCAAGAGGGCGCGGCAGAAGGCGCACACCGCGACGGTGCGCGCCGCCCTGCGCACCATCAACGACCTGGAGCCGCTGCCCGACGAGAGCGACGAGGACCTCGCCGCGCGAGCCCGCGACCTCCTCAGCCTCATTCCCGACCAGATGGGAGGCACCCCCAACGGGCTCGACGACGACGGCGATGCAGACGTCGCCCGCACCGTCGCTGGGCACGTCGACGACGCCGTGAACGCGATCATGCAGCAGCTCCAGGCCGCGGGCATGGACCCGGGCGACGCCGACCGCATCGCCCGCCTCCTCACTCAGCAGATGAACGGCTCCCGACAGGCCACCGCCCGGCAGATCGCCCGTCGAGTTACGGCCGTGTCCCCGCAGGCTGGCCGCCAGCCGGGTCTGCTCGCCCGGATCGTGGCCGCGCTCGTCCGTCTCGCCAAGCGCTTCGCGGAACTTGTGCGGGCCGGAGCCCGGAAGATCGCAGGGAAGTACCGCAGTGCCCGCGAGCGGCTGCGTCGTCTGCGCGCCTTCCTCGGCCGCCTCGCCCGTCGCGTGCGGGAGTGGCCGGAGTCCCGGCGCCTGGCTCGCCTGCACCGCGCCCTCGACCTGCCCGGAGCCGACGGCGAGTCCCTGGCCGCCCGGATCTCCCACTGGGCCGGCCTGATGCCGGAGGCCGGACGCTTCGGTCAGGCTCAGCGCCGTGTCACGTGGTGGAGGCCCACGACGTGGGCGCAGCTTGCCGCCGGACGACTCCCTGGCCGAAGCGACCGCACCCAGTGGGCCCCGGACCAGGCCGCGGACGCTGGCCCCGGCCTGACCGCGCTCCGCCACCTGGCAGCGCTGAGGGCGGCCGGCGGCGACGTCGACCAAGACGTGACCCGCCGTCTGGCCGACACTCTCGGCGACGACTTCGGCGGCGACCCTCACGGCACGCTGCAGCGCGCGGACGACTACGTGGCGCTCACCGAACGCCGCCTGGTCAACCTCCAGGCCGCGCGGACGGGCGGCACCCTGCCGGATGACCCCGACCTCGAGGTCGAGATCACTGCGGCTCGGGCCGAAGCCGCGGCCGCGCGCCGAGAGTGGGCGGACCTGCGGGCTCAGTACGCCGCGGCGGTCCCGGACGCGGTCGCGGCGACCCTCGCCGAGATCCGCGACATGGGACCTGCGGGGAACGCCGGCATCGTGTTCGGCCCGGACTCCACGCCGGACGCCGAGCGGGCCGTACGGGGCGTGCAGCGCATCGTGCCTCAGGCGTGGCTCAACACCCCGGCCACGCGCCGACTGACGGCCGTTGACGGCGACGAGGGCCGCTACGAGCCCGACGGACAGCGAATCACCGTCGCCGACCTCGCCGACGACGGGCTGGGCACCGCCGGGCACGCCCTAGCGCAGCACCTTGCCCAACACCTGGGAGACCTGGACGCCGCCCAGCGCGCGTTCTGGTTCAACCAGACCCACACCGGCCGACCGGGCGCCCGCCGCATGCGGCGCAGCACCCTCAGCCGCATCCTGCGTCGCCAGCAGACGCAACCGGACACCGGTGACACCCTCGCCCGGTCCGTTCAGTCGATGTTCAATGGCGACTGGTACCTGGATGACGACCTGCGGGCGTTCCTCCTGGGCCTGCTCGCCACCCGATGAGGAGGTAGCCGTGCCGTTCACTGTCACCGGCGCGTTCGACGACGGGGCGACCTACAGCGTGCAGGTCACCGGGCGGGCCGACCGCCCGGTGATCGGGTCGTACCGGGCCAGCGCCCTGGTGGAGCTCCACCAGGGGAGCCCGATCTCCCTGTCCCCGACCGGCCCCGTCCGTACGGTGGCCGGGGACGATGAAGCGACCGTGCTCGCAGTGCTTCGGGAGTACACCAGGGTCGTCGAGGAGGGGCCTGGCGCTCCCCGGCAGGCCAGTGTTCCCGGGTGATTCAGGCGCTTGTGTAATTGCGCAAGAACGATCTTGGGCCGGGGTGGGGCAGTTGTGGCCGGGACACAAGCGGCCCCGCCCGTCATCCTCCGCCCGTGACCAGATACGGATTCGCCATCAAGGCTCTCCCCAAGGGCGGTAAGCCGTTCGGGGACGAAGAAGACGACGAGCAGCCCGAGGGCACAGAGGAGGAGACGCTCGAAGGTGACGACCCCTCAGCGGCCTTCGAAGACCCTTCCGCCGACATGGGCCAGGACCCCCTGGCGCCGCCCGAGGACCCGGCCGCGCCGCCAGAGGAACCAGCCGCCGAACCACCCGCAGAGAGAGCCGAGCCCCCGGCCGAGGGCGAGGAGCCGGTCGACGCACCGGAGCCGCCAGCCGACGACGCCCGGCCGTGGGCCGGCGACATGTACGACGAGGGAGACGAGACCGACCCGGCCGACTCCTTTTCCGCGTACACCGGCAGCAACGGTGAACAGGCTTGGTTGGACCGGGCCCCAGACGGCACACTGACCGGGTGGGTCAGGGACGGTACGGGCCAGGTGTGGCGCTACACCGATCCGGACGCGTGGGCGATCGACGTGGACGGCGCGCACATGACCCGCACGCACAGCCAGGCCGACGACCCCTCCGCCCCGCCCGCGGACGCCCCACCCGGCAACCGCGGCGTACAGGACTCGATGTTCCAGCAAGGGAGCTGACGTGCAGTTGAACCGCAGCACCGCCCTCGCGCTCCAGCAGGAGGGCAAGGCCGCCTTCGAGGCGGGCGACCCCGCTGACTCCAGCCCGTACAACAGGTTCGGCAACGCGGAGCAGCAGTTCGGCTATCAGTTCTGGACCCGCGGCTACATCACGGCGCGTTCGACGGCCGAGGGCGCCCAGGAACCTGCAGGAGCCAGCGCAGGACGTTAGCCAGACGCGAACGACACGGTGCCCGGCGGCCCACTGTCCACCGCCGGAGGTTCCCCGCCGTGCCGAGCGCTCCACCCACCAGATCGTCACACCCGAACACCCTGCGAGGCACCAGCCGGGCAATCTACGCCGTCACTGGCGTGGTCGACGAGGTCAACGACCTCATCGTCCCCGGCGCCTTCGCCCACACCCTGGCCACCCGTCGCGTCAAGGCTGTATGGCACCACGAATGGAAGGACGCCGTCGGCGTCGTCCTGCACGTGGAGGAGTGGCTACCCGGCGACCCCAGGTTCGCCGACGTCCCCGACTGGCCCGCCGAGGCCGGCGCGCTGGTCGCAACCGTCGAGTACAACCGGCGCACCAGCAAGGGCCGCGACACCTACGAGCAGGTCAAGCAGTGGTACGAGCACGGCGAGGCCGCGTTCTCCATCGGCTACCGCGTGCCCGCAGACGGAGCCACCCGCCGCGGTGACGGCGTCCGCGTCATCCACCGCCTCGACCTGTTCGAAGTGAGCCCCGTCCTGCACGGCGCGCACCCGATGACCCGGGCGCTCGAGGTCAAGGCCGCGGCCAACCCCGGCATGGAGTACAAGGCGACGCCAAACGTCGTCGAACTCGACACAGGGAAAGACGAGGACCGCATCAAGGTCGCCGGACTCGTCCTCAAGGCCGAGGACACCGGCCGCGTCCTGCTCATCCAGCGCGCACTCGACGACGAGGACCCGGCCGCTGGAACCTGGGAGTTCCCCGGCGGCCACCTGGAGAAGGACGAGGACGCGCTCGCCGCGGCGCTGCGCGAGTGGCAGGAAGAGACCGGCGCCGAACTCCCCGGATCGGCAAGCGTAGTCGGCTCCTGGACCGCCCCGAACGGCATCTATCGCGGGTTCGTAGCCATAGTCCCCGGCGAGTCCCACGTACCCCTGAACCAGCCCCCCAGCGAACGACGGGTGACCAACCCTGACGACCCCCAGGGCGAAACGCCAGAGGTCACCGCCTGGTGGCCGATCACCGCCCTCCCCGACATGTCCCTGCTCCGCCCCGCCTGCCGTGAGACCCCCTGGTCCCTCCTGGCAGGCGCCACCCTGCCGCAGGGCCCGGCGGCCAAGAAGCCCAGCGCCGAGGCCGAGCAGTTCGCCGCCGGCGTCATGAACACCTACGCCGCTCTCGGCACCACGGAAGCGAAGTCCGCGCACGTCGCAGTAGCCGCCGCCCGCTCCGTCCAGCCGCGCATCGAGCACAAGTCCGCCCGCTCCACGGTCGCCGAGGCCAAGAGCCATCCCACGCCCCTCTCGGAGGCTTCTGTGATGTCCCGCACCCCCCTGCCCGAGTCCCAAGAGCAGTTCCGTGCCCGCCTCTCCGACAGCGTCCGCGAACTCCTCGACCAGGACGGCCAGACCTGGACGTGCGTCGAAGGCACCTACCCGGACCGCGTCATCGTGTCCGTACACAGCGAGGACGAGCGGCGCAGCAGTTACTACGCCATCCCTTACACGGCCGCCACGAATGGCGAGATCAGCCTCGGCACCCCTCAGCCCGTCGAACTCGCCACGGTCGTACTCCCGGAGGGCGCCAGCGCACAACGCACGGCCACCGACGCGGAAGACGTCGACGCCCGCGTCGTGCAGCCCACAGTGGAAGCCCTCGCCGACGCCACCGCCCGCATCAACACCACCGAGGCTGACCCGGACCAACTCACGGGCGTACGGGACAAGGTGCGCACGCTGATCGCCGCCCTGTCCGCGAAGGGCCTCGACGTCGCCGGCGACGCCAGCGAGCCGACGTCCGCCCCCGCCCGGGACCGCCTGGCCGGCCCCACCGGCATGGACCTGTGGGACGACTACACGTTCGCCGACGACGAGAACGACGAGGTACCCACGGAGGCGGCTCCGCCGCCCGCCGAGGAGGACGTCGACGCGGAGGACGACCCGGACACGGTCCGGCTGGACGAGGACGAAGTGAAGTCCGTGCTCGCCATGATGCGGAGCTGAGTCGCGCGACCCAGCTTCCCCCGCTCTCGGTGCCTTTCCAACGGCATGACGAAAAACCGCAGGTCAAACCTATGCGCTGCCCGCTCTTGACTCCCTGAGCGGGCAGCGCGCGACGTTAACCCCTCTCTCCCTCTTCACTCCCGCCTCGCGTTGAGGCTGTCCCGGTGCTGGCCGGGCGGAGCGACGCACGTCAACCGCACCCCAGCACCAGGGAGAGAGCAGCAATGCCCGACAACGCTCGCATCAAGGAACTGCAGAAGCAGCTCCAGGCCAAGAGCGCCGAGGCCGAGGAGATCAGCAAGTCCTTCAAGGTCGAGGACGGCGGGTTCGTCGTCTCCACCGAGCAGGCCACGAAGTTCCGTAGGATCTCCAGCGAGGCGCAGGAGATCAAGTCCCTCATCGACGCCGAGCAGGGCCTGATCGAGGTCAAGCAGTACCTCGACACCCCGGAGACCACGCCGGCCGCGGCCGCGCACTACGGCAAGACGCCGACCCTGGAGGAGAAGTCCCTCGGTGACCTGTTCATCGAGTCCGACTCCTTCAAGCGCGCCAGCGCCTCTGGGTTCGACGACCGCCCGTACATCCGCTCCGCGATGGAGGGGAAGTCGATCTTCTCCCTGTCCGCGGGCACCGTCACGCACCAGACCCTCGGCAGCGTCCAGAACCTGGGCATCGCCGAACGGCAGTTCCGCAAGTTCCACATCCGGGATCTGTTCCCGAAGTCCTCGACCAAGCAGGCCGTCCTCTACGGCGCCCGAGAGACCGGCTGGACCAACAACGCCCGCCAGGTGAAGGAGCGCTACGCCGCCGACGGGACCAGTCCGGCGACCGGCGCGGACACCGACACCTGGGGCCGCGCACCGCGGTCCAAGCTGGCCCTTACGCCGGTGATGTACCCGGTTGCCGAGATCGCGCATTTGATCGATTCCCACAAGAACATCCTCACGGACGAACCGCGTCTGAAGACGTTCATCAATGGGCGCATGGTCGAGGGGGTCAAGTACCAGGAGGACTGGGACCTGCTCCACTCCGTCGGCGACGGCCAGTCCCTCACCGGCATCTACAACACGCCGGGCGTCCAGCAGTACACCGGCCTTGCGGCCGACAAGTACAGCGTCCAGATCCGGCGCGCCATCACCAAGGCGCTCCTGGCTGAGTACGAGCCGACCGGCATCGTCCTGTCGCCCACGATGTGGGAGCACGTCGAGGTCGAAGAGGACGACAACGGCGCGTTCCGCGTCGCCGTCGCCGTCGCCATCGGCGCGGAGAAGAAAGTGTGGAGGCTGAACGTCGTCGAGACCACGGCCATGGCAGACACGGACTTCCTGATCGGCGCCTTCGGGTTGGGCGCCCAGTTGCACGACAGGGAGAACGTCAGCGTCACCGTCTCCTCGGAGAACGCGGAGAACTTCGAGAAGGGGCTGATCACCTTCCGTGCGGACGAGCGCGTGGCCCTTGAGGTTCCGCGTCCCGAGTCGTTCGTCATCGGCACCTGGACGCAGCCCACCGGCTGACCCGGACGCGGGTGAGGGGTGTGTCCCGCCGTAGGCGGGCGCGCCCCCTCCACGTACCACCACCACGACCACGGAGGACGCCGGTGATCGAGATACAACCCCTTGGCCTCGCGGCAGAGTTGGACGCGCTTGCCAACGCCCCCGCCACCCACCGGGGCCCTCAGTGCAGCATCGGGGCGTTCCTGGCCGCCGCAGATGAGAAGGCAACGGCATCCCTGCGCGCGGCCCTGGACTCTGACCGTGTCACGGCGAAGTCCATCGCCGACACCCTCAGCCGGTACGGCGACGCGGTCACCGCGTACACCGTCGCCCGGCACCGGCGCCGCGGGCAGTCCAACGGATGCCGGTGCGAGCGATGAGCCTGGACAGCGACCTGCAGGCGCTCCTCGAACCGGCCTCCCCCGAGCAGAGCCACCCCGCGCAGGCACAGCGCACGCTGCCGGCCGCCCCCCGCGGCTGGGAGGCAGGAGTCCGGTTCGAGCCCGGCGGCACGATGGTCGTCACGGCCCCGCCCACTGAGGCGAAGCCCGGCGGCGAAGCTGACTGGCGCGAGCGCGTCGAGGAGATGGGACTTGCCGTCCCCGACGGGTTCCGCGTCCGCCTCGTGGAGGCCAAGCACGACCCAGCCGCCTGGCACCGCGACAACCAGGGCGACGACGCCGTCACCCGGGCCGTGTGGCGCTGCCGGTACGTCATCGAACCGGCCGCTCTCGCCTGGCAGTCCACCGGTGACGTCGACGCCCTCGTGCGCGATGCGATGCGCCGCCGCCGCAAGGCCCGACCAACGGTCGACACCGCGGAGCGCGCCCTGGTCGTGGTCTACGCCGACGCCCAGGCCGGAAAGGTCGGGAGGGACGGCGGAACCCCCGAGTTGATCGCGCGCGTCGCCGACCGCTTCGACAAGCTCGACGACCACGTACGCGACCTCAAGGCCATTGGTCGCGGCCCCACCGCGGCGTACTGGATGGACGCCGGAGACTGCGTCGAGAACTACGAGAACACCGCCCAGCAGGCGTACACCAACGACCTGACCATGACGGAGATGATCCGCGTCCACCGTCGGATCACCTTCGAGGGCCTGGACCGCCTAGCCGGACGCTTCGGCCGCGTCGTCGCCGCGACGTGCGGCTCGAATCACGGCCGAGTGCGACGCGGCCGTGAGGCTGTCGGACCGCCCAGCGACGATTGGGGCCTTGAAGTCCTGTCGCAGATCGCCGACGCGTACGCCCGCAACCAGGACGCCTACGGGCACGTCAGCTTCGTCATGCCGGAACGGTGGCGGGAGTCGGTGTCGCTGGACGTTGCCGGCACCATCGTGGGCCTGTCGCACGGGCACCAATACCCGCGGCCGGATAAGGCCGTGGACTGGTGGCGCGGACAGACCTTCGGGCGGCAGCCGATCGCCGACGCGGACGTGTTGATCACCGGCCACTTCCACCACTTCCGCGCCCAGCAGGTCGGCAACGGCCGACTGTGGATTCAAGCCCCCACCCTCGACAACGGGTCCGATTGGTACACCGCGCGCAGTGGAGAGGTGTCCGCGTCCGGCCTCCTCGTGTTCAGCATCGGTCCCGACGGCTGGGACGACCTTCGGCTCCTGTGAGGGGCACCAAGATCGTTCTTGCGTAATTGTGCAAGCCCACCCAGGGCGCGACCGTAGCTTTCTCTGTCCCCCATCCTTCCGCGGCCACCACACCGGAAGCAGCGGAAGGAAACCCATGGGGCTCTACCGAGAGAACGGGCAGCGGATCACGAAGGCGGCGTTCCCGGCCGCCGCGCTCACCGACCCGCCCAAGCGCATCACCGAGAACGTCTACCAGACCGAGCCGTACGGCCGCGGCGACGGCCGCCCCGAAGGCTCCCGCCGTCACCTGCTCTACGAGGCCGGGGACATCGTCCCTCAGTCGGTGATCGACCGGCTGTTCACCACGGCGACGATCGACACCGTCACGCCGGCCACCGGCCCGGCCGCGGGCGGCACCACCGTCACCATTACCGGCAGCGCCCTCGACGGCGTCTCCGCGGTGAACTTCGGCGCGACCGCCGGGACCGAACTCAAGGTCGTCTCCGCGACCGAGCTGCGCGTCAAGACGCCCGCAGGCGCGTCCGGGGCGGCGAACGTCGTCCTCGTCGACGACGCCGGCAACGTCACCAAGACCAACGGCTTCACCTACACCGCCTGATCCCGGGCGCCGGGCGTCCCCTGTGCCCTGTCTGTGGGGACGCCCGGTACCGCTGTGCGTCCGCGCTGCCCACCGCAGCGACAGGGCGCGACACAAGCGCCGCCCGGTGTGCAGGGTGCGCGCCGACCGGACCACCACCCGAGAGGGAGCCACCCATGGCAGGCAACACCACCCGCACCCGTAAGACCACCGCGGCGAAGCCCACGGAGGCCGGCGACACCCCCGTCGCCGAGACCGAGCAGACCACCGCCGATCCCTCGGGCGATCTGGCCACCGAGGAATCCAACTCCTCGGCGGGCGCCGAGGAGTCCCCCGCGGCCGAGACCAGCCCGAAGGCGCCCGACGTGGCCCCGCTGGAGCCTCCGGCCGTTCACGAGGCCCCCGAGCCCCCGGCGGAGCCCGGCTACGTCTCCCCGACCGAGGTCATCCCCGACGACATCGCCGAGGTCATCCTCGACGACGCCACCAAGGAACCCCCGGCCGACATCGACGCCGTGTTCCAGCCCGTCACCCCGTACGGCTCCACCCTCCGCTGCACCGTCCGACTGGTCGAGCGGACCTACGTGGGCCCGCACCGCAACCCGATCGAGCGGCTGCTGCAGCCCAAGGGCGCCCACGTCTCCGAGAGCATCGCCGCCCGCATCCGCGAGCGCCTGGTCGCGCAGGCCGACGCCACCAGCACCGAGAAGTAGGGGAGGCCGGGGTGTCGGTCATCGACTACGAACCCATGTACGGCGGGGCGCACTACGACCCCGAACCGGCCGGAGGGCAGGTCACGAGCCTCGTCCTCTACGACGGCCCGGAACGCACCACCGAAGTTGCCGCGGCAGGGCCGGGCACTCGACTGCGTCCCGGGACGTACCGGTTCGCGCTGCCCGACGTGCTACCCGGCCGGTACTGGGCGACCGTCACTTTCACCCCGAGCAACGGCGCCCAGCCCGTCAAGGACCAGTCCGTACGGCTGGACCTCCCCCTCGGGCTGGGGCTCGCCACCTCCCCGGAAGCCGTCGCCGACGACCTCGGCGTTCCGCTCCCGCTCACCCCCTCCCAGCGCGACTCCCTCACGACCGCGATCCGCCGGGCGCAAGCCGACGTCGAGGGCTACCTCGGCCGCTCCCTCATTCCGCGCGTCGTCACCCGCACCGCGGTCACGCCCTACTGGCGCCCCGGTGAGGACCTGACCGACCCCGAGGCGTGGCCGTTCGACATCGACGACGACTGGCAGGTGTCCGCCTACCGCGACCGCGGGGACGGCGCGTACGACGTCGACCTCCTCGTGGGCCTGGACGGCGCCGCCGAAGACCCGGTCGTCCGCTACGTCACCGCCCACGCCGCGGAGTCCGAACGCAACCGGCCCGGCGGCGTCGGCGCCCAGGGCCGCCGCGTCTCCTCCGTGAGTGCTGAAGGACAGTCGATCTCGTACGACTCAGCGCCCACGACCGGTCAGGCCGGCGCCCTGCCGACCATCGACACCCTGTCCCGGTTGAAGCGCCGCCTGTGGCAGTCGCTCGCCACCCCGCCGCGCCCGCCGTGGCCGTACTCCTCCACCCGCTACCGCCGCCGCTGAACAGGAGCTGCCCCGCATGGCCGTCGTGCTGCCGAATGCCACGCTGACGGTGCGCGCGCTCGCCCACCCCTGGGAGCGCGACGCCAACGGCGTGCCCGTACCGCCGAACCCAAATCAGAAGCCGGCCCCGCGCGGCACCTGGCCCGGGTCGGTCCTCGAGCAGACCGACGGCTCATGGTCGGTACGCCTCGACCCGCAGGCATGGCCGGTCAAGGAGGGCGACACCATCGAGGACGAGACCGGCAGGTCCTGGACCCTGACCAGCGCCCGCAACCACACCGTGCCCAGATACTCCGACGCCGACTATGTCCAGGCAACTGCCACCCTCAACCCGCCGGAGATCCCCTGATGGCGAAGTTCACGGCCGCCCCCGGGCTCGAGGAGGCGCTCGCCCGGATGGTGGCGCCCCACGTCCAACGGATCGCTCAGCAGGTGGAGATCGAGGCCAAGCGGCTCGCCCCGCCGGTCAAGCGCTGGATCACCGTCGGCGACGACAAGGTGCGCCCGACCCACGTCGCCGCCCAGGGCCAAGAGGTCCCGGGCAACCTGCGATTCGCCATCAACTCCATGGACTGGGACCGCCGGCACCGCGGCCTCGGCGACAAGACGTACATGCGAGAGCCCAAGGACCAGTCCTCCCGCGCCGTCGCCAACATCAAGAACTGCCGGTGCACAACCCACAGCGACCCGGACGGCATCGCAAGGAACATCAACACCGGCCCGCCCGTCGTCTCCGGGAAGAAGGTCACCGTGACCGTCACCGCCCGCGGCCACCTGGTCGTCGAGGCCGAAGTCGGCACGGTCTACCCCGGCAACCTCGTCGCCGACGGCGCGCACTTCATGTCCCGTGGCGCTGCCATCGTCGCCAGCCGCCGCTAGGCTCCGATGTCCTCCAGCTCAACGGTCACCCGGCTCACGGTCACAAGGGCGCGAAGTACTTCCCGCGCGGAATTGATGCCGCTGTCGAGGAGACGCAATGATGCGGGGTTTCCGTCTCTTCGGTTACGCAACTCCTGAACGTGATGCTCCACCATGCTGATGGAAGGAGTCTTTTCGAGGACCTGTACCGCCTTCCGCATATCCGAATACCGGGGATTAGGCAGCCACCGCAAGTCCAGCTCTTCGAGACGAGGTCGAACATCTTCGTCGAGAGACCGCCAGCTCAAGATGATCTCGTTGAACCACTCCGAGTCACGGTAGGAAGGATTGGCGGGGAAGAGTGCAGTCAGGGCGTTGTCTCGCGCAGCTGCAGTCTCGCGTAGAACCTCGTATCTTTCGCTGTCCGATCTCTGACGGTAGCGCTGTAGAGCCATCCTGGCCTGGTCGTTCGCATCGGATGCTCTCTCAAAAGCTGAGGGAAGGTTCGCCCGTACGTCTTCTGCGACGCGCAGGTTCAAGGCGTCACGCACGCGTGCAGCGCCCTTCTTGGCCCGTCGCCTGATCGACAGCCGCGCTTGGGTCTCGGCCTGATGAGTGTTCAGCCATCCCAACACGACAAGAGCTGTCGGGATTCCGAAGAGCACACTCGTCATGCTTGACAGCAAGTTAGTCAGGAAGCCGAAGTTGTCCCACCAGCCGACAGTGTCGCCGTAAACCCCAAAAGCTGTCATCGTGACGCCCAGCGGTAGACAAATATAGGTCGCCCACTTTGCCGATGGCGCAGTCTCAGACCAGAAACCGGTCACGCGATTCATGTGTTCCCTCCCCTTAGGTCTAGGAGGCGACGCTAGCGGGCCGTTGCCTCCACAGTGCGCGCTATGGCTACGAACACCACCACCAAGCGGACCGCCGCCGAGACCGAAGAATCCGTCGCGGCCACCACCGAAAGCACTGGGGCCCGCCCCGAGCACACTGCAAGCCGCGCCCCGGTCGTCGGCCCGCCCCTCGGCGAGGGCCAGGAGCCGGTGACCGTCACCCTGTCGCATCACCTGCGCATCGACGGCACCGACTACACGCCCGGCGCCGAGATCATCGTCTCCCCGGACTACGCCCGCCGTCTCCGCGGTCAGGGCTTCACCGCTCGCACCTGATGACCGAGCTGACCCTCGCGGACGCCGACCCGGTATCCGCTCTCCTGGCCTGGCTCCAGCAGAGCGCCGAGGCCGCCGATGCCCTCGGCGGCCCCGGACGAGTATCCGGCATCGCCGAAGCGCCGTGGCCGCACCTGGTCATCGGCCACGGCCCCGGCGGCGACCTCCGCGACTTCCGATGGGCCACCGCTCCGGAGGTGACTCTCGAGGTCCACGGAGACCCGGGCGGCTGGCCGGGCAAGGCCGAACTCCGGCGCATCCTCGTCGGCTGCGCGCAGGCCGCCCAGAGCATCGTCGAGGCCCCACACACGCCCGGCCAGCCGGTCATCAACGGCGTGAAACCCTCCGGCCTCCTCCTCTGGTCACCACTCGTCGACGGCCAACCCCGATGGCTGCTGAACCTCTCCGTGACCCTCCACCCCTGACGACGCGACGCTAACCACCTCGGCTCTCCAAGGTGGCCCGGCCTTACCACCGGACCCCCTTGGAGAGCACGTCATGGCAGGCGAAGCCAACAGCAACCAGATCGTCATCCCCGCAGTCACTCGGATCTACCTGGGACCTGTCGGGTCCACGGCGCCGGCCGACGCCACGTCGGCGATGCCCGAAGCCCTCCGAAATTGCGGCCTTTCCACCGAGGACAGCCTGAAGTTCAACACCGAGCCCAACTTCGAGCAAGTCAGAAGTGCCCAGTCCTCCTACCCGACCCGGACCTTCCAGACCACGGACGCGGCGACGATCGAAATCGACCTGCAGCAGTGGTCCGGCGAGAACTTCAAGGCCGTGTACGGCGGCGGCGAGATCAGCGAGATCACCGTGGCCGGCCAGACCAGTGTCAAGCACTACAAGTTCTCCCCGCCGAAGATCGGCGGCCGTACCGAGGTGATGGCCGTCGTCGAGGTCATCGACGGCGGCAAGCACTACCGGTTCGTCTTTCCGCGCTGCATGCAGATGGAAGGCGTCTCCGGCGACCTCGCCAAGACCAAGGAAGCCGTCCTTCCTCTGCGCCTCGCCGTCCAGGGCGGCGACGACCTCGACGCCTGGTATGTCATCACCGACGACCCGGCGTTCGACCTGACGGCGTGACCTCTCTCGGCAGCGCGCGACACAAGCCCTGACGGCTTGCCACTGTCCGCGCGCTGCCGCACCCCCGCGACTCAGCTACGCAGACACGAGAGGTCACGCACATGTCGTACGTCATCGACCTGGACGCGGAACGCCGTGAGGTCCAGTACCCCGACGGCATCCCGGTCAAGTTCGGCGGAGAGCAGTTCATCTTCCCCGCGGAACTGCCGGCCGAAGCCCTCGACCCGATCCTCTCGGACGAGTTGGACCTGGTCGGGCTCCTCGGCGACGTCATCGACTCCGCCGAAGGTGACGCGGGAATCACCGAGGTCGTCACCGCCCTGTTCCGCCGCCCGTCCCTGCCGCGGAAGTTCCTCGCCGCGATCCGGGAGACGTACGCCGTCCTCCTCCGCGACCAGCATGAGGACTTCCTCAAGCAGCGCCCGTACATCGGCGACTACGTCCGTCTGACGACCGCTCTGACCCGCGTCTACGGGGTGGAGCTGGGGAAACTCTTTCGGTCGGCCGACTCCTCCGCGAACGATTCGCAGACGTCGAAGCCGACCTCTCCCGATACCACCGGATCGACGCCCGACGCGTCTGGCTCCGACCAGGACAGCCCGGATTCCTCGGAGTCCGACGGCTGATCTCCCTCGTCGACGGACTGCCAGACGACTCCCAGGTCCGCTCCGCCCCTGCTGGGGGCTGGACCAAGGTCCTGGAACTCCTGGCCCTGATCGTCGACGAAGTCGGGCTCCTGGCCGCAGACAAGCGGCGTGAGGAGCCGACCCACGTCATCCGCCCGCCCCGCTCCAGCAGCGCAGGGCGCCAGCGCGGCGGTTCCGCACCGCCGCCAGCGCAGCCCCCACCGGAGCAGCAGGCGCCCCGCATGACCGGCCACCGGCAAATGCTCATGGCCGCCATGCAGAGAGGAATGATCCGCAGTGGCTGAGGGCCTGCAGGCCGGTCGCCTCGACGTGCCGGTCGTCGCCGACCTTGCAGGCTTCGCAGCGAAGCTCCGCACCGAGGTCGAATCGGCCGCCGAGGGGCTGGCCGCCAAGATCAAGGTGGAGGTCGACGCCAAGGGGCTGCGACGCCGCCTCAAGGACGTCGTCAAGGAGGCGTCCAAGGGCGTCACCGCCACCGTCAAGGTCAGGGTCGACGAGGAGCGGTTCCGCGCCGAGATCGACGGAATCCGCCGCCGTCTCGACGACGCCGACCTCAACCTCCCCGTGCGCCCCAACGGCGACGGGGACGGGGAGCGTAGAGGCGGACTGCTCAGCGGTCTGCGGAACCTGATCACCGGCGCCCAGGGCGAGGCCGACCGGAACCCGGTCAACGTGCCAGTGCAGATGCGCATGCCCGGCCGCGGCCGCGGTTCACTGCGGATGCTCGGCATCGGCGCGATCGTCTCCCTGCTCGAGCCCGCGGTCGCCCTCATCGGCCAGTACGGCGCCGGCCTCACCGCGCTCGTCTCAGCGGCCGCGCCCGCGGTCGGTGTCCTCGGCGCGATACCCGGGCTGATCGCCGCGGCAGGCTCCGCGGCGATCGGGACGAAGATCGCGTTCAGTGGGTTCGGCGAAGCGCTCAAGCAGTCGGCGGCCGCGCAGCAGATGCTCGCGCGGGACGGCAAGGTCACCGAGGCGCAGCAGAAGAAGCTGCAGGAGGCGCTGGACAAGCTCTCTCCGTCAGCCCGCGACGCCGTCAAGGCCGTCTCCTCGCTGCAAGGGGCGTGGAGCAAGGTCCGCATGTCGGTCAGCGACCGGTTCTTCTCCAAGGTCGCCGACGACATCAAGCCCCTGGCGAAGTCAGTCTTTCCGCTCCTGGAAGACGCCCTCGGCGACTCCGCCGCCCAGATGGGCAGCCTCGCGGAACGTGGCGCCGAGGCCATGCAGACGGGTCCGTTCCGCAAGGACTTCAAGACCATCGCGTCGACGAACTCGCGGGTCCTCGGGCACCTGACAGACAGTCTCGCCAACGTGGGGTCCGCTACCAAGGACTTCCTGGTGGCGAGCGGGCCGTTCGTCGAGCGCGTCGCCCGCGGCGGCGAGCGGATGACCCAGTGGTTCCGCGCCTCCGTGAAGGCAGGCCGGGAGACCGGCAGCCTCGCCAAATTCCTCGATCACGCCGGAGACAAGGCCGCTCAACTCGGCCGCACGACCGGCAGCCTGATCGCGGGTTTCGGTGGCGTCGGCCGGGCCGCAATGGACACCGGCAATGCGCTGCTCAACGGCCTCGAAGGCAGCATGCTGCGGTTCGAGCGCTGGGCCAACTCGGGCGCAGGCCAGAAGGCCATGCAGCAGTTCTTCTCCGACGCTGCGCCGGTCATCCACGAGGTCAACGCCCTGTTCGGCGACCTCATGCGCGGGATGGGCCGGTCCATGAAGGACGGCGGAATCCTCGACCTGGTCCGCCAGATCCGCACCGAGCTGATGCCGGCCTTGGGCACCTTCTTCAGCGCCCTCGGACAGACCGTCGGTCCGGCAGTCATCTCCGTCATCTCGAACGTCGCCACGGCGATCGGCAACCTCTCGGCGGCCGGCTCCGGGCTTGGGGTCCTGCTCGTGGCGTTCAGTGGACTGCTGAACGTCTTCAACACGTTGATGAGCGTCATTCCCGGCGCGAACACCGTGTTGGCGACCTTCCTCGGCACGATGCTCGCCCTCAAGGTGGTCACGGCCGTCGGGAACATGGTCCGCTCTTTCGGTACCTCCGTCACGGCCGCGGGCACCTCCGTGCGTGGACTCGGAACGACGATGCGCGGCAGCCTAGGCCCCGGCGTCCTTGGCCCGCAGATCACCATGTGGCAGCGGATGGGCCTCGCCTACTCGGGGGCCGCAGCGCAGGGGAACCGCTTCACCGGAGCCATGCGCGGGATCGGCGCGGCCAACCGCGTCGCCTCCCGGGCCATCGGTGGTATCACCTCGGCCCTAGGCGGCCCGCTCGGTATCGCGCTCGCCGGCGTCACTATCGGTCTCGGTCTCCTCGCCTCACGGCAGGAAGAGGCGGCCCGCGCCACTCAGGCCCACAAGGAGCGCGTGCAGTCCCTCACGGACGCCTTGGTCGCCTCCGGTGGCGCGATCGACGCCAACGTGAGGGCCCAGGCCGCTCAGCTCCTACAGGACACGGAACTGGCCGACGGCAAGGGCAAGTTGGTCGACATGATGTCCAAGGCGGGCGTCAGCCTCGGTGAGCTGACGAACGCCTATCTCGGCCAGGGCACGACCCTCGACGCCCTGCAGAAGGACCTTCAGTCGACGGCCGACGCGCACAAGGTATGGGTGACCACCGCGTCCGGTGCCGCGCAGGCATGGGACGACGAGGGCCTCGCAGCGATCCGCGCGAGGGATGCTCTCGGCACTGTGAAGGGCGAGCTCGGGGACGCCGCGAAGAAGCACAAGGAACTCGCCGACGCCATCAACAACTCCGGCACCACCGGCAACTCCGCTTACGACCGTCTCGGTGCGGCCGTGCAGACGTTCGGCGACAAGACGAAGTCGGCGGACGAGCGGGTCAACGCCCTCAAGCGGGCACTGGACGCGCTCAACGGCAACACGCAGAGCTTCCACGACGCCGAGGCCCAGCTCAACGCCGTGATGCTCCAGATCGACGACACGATGAAGTCGAACATCGAGAACGCGGACGGCTGGGGCAAGGCACTCGTCGGCAACGACAACCTGGTCGACACCTCGACGAAGAACGGCCAGACCCTCAACAGCCAGCTCACGGAACTGCGCGACAACATGCTGGCCGTGGCGACCCGGGCGAAGGAAGCCGGGGAACAGGGCCTGATGCCCATGTCCGAAGCGATGGACAAGAGCCAGACCGCCATGGAGCAGTCCCGCGCAAAGGCCATCGCTCTCGCCAGGGACCTCGGCATCCCGAAGGAGCAGGCCAAGGCGCTCGCCGACCAGATGGGGTTCGTCCCGGACACCATCACCACCCTGGTCACCGCCCAGGGAATCCCGCAGGCGACGGCCGAAATCCTCAGCCTGCGCAGCAAGCTCGAGGGCATCAAGCCGGGCAAGTCGATCAAGATTGATGCGCCCACCGCCGCGGCCCGGCAGCAGCTCGAGGCCCTCGGCTTCACCGTGACGAAGGTTCCGGGGTCCAAGAAGGTCAGCGTCACCGCCCCCACCGGCGGCGCGCGCGTGAACATCGCAGCCCTGGCCGCGGACATCGCCAACGCCCCGGACAAGAAGAAGGTGACCGTCCAGGCCATCATCCAGAAGGCCGCGGGCGACCTCAAAAGTGTCCAGGAGAAGGTCGCGGGCCTGCCCAAGGGCAAGAGCATCGACGTCAAGGCACCGACGAAGACCGCACAGCAGGCGCTGAAAGACCTTGGATACAAGATCAAGACCGTCGACGGCTCGAATGGCAAGACGGTGAGGATCACCGCCCCGACTGCGTCGCCGCTGGCCAATGTGCAGCGCATCCAGGGAGCGATCAACGGCCTCACCGGCAAGACCGTCAACGTCACGGTGCAGTACACCGAGTCAGGGAAGCCGGCCGTCGTACGGACGCACGCGGACGGCGGCATCGTGCACTACGCCAACGGCGGCATCCGCGCGGCGACCAACCGCATCAAGGCGTTCGCGGCCGGGGCTGAGCGGCACATTGCGCAGATCGGGCGGCCGGGCGAAATGCGCATATGGAATGAGCCGGAGACTCAGGGGGAGGCCTACATCCCTCTGGCCCCCGGCAAGCGCAAGCGCAGCGAGGCCATCCTCCAGCGCGTTGCGCAGATGTTCGGCGGACAGGTCGTGTACTTCGCTCAGGGCGCCCTCCGCCAGTACGCGGCCGGCGGCGTGCGCAGCTCCAGCCTGACCACGACCAGGCCCCGCGCGAGCACCGCCCCGGCGTCCACTCCGCTCGTCGGCGGTGACCTGAACCTGAACATGACCAGCGCCCCCACAAGCCCGAGCCAGGCATTGGGCGACGCGATGTTCGAACTGCGCCGCATCAAACTGGGAGGTGCGTATGCCTCTGGCTGAGGGCGAATTCAAGCTGACGTACAGCGCGAACGGTGTTCACCCGGGCGCCGCCTTCACCTTCGGGACCGAGCGGACGGGGTACTACCTGCTCGACGACTTCGAGGTGAAGGACACCGACATCACGGCCGGCGACACCCCGCTCCCGCGGGAGGACGGTATCCGGCACGGCCAGGACTACACCACGGGCGCCATCATCACGTTCGAGGTCGGAGTCGACACCGTCGACGCCGGAAGCACCCTGCTTGACCGGCATGGGGCGAACTTGGACGCGGTATCGGTCATGAAGCAGGCGTGGGACGCGAAGGCGGTGCGCGACCGCATGGCCACGCCCGCAGTGCTGTCGACGACGCAGGGCGGCCGGGCACGGCGCTGGTACGGGCGGCCGCGCCAGCTTGCGAAGGCAGCGTCGAAGCTGACGCGCCAGGGGTACACGCCCGTCGTCGCCACGTTCGCCACGGCGCACACGGGCAGCTTCGACGACGTCGAGCAGAGCGTGCGCGTCGATATGGCCCCGCCCCCGCACCGCGGCATCGTGGGCCCGCTCAAGGACCCGTTGACGATGATCGGCGAGGGAAGCGTGCGCGTCCCCGGCGAGATCGTCGTGCGCGGCAACCGCCCGGCCTGGCCGGTCATCACCATCACCGGACCGATCTCCCAACCGGTGTGCGAGTTGGTCGGCAGGTGGAAGCTGGGCCTGAACCTGACGCTCAAGGCGGGCGAGAAGGTCACCGTCGACCCGCGGCCGTGGGTCCGCACGGTCCTGCGCGGCAGCGGAAGCGTTGCGGGCCTCCTCACCAGGGGCTCACCGCTGCTCGAGGACCTGCTCATCCCGCCCGGCCGGCAGGACTTCGTACTGCGCGGCACCGACGCAACCGCCACGGCGTTCATGACGGTGGCCTGGCGCGACGCCTACGCCTACCTGTAGGCCACCAGGACGCGACATAAGCGCGACAGGCCCGTGATCCTCCGCTGTCCACCAGGACCAGCAGCGAGGAGAAGCAGAGATGGCGTGGGACAGCGTGCCGTGGTTCACCGAGGGCGGCGCCGAGCACAGCAGTGAGGTGGCGCGGCTTCTGGCGTACGCAGCGTTCGGCGGTGCGCAGGGGGTGGTCGGCTCCGGGGACCTGGCCGTGAAGGCGCTGTCGTCGCCGGCGGCCCAGATCCAGGTACGCCCCGGAGCATGCGCGATCATCAACCGGGCCACCGGGTCGACGTACCAGGCGTACGCGGGCCGACTGCCGACGTCGGACACGGTCAACGTCGCCGGGACCGGCACGTCTGCCCGCTCGGACCTGGTCGTGGCCCGGGTCGAAAACCCGTACTCCTACGGAGAGACCTGGCCGAACCCCTCGGACCCCGTGGTCGGGCCGTACATCTTCACGCGGATCATCTCCGGAGTGGCCAAGACGGTTACCGACGTCAGACAGGTCCGTCCCAACGACTCGGCGATCACCCTGGCCCGCATCGACATCCCCGCGAACACCTCGGCCATCACCCAAGCGATGATCAAGGACCTGCGGGACATGGTCAGCCCTCGCCGGGACCGACGTCTCTACACCGCGTTCCCCGACAGCCTGTCAACGCTGGCCTACTCCGACAACAAGTGGCACAACTGGCCCGGCGTGGCGTCCTGGGACATCGACGTGCCGTCGTGGGCAACCCGGGCCAAGATCGTGATGACGTTCGCGGGCTTCCGCATGACGAAGGCCGACGTGTTCGCGCGGATGCAGACCAAGTTCGGCTCCCTTCTCGGGCAGGACACCGGCATCGACGACGACCAGGGCAACAACACCCGGCGTTCCACGATCGTCCTCGCGGACAACTACGCCATCACCAGCGCGCTGCGCGGCACCACGCAGACCCTGTCCGTGCAGACGTACATGTACAAGAGCCCGACGGGCGACGTGTCCGTCGACGCCAACACCTCGATCATCGCCGATGTCGAGTTCGTCGAGAGCCCGGACGACGAGGAGGTGTGAGGCGTGGCGACCGGGTGGCGCTTCATCGCGCAGGACGCGCTCACCGAGGAGGTGCTGGACTGGCAGGTGCCGTTCACTCTGTCCTCAAATCCGAAGCGGGATCTCTCAGGGCCGGGCGCCATGGCCGGGACCATTGATCCGGAGTACGCGCGGATGCTCGGCCCGAGCGGGGACCCGATCCTGCAGGAGTGGAGCACGAAGCTGTACCTCGAGGTAGACGGCGCGATCCGGTGGGGCGGCGTCGTCACCAAGACCGCGTACGACGGGGCGCAGGCGACGGTCAACTGTGAGGGGTTCTCGACGTATCCGCACGGCATCCCGTTCGAGGGCTACATCATCTCCGGCAAGAAGATCACGCCAAAAGACCCATACGCGGGCAAAGATAAGAATCACGACGGATACATTGACGGATCGAACCCCAAGCGGAAGGTGCCCAAGCCCCCCAAGTCGTACGGCGGCCCCCGCATCGACGTGTATGACGCCTTCCGCAAAATCTGGTCGCACGTCCAGTCGAAGCCCAACGGGGATATTGGCCTGGTCATCGACTCCCACGACAAGGGGGAGCTGCTGGGGACCGCCGACGGCGAGGACCCGTGGGAACTCGCCTGGTGGGACGCACCCGACTGTGGCCAGACCCTCGACACCATGGTCAATCAGTTCATGTTCGACTGGATCGAGACGCACGCCTGGAAGGACTCGACCAGCAACACCATTACCCACCGGCTGAGGCTGGGCACGCCCCGACTCGGCCGCAAGCGCACCGACCTCCGGTTCGCGCAGGGCGAGAACATCGCCGCCATCGCCAAACCCGAGGGCATGGGTGAGGACTACGCCAACGAGGTCATCGTCCTGGGGCGCGGCGAAGGCCAGAAGATGAAGCGCATCCAAGTGGCAGACCTCTCTTCCCACGGCTGGTCACAGGGGCGGCGACTGCGCCGGGTGGCGACCGTCACCGACAAGACGCTGTCCTCGGCCGACGCGCTGCGCAAGAGGGCATCGAAGGAACTCGCCGGCCGCACGGCCGCCCTCCAGATCCCCGCCATCCAGATCATCGACCACCCCAACGCCCGGTTCGGGTCCTGGTCCCTCGGCGATGACATCCGCGTCCAGGTGCACGTCCCGTGGGTCGGGGACATCGACGTATGGCACCGCATCATCTCCGACGAGATCAGCGCGGACGGGTTCATCACCCTCACCCTGAAAAGGTCCGACAGCTTCCACTACTAGCCAGGACGCGACACTAACCACCTGGACCGTTGACCATCCCGCGCCATGGTCAACTTCCTGGACGGTCAGTCAGACGCCAAGCGCTTCGCTGCGCTCCTGGCTGACTATGACCGGCGCCTGAAGGACCTCGAGCGCACCTCCAAGGCCGCGTACACCAGCGTCGAGGGCGGCACCCTCGACATCTACACCGAGGACGGGACGCTCGCCGGATCGGTCGGTGTGCAGCCGGACGGCGGGATCGCGCTCGTCCCCGAACCCGCGGCCGCCGCCGCGCCCCCTACGCCCGGCGCCCCGACGGTGACGTCGGCACTGTCCGGCCTCACCGTCACCTGGGATGGCTGGTGGGACGACTCCAACGCCCCGCCGACGGACTTCGCCGCCATGCAGGTGCATGTCGGCGCGGCCGCCGACTTCACCCCAGACGCCACCACGCTCGCCGCGGCCATCGTCGACGTCACCGGCGGCAGTGTCTCCCTTGCGCTGGAGGGCTATGACGAGCGATGGATACGCCTCGTCGCCCTGAACACCGCGGGCCTCGTCAGCGCCCCATCCGTGGGCGTATCTGGCAAGGCGCGGCAGGCCGTAGAGCAGGACCTGGTCGACGGGATGGTCACCGAGGTCAAGCTCGCCGAGAGCGCAGTCACTCAGGCGAAGATCGCCCTTGGAGCAGTAGGGGCGGCCGCCCTCGCCGATGGCGCGGTCCTGGAGGAGAAGCTCGCCAAGGCCGCGGTCACTCTCGGGAAGATCGCGGACGGCGCCGTCACGATCAACGCCCTCGGCGGCGCGCTCAGCGACAGTGCAGCACAGCGCTACGTCGACGCGATGGGCGACCCGGCGGCCTGGACCGTCAACGCGCAGGGCACCGGCGCCACCTGGACCCACAAGTCCGGAATCGCCGACGCTCCTACCGGACAGACCGTCGGCGAGGCCGCGGGCTTCGCCCGGCTGCTCGGGAACACGGTCATCCCGTACGAGCCCGGCGTCCTGTACCGGCTCAGTGCCCGTGTCCGCCTCACGGCCGGCGCCTCCAACTCCTTCTATATCGGCGTCGCCGGTATCGCTGCCGACGGCGTGACCCTGGTCAACCGCGACGGAGTCCACGGCAGCGCGAACTCGCACTACTACGTCGCCGCGTCAGGCAAGGCCATCGCACAGGCCGACGGCTGGGTGCAGGTCATCGGTTTCATCAAGGACCGGGCCGCGGCCGGGGTGAGCGGTTCGGCCGGACCGAACAACGACCCCCGGGCCGCGGGCCTGGCGCACGCCGACGTCCGGTTCATCGCGCCGTACATCTGGCTCAACTATGCGGGCCAGGGAACGACGTCGACGAGCGTCATGCAGGTCGACTGTGTGACCCTCGAGGCCCTCAAGACGGGCATCGTCGACTCCGTAAATCTGGTGGCCGGATCGGTCACCACCGCGGCGCTCGCCACGGACTCCGTGACGGCCGGGAAGGTCGCGGCCGACGCGATCAGCGCCCGAGAGCTGCAAGCGAACTCGGTCACGGCGCAGGAACTCGCCGCGAACTCCGTCACCGCGAACGCCGTGGCGGCCGGCGCCATTACGGCCGAGAAACTGACCGTCGTTGGCGGGACGAACATCCTGCCCGACCCCAGCTTCGAGGGAGCGGTCGCCGCCTCCCTGGTGGTGGGCCTGTCGTACGCCTCGCAGGACAAGACGCGCGGCAACGGCTCGGCCGCCTCCCTCAAGATCGACTCTCGGTCCGCCACCGCCGTGTTCCGGGACATCCCGCTCACCCTGATCCCGTGCCTGGCCGGTGACCAGCTCCACCTCGCCACGGATTACTACCTCTCCGCGGACTGGGCGGGGTCCTCCGTCAACATTCACGCCCGCTGGGAGGACGCCGCCGGAGCAATCCTCGGCTACGGCGTCATCGGCACGACCACCGTCGTACGGGAAGCATGGACTCGGCTCGCCGGCACGACCACTGCCCCGGCCGGAACCGTACGGGCCGCAATCCGACTTCAGGCCGCCAGCGCCACCGCGGGCGACGCCTGGTTCGACAACGCCGCGCTACGCCCCCTCGTGCCAGGCGTGCAGATCGCGGACGGGGCGATCACCGCACCGAAGATCCTCGCCGGGGCGATCACGACGGACAAACTCGTCGCCCTGGCCGTGACCGCCGAGAAGATCGCGTCACTCGCCATCACGACGGACAAGCTCGCCGCGCTCGCGGTGACCGCGGACAAGCTCGCCGTGAACAGCGTGACGGCTACGAAGATCGCCGCCGGAGTCATCGACGCCACCCACATCAAGGCTGGCTCCCTGACCGCCGACCGCCTATCCCTTGGCACCGACGGAAACCTGATCGCCGACCCCTCGTTCGAGGGAGCCGTGTCCGCTCAACGGGTAGCGGGGAGCACGGCCTGGACCGTCGTCGCCGGAGGAAACGGCACGGCGCAAGCCCTCCGCGTGAACGCGGCGTCGCCCCCGGACATGCTGCTAGTCGGTCCGATTCCCGCAGTGCCGGGCCAGAAGATGTATCTCGCGGTCGACTACTTCGCGTCCACCGACTGGGTGGGCGACCGCATCAGCATTTACGCGGAATGGCGCGACGCCTCGGGCACTCCGCTGGACGCCGCTGTCATAACCACCGGCACGGGCCTGGCGACCCTGGGCGCCTGGACTCGTATCTCTGGAGTCTCTGCGGTAGCTGCGCCCTCGGGCACAACACAGGTAGTTGTTCGCATCAAGTCCGTCACGTCAACGGCTGGCAGCGTGCTGTGGGACAACGCCGACGCCAAGTTCGTGACCGCCTCCGGCTTCGCTGGGGCACGGGCAGAGCTGTCGCCCATAGGGCTGCAACTGTTCGACGAGGCGGGTGAGGAAGCCGTCGCGCTCCTGACCGGGCGCCCCAACTACCTCACCCTCTCCGCTGACGGCGTTCCCGTCGCCACGATCGACCAGGAGGGCAAGGCAGGCTTTCAGGCGATGGCCATCGCCGACGGCCTGACCATCGGCGGCGACGACCTACTCACGATCCTCGACCAGCGGCCGCGCGGCATCATCGCGTACGGCGTGCCGGCCACGACCGTGACGTCGACCGGCACGGAGATCGGCTACTTCGAGCTGCCTGCCACGCTCGTCGCCGGCCGGATGTACCGCATCAAGTTCCACGCCACGGCCGACTTCGACACCGCCAACGACGGTGAGGCCCGGGTCTACCTCCGGGACGGTGGGGCGTCCACACCCACGATCAATTCGACGCTGCGCCAGCACTGCATCCTCACCCCGTCGCACACGGGCCGGTACTGGACGGCCGAGCTGGAGCACATCGCGCCGGCAAGCGCACTCGGTGCAGGCCTGCACCGGTTCCTGCTCAGCTTCAACAACGAGGGCAGCACCAGCGGCACGACGTTCGAACTCGGCCTGCCCACCACCGGCAGGACTTGCTACTTCATCGTCGAGGACATCGGCCCCGAGATCCCGAAGACCGGCGGCTACAACACCGGAGGCGGCACAGCCACCCCGCCCGTCATCCAGTACACCAAGACGTACAACGCCACCTGGTCCGGCTCGTACGCCGCCCGCGGCTCGTACAACTCGTACTACGGGAACTCTTGCTACCAGGGCTACTACAGCTCGACCAACGGCATGCAGGCCAGTCTCATTGGTTTCTCGTCCGCCCTGGGCACCGACTTGTCCGGCGCGACCATCCAGAAAGCCGAGGTCTACCTGTATTTCGATCACTGGTACAACAACAGCGGCGGCAAGGCAGTGATCAAGGCCCACGGCTTCACATCGCGACCGTCCACGTTCTCCTGCGACCCCGAGTCCAAGACGATCTCCTGGGCGAAGAACGAGGGCAAGTGGGTGGACATCACATCGGTGTTCGACTCCACCAAGTGGCGGGGCATCGCCCTGGACCCAAACACCTCCGGCCTGACGTACTACGGCCGCGCCCGGGGCTACGGCCAGACCAACCCGCCGAAGCTCCGCGTCACCTACACCAAGTGAGGAGCCTCCGCCATGCCTGCTCTACCGCTGTCCCTGCAAGCCATCTGCGGTCTCGCCACAGAGCCGACGTTACTGCCCCGCGTTCGCATGGCCATCGCGATGATCGCGCAGGAAGTGTTCGCCGAACCCCCGGACACTCCCGGGTATCCCGCCCGCTGGAACCTCTCGAAGACCGTCCTCAGCCCCACCGAACCGCAGGCCGCCCAGATGATGGTCGGCATCGTCGCCTCGCCACCCATGATTGCGGCGGCCGCGGCCGCCGCCGCTGCCGCCGGCGGCGCCACGGACCCCACGGCCATGGCCGCAGCCATCACGGACGACGAGATCCTTAACGCGATCCGAATGGGCTGGAATGCCGTCGCCGGTGTCGGCCCCACGTCCGCCGAGACGACGCGGCTCGAGGAGGCCGAGACGTAAGGGCCCGGCGTGGTGCAGCGTTCCGGGCTGCGGGGAGCCGCGGACCTCAACAGGTCCCGGCTCCCGCGCACCCCTACCTGACGACCGATGACCGAGGAGGCGCTCGTGGAGTGGCTCACCTCTCTGGCGCCTGTCCTCTCCCCCCTCTTCGGCATGACGGGCGTGCTGGGCGGGGCGTGGCTGGTGTACCGGAGCAACAACCGCAAGACCACCACCGTGGATTCGGTGCAGACCATGGTCCAGGGCTTCACCCAACTCCTGGAGCAGCAGCGGGCGACGAACACACAGACGCTCGAGCGGGTGACCACCCTGGAAAACCGCGTCGAGCGCCTGGAGGAGGAACAGAGGCAGTGGCGGCGGTGGAAGGCCGCGGCAGTCGAGTACATCCACCAGCTCCGCGCCCTGCTCCTCAAGCTCTACGAGCACCCCGCCCCAGCCGCGCCCCGTGAGATTGCCGAGGACCTGGGCGACGGGCCCGACGGCTGATCCAGCACGCGACGCAAGGAGGCCGCCTCGCGCACAGTCCGCCCGACACACAACCTCGTTGAAGGGCAGGACCTCATGTCGCAGACGCTCGAATCCCTCTCCAACGGCGCCCAGGTGGGCGCCGTGCTGCCGCTCCTCACCGCGGTGGTGCAGAAGCCCGCCTGGTCGGCGAAGTACAAGAAGGCCGTGGCGGTCGTGGCCGCGCTCGTCGCCGGCGTCTTCGCCGTGGCAGCAGACGGCGGATGGGCCCAGTTCCAGCACGGACAGCTCACAGCCGCGACCCTCCTCGGCGTCCTGGCGGCCTCACAGACGACCTACGACCTCGTCTGGAAGCCGAGCAAGCTCGCCCCCATGATCGAGGCCCTGACCACCAAGAAAACGGCTCAGCAGGCCGAATAGCGCCCAGGGCACCTGCCCGGCCCTTCGCCGGCGGGTACCATCAGCACTCGAGGTGGCCGTACCGCTGCCGCGACAACAGCGTTGAGATAGCCGTCAGGCGTCATTGGATTCTCGGACACCGCGGTGACCCTTCTCCAGGGACGCGCCTGACACCAGGCATCGAGACCACCGGGTGCGTGCAGAGCACTCGGGGCCGGGGAGCACTGCTCAGCGATGAGCCGGCACACGCTGTCGCAAAGCTCGGTACGGCCACCTCTTGCTGCCCCGGCAGCGCCGAGAGCAGCGGGCCCCCCAACCCGAGGAGGAACAGACCGCATGGCCGAAGCACAGGAGATCGAGGCGGAGATCAAACGCCTGTCAGGCATGTCTCCCGATGGCCTGATGAACGCGGTCGTCCAGTACGTCACCGGCGGGTCCAAGACCGGCGCCCCACGCGACGTCCAAGGCGCGGCACTGCTCTCCCCTCAGATGGCTCCGCGGACCCTCGATGCGCTGGAGCTGGCCCTCAAGCGGGTGCGCAGCTTCATGCCCCGCCAGGAGGGCGAGAGCAAGAACCAGCAGGCGGCCCGCATCGCTCCGTTCCGGGCAGCTCTCCAGGCGGCCACGCGTCCGTACGAGGACGTCGTCGACGACCTCGCACACGAGGAAGCCAAACAGCTCGCCGCGCTCGACGACGAGACGTTCGCCCGTCGGTGGACAGCGTTCGTCCGCGACCAGCCGGTCACAGGACCGGTGCCGCGGCGGGTGCAGGCTCTCGCCTTCCGCTCACCGAGAGTAGCGAGCAGGGCTGAGGCGATCTGCCGTCTGATGATGGAGGAACCGGCCCGGTTCCTGCCGTCGGCCGCGGCTGGCGAAAGCCGCAAGGCGCGCGATGCCCGGGTCAAGGAGTTCCGCGACCGGGTCCTGGCGGAAGCGCGCTTCCTGCGGTACGCCATCCAGTACGCCGAGGCGCGCCACGGCCGGATGCCGAGCGAGCCGAACGTCCGACTGCGCGCGCTCCGTCTCCTCGGCCAGCAGCACCCCGAGGAGCTGTCGAGTCTCCTGCGCCAGGTCCGCGAGGAGCTGATGGAAGGGAAGAAGCAGGCGCGCCGAGACGCACGAGCGGTCCGCCGTGTCGCCGGGCGGAGCGCGCCGTAAGGGCGCGCGACACCGGCCGGATCGTGGAGAGAGGGCGCGCCTGGGGCGCGCCCTTCGTCGTCTCCGGGCGCGCGCGAGCGGCCCGGCCAGGCGCGCCACTGGCGCGCGCTCGAGGGGAACCGGCGCGCGCTCGATCAGTACCCGCGCCGCGCGGCGCGGCCGGACCGCGCGGTCGACGGCGCGCTCGAGGACCCGCGCCGTACTCGCCGCGCGCTGCGCTGGCCCGTTCACCCCGCGCCAGGCATGCGCGCGCCACGCAGCCCACCGGGCGCGCCTCGATGAATTCGCAGGTCACAGGGCGCGCGTCATCGACTCCGAGGGGCGCGCCGTCCTGAGCGCGCCATACCGCGCGGCTACGCAGGCGTGGGCGCGCCGGTCGAGATCAAGCGCGCCGCGCCGCGCGAATCGGTGGGCGCGCTGCGCGCCGATCGGGGGCGCGCCCTTCCCCGGCGCGCGCCATCGCGAGGGTTCGCAGGCACGCCAAGATCAGCGCGCGGCGCGCCCCACGGAGGCGCGCCCTGGGTCCCGTATGGCGCGCGTCGGATGGCGCGGGCGCGCCCCGGGAGGCGATCACGGGCGCGCCGGCCACCGACCGGAGGCACGTCTGCAGGCGGGGGCAGGGCGCGCCGCGCGCCCCGTGAGGTGAGGTGAGGTGACGCAGGGAGGGAGGCGCGCGAGAGCGGTGGGCGCGCCCCAGGGGCCCCGGGCGCGCGTCACCTCACTGCCCTGCGGGCGCGCTGTCGAAGTAGGGGGCGAACTTCTTAGCGAGACCAAGATCCGGCATCGGCGCGCGCCGGTAGACGTCGGCGAGGACGGCCTGGTCGTTCTCCTCCAGGAGCGCGATCACCTCGGCGCGCTGCCCCTGCACGAAGTCCCGGAGCTGAGCCAAACCCGGCTCTCCGTTCGCGTAGATCGGCTGGAGGAGGTCACGCCGAGTAGTGAACTTCAAGCGGGCCTGTACCTCGGCTTCGTCGAGCAGAGCCTGGCGCGCGAACTCCGTCGGGTCGTTCGGCTTCTTCTTCGGGGCGCGTCTGGCCGCGGGCCGGGCCGGGATGTCCTGCGGCTCCTCGGCCGCGCTGGTGTCCTCGGGTGTCTCAGCGGACGGCGGCTCCTCGGCCTGCGGGTCCGGCGGCGGAGGGGTGGCGCCTTCGGCCGGAGGCTCCTGCTCGGGCGTGGGCGGGACCGGCGCCGAGGACTCCGGCGGCGTCTCGCGGTGCTCGCGCGCCTGGTCCTGCTCGACCGCGGCCGGCGGAGTGCTGGTCGTCTCTGCCTGCCCGGCGTCGGTGCCGGTCGTCTCTCCCTGCTTCTTGTCCCCCGCGCCCTGCTGGCGCTTCTCGGCCTGTGCCTTGATGTACGCGAGGGAGCGGGTGATCAGGGCGTCCGCGCTCATCTTCCCGAGCCGGGACTCGGTGGGGATCTGCTGAAGGGTGCGGATGCCCCACTCCTCGCGGATGCCCTGCAGGGCCATCTCGGGGTTGGTCGGGTCTTCCAGCGCCTTCTTGATGAGCGCGGCCGCCTTCGGGCCGGTCAGCTCGTTGTCCGCGGGGCGCTGCTGAGCACGCTGGGGCTGGGGTGGCTGGGTGGGCTGCTGCTCGTCGAGGTAGGCCTCCGGGCGCGACTCGGTGACCTGACGGTGTGTGGCCGCTTCCTCGAACCCCATACGGCGCAAAAGGGCGTCGATGCTGAAGTCCTCGAACGGGACGGTATCGCCGGGCTTCACGTCCCAGTGCAGGGTGCGCACTCCCGTCAGGTACGCATCACCGATGCCGCGCATCTCCACGATCGCGTCGACGGCGGCCGGGAGATTCTTCTCCGCCTTGATCTTCCGGGTCGTGTTGCGGGTGGGCTTGTCGTTCTCGAAGGCCGTGACAACCTCCTGACGGGCGATCATCACCACGGGCCCGGCGTGGCGGCGGAGCATCCAAAGGATCTCGCCCCACCTGTCCTTGGCCCGGTTCCACAAGTCAGGGTCGACGACGACCGGATCGTCCAGGCTGGGTGCGCGACGACGGCTCTCCTGTGCCTTGTTCACGGCTCGTCGCCGGGCGAACAGGGCCTGCTCGTCGCTGATCATGTCCCACAGGTTGGAGCCATTGTCGATGACGATCATGTTCGGCTTGCCCGCGACGCGTTGCGGCTGGTGCACGGCCCATCGGATGGCGTCGAGGATGTCCTGGTAACTGCCGTCATGCGGAACGATCTCGTAGTTGGCGCCAGGGACTCGACCGTAGTAGTCGGCTGTTCCCTCAGACCCGCCGATCTCGATCCAGAACGCGATGCCGATCAGGTCGGAGCCGGTACCACGGGCGGCCTCGTGGCTCTTGCCGCATTTCTCCGGACCGCACAGCACGATCATGGGCGGGTTGGGGAGACCGGTCGGCCGGCGGGACTTGCGTTCACGCAAGGGCGTGGTGATACCAGGCATCGGTGATCCTTCGTTCGGGACGCGCGGGTTGCTCTGCCCGCGCAGAATGAGACAGCTGAACCGTTAAGCTCTCACAGTCTCATTGCTGCACCATTCTACCCGCATGAAGGCCTGCCTCAATGCCTGTTCAGCAGATCAGCGACAGGTTTTTCGAGGTCAGGGTCGTGATCCTCGCGATGCCGGGCGTACCAGGCGTCCAGGTCCTCTGCGCCTTCGTCCTCGGAGTCGGCCTCGTCCTCGTGCGCGCTCCACTCGGCGACGGCGTCCGCGTACTCCCCCTCGACCGTCTTCGGGTCGCGACGGTTCAGCGCCTTGCTGATCTCCTGCCAGTCGGCGCCGGCCAGGGCTTCGCCGAGTACGACTCGGTCCACGTACTCGTTGACCATCTGTCGCAGTTCGCGTGCGCGCCGGATGCGCTCGGTGGAACTGACGGGCTCGGCTGTCGCGCCGACCGCCTGACGGGCCAGGTCGGAAAGGTCGCGTGCGGCACGGGCGGCGGCGATCCGGGCCAGGATCTCCGGTCTCATGAACGGTCCGATCATGCAGGCGGCGGGCACCCCCGTGGAGGGTGCCCGCCGCGTTGGTGCGGGTGGGTGCAGCATGCCTTACGGCCGTGCTGCGGTCATCACGTCCTCGACCGTGAAGTTATCGGGCAGGGTCTGGTTCAGGAGTTTGGCCGCGTACGTGGAGAGCAGGCGGCGGCGGACCTTGCGGCCGTTCTGCGCGGTCTGGCCCATCGCCCGTCCGATGGCGGAGCCGGTCAGGTCTCCGCTGTTGAAGCGGTCTATGTCGCGGGCCTGGATCGCATCCTTGATCATGTCGTACACCTGCGCCTCGGTGAGCGGGGTCGACGTCGGCGCCGGAGTCGGGGCGGGTGACTGAGCAGCGGGCGCGGGGGATGGGGCTGGGACTGAGGCCGGGGCCGCTGTGGGTGCGGGAACGGTGGCGGTCACCCGGCGGGGCGTCGCCTGGGCAGCCGGGACGGGCGCGAGCGGCTTGGCGACCGGTGCCGCGGGAGCGGGCAGAGCAGCGAAGGGCCCGGCGGTCTCGATGCCGGCCGCGGCGAGCCCGTCCGGGGCGGTCTCGGCGAGGGGGATGCCGTTGCGCGCCAGGCGCAGCGGCAGCAGTGCCTCGACCGGCGCCTTCCGGCGCCACTTCCGGCCGAACCGTCCGTGGAGCTTGGCCTGGTAGACCAGGCGCTCCTGCTCCAGTTTGAGGGCGGTGTCGTACGACTCCTGCTCCCACAGGTTCATGCGGCGCCACAGCACGAACGTGGGCCCCGGGGAGAGGAGCCAGCGCTTCCAGCGGACCTTGTCGAGGCGGCGGCGACGGCCGGTCGCGGCGCCGATGCGGACGGCGTAGGCGTGTGCGGCGATCTCGGAAACGCCGACCCACAGCAGGGAGATCGCGCCGTGTGCGACCTTCGCCCACAGGGAGTTGCCCGCGGCGACGTTCAGGGCGCAGGTGATCAGGCTCAGCGCCCAGGGCACGAACCGCACCCACGCCAGAGCCATGTCCATACGGATCAGGTAGAGGTTGGCCGCGGTGAACACGGGAATTGCCGAGTCGATGGACACGGGCAGCACCCACGGGTCATCGAATCCCCAGGACACCGCTTTGAGGGAGACCGCGTCGAAGGACGCGTAGAAGCCCAGGGCGCCGACGCCGACGGCGAGCAGCGAGGTGAGGACGGCGCCGAAGCACTCCCAGCGGGTGAGCGGCGGCACTCCGGACTCGGTGAGCGGCTTCGGCTGCTTCGCCCTGCCCTTACGGGCACGCAAAAACGGCAGGTTCGACAAGACACCATCCCTTCGTTCGGGTCGCCCCGGCCGACGTATGCTCATGGCCGTCCGGGTCGACCAAACGATATAGCGTCTTTCCTTCGCACGCTCTGACGTAATTCACACCGCGTCAGTTTCGTCCCGTAAGGGGGCATTTCTCGGCGCGGTCACCAGTCGAGAGGCTTCTCCGGCTTCCGTCGGTCCGGTCCGTGGATCTTCACGAGGTGGGCGGAGGCTTCGAGCCGGGACAGAAGCCGCTCGCCGAGGATATCCACCACACCCAAGCCGGGGTGTTCCTCAGACCGGCGGCTGCGCAGGTTTGTGGAGAACGCCGTGGCGCGGCCGGCCGCGAGCCGGGAGTCGATCAGGTCGATGGTCTCCTTGCGGGCGAACTCCGTGGCGGTCATGTCCATCTCGCCGCACAGCTCGTCGAGAATCAGCAGATCGCAGGTGACGAACCGCTCCCGCACCTGGTGCGCGGTCAGGTTGTGCGGAGCGGAGTCGGGACGGCGCCACGTCAGGTAGGTGGCGTGCTTCACGAACCGCACGACCAGGCCCTGCTCCGCGGCCTCGTTGCCGAGCGCGCACACTGCAGCCGTCTTTCCGCTGCCGATGTTCCCCGGCACGATCAGGTTCAGGACCTCCGGCCGCGCCTCGCGCTTCTTCGCCTCAACCAGTGAACTCATCCAGTTCCGCAAGGTGTTCGGCTTCTGGCTCGGGTCCAAGTGCTCGAAGCGGAAGTGCAGGTACTCGTCGTGCGCCGCGTCCGTCATGCTGTTCCTCCACAAGTTCCGCCGTGCGCGGGCCTGCGGAACACTCACGTCCTCCCACAGACCGTCTTCCGGCTCCGGCTGCGCAGGCACGCCGAGCTTGGACATGTCCGCCCCGCCGCGCTCCAGAACAGCCATCAGGTGCTCGCTGAGCGCGCCGAAGGAGTTCATCCCGCGGGCCGGTGCGGGGACCGCCGGGGCGTCCGTGGTGAGAGACATCAGGGTCACGCTCCTTACGGTCGTTCGACGATGCCGAACGTGGCGTCGTCATGGTCGTCATCAGCGGGTGTGCTGGGCGGCGGGGCGTTGGTGGCTCCCGGGATGTTCGACGTGCTGTCGCCCGGACCGCCCCATGTCGCGGCGTCGTTGTACGGGACGCGGCCGCCGGCGTTCCGGGGCTGGATGTAGTTGGTGACGATGCCGAGGGCGTCCTGCCACTGCTGTGCGCTGGGCCAGTGCTTCGCGGCGCGGATAAGGGCCTTGCCGCACTGGTTCTTGGTGTAGCCCTTCTCCAGGGCGTTGCGGACCTGCTTGCGCATGCCGAGGTATCCGCGCTTGTCCCCGACGTACGGGCCGTACCGCTTCTCCGCGTCCGCCCACCACCACTTGGCGACCTCCTCGGCGTCCGCGTCGAGGAGGGCTTTCTCCGCTGCCTTCTGGGCGGCCGCTTCCTTCGGCTCCTCGGCTGAAGCCTTGGGCGTCGCCTTCTTCGCCGGAGCCTTCCTGGCGGCCGCGGGCTTGGCAGCCTGGGTGGGCTTCGATGCCGGGGCGGCCGGCGTCTCCGGCTCCTCCTCGGCGGGCGTCTCCTCCTCGGGCTCGTCGTCGACGTCGGGCTCGGCGCCCGCGGCCTCGATGGCGAACCCATCGGCGCCGAACGAGCCGTCGGGGTAGTGCACGAGGAAAGAGCCGTCCTCCTGCTCGATCACCGGGACGGTCAGGTTCTCCCCGAAGGTGACGTAGTCCTTGGCCCACTGCTCGACGCGGAACTCGGAGATGGCGGTTCCCATGGCGTTCTGGCCGTTGCGGAACCGGCGGCGCTCCAAGCGGTAATGGCCGCGGCGCGCCAACTCGTGCAGCGCTTTGCGGACGGCGTCCCGTCCTTCCCGGCCCTCTCCCTTGGAGAGCTGTTCGGACTTCACCTGCCAGTCCTCGCTCTGGTCCAGGAGGTACGTCAGGATTCCCAGGGCGCGATAGCTCATGGCGGTGTCGCGAACCGTCTGGGAGTCGACGTGGACGTAGGGGCGTCGGTTGATCCGGACGCCGTTGCGACTGGTCAAGCGGCTCACGGAGTGGCCTCGGTGGCGTTGTCGTCGACGAGGCGAACGTACGTGCGCCACGTCGGTCTGCCGGTGTTGCCCTTCTCGTAGCGCCGGTCATGCTCGATGAGGCCGGCCGCGCGCAGTTCGCTGGTAGGCAGGCGGATCTGGTGGGAAGTCATCTCGAGCTGTTCAGCGACGGAGGAGAGCGGGACCCACCCGCGTTCCATGTCTACGGCGAGCACGTAGAGGATGCGGAACGCGCGGTCGGATATGCCTCTGGCAAGTGCCGGTTTCATCACGTCAGTGGGCGTGGCCATCGTTGTTCCTCAGGAGGGAAGCGGGGCCCGGCCGCCGGGGGCTGGGCCCGGGGCGGTCAGTGCTGGGCGTCCTCGGCGGTGGGCCGTGGTCCGGCCATCAGCTCTGGCTTCTCCTTGAGGAGGTCGTTCAAGGCCCCCTCCTGGTAGAGGCGCATCAGCCGCTTCTTGCCGACCTCGCCCTGCTCCCACGTCCACGTCAGGTTCCCCGTGGGGTCCCCGCCCTTCTCGTACTTGAGGCCCCGCACGACTTCGCCGTTGCGGGTGTCGATGATCTGTCCCGTGTCCTCGTCGTACTTGGCGTACGTGAGCAGGGACGCTTCCCATGTGGGGTTCCGGCGGATGATGACCTCTATGCCGCCGTGGCTGTCGGCGTACTCGTTGAGTGCCGCTTCGTTGTCCTCGTCGACGACGACCTTCGGCTGCGCCAGGTTGACCTTGTACCGGCCGATCACGTCGTCACCGACTCGGATGATGAGGTCCGACTGTCCGCCCTCGACGTACCCCTTGATCAACGGGACCTTCGGCGCGTCCACCACCGGCTTGACGACCTTCTTCTGATGGTCGTTCAACAGGCGGGCAAGGGCGCCGATCAGACCGACGTCCGAAAGACGAGGCTCGGCTGGCTGGTCGGCCTGCGGGTCCTCCACGGCGTCGTTCACCATTGCGGTGTTCCTTCCTTCCCCGGACGCCAAGGCCCAGGGGTTTGGGACTGTCCCGGGCGGGGTGTTCCGGGGCGTCGTATGGAGGTACGACAACCGCCGATTTTTGTTACACCTAGGCCCAGGTAGCTGGGTCGCTCTCCCAGCCGCTTTGGATAGTACAGCAATGAGACTCGCGTGTGTAGACGCGACGTTAGAGGCGCGTCTTCCTACGTTCCCCCATGGCGCTACTGCTCCCGGCGACGTCACCGGCAGCGGTGGAGCCCCGGCGCCGCCCCATCCGGAACGAGGGCAGCACCGGCCCGGCGACGGGCGGGGACCGGCCATGACGGCATCGTCCTGCTTGCGAGGCAGGGCGCCGCGGTAGAAGTCCGCGGGCTCGCAGCCCCCGCCCATCGCCGGCACCGACGCATGGGAGAGGACCAACCAGCCGTGACCGAGACGATCGCCAGGCCGCCGCGCTACATCGCCTACGTGCCGCTCACCGAACTGACGCCGGCACCGCGGAACCCCAAGCGGCACGAGCTGGAACTTCTCATCGACGCCATCCGCATGCACGGCCTGGTCGACGTCCCCGTCGCTGATGAGCGCACCCAATACGTCCTCCACGGCCACGGCCGCCGCGAGGCCCTGATCGAGATGCAGAACCGCGGGATGTCCCTGCCCGGCGGCGTCGTCCTCGACGAGGACGGCGGATGGCTCGTCCCCCTGCTGCGCGGCTGGTCCTCCCGATCCGACGCCGAAGCTGAGGCCCTGGCTATCAAGCTCAACCGCCTCCCGGGCGAAGGTGGATGGGACCCCCGCGAGTTCGCCGCGGTCCTCGAGGACCTGGCGACCGGCGACGCGGAGCTGTTCGACTCACTGGCCATCCCCCACGACGAGATCGACAAGCTCCTCGGCCAGGTCGACCCCGAGACCCTGCCCGGCGGCATCCGCGAGGACGAACCGCCCACACTGCACCTGCCCGACGACGGCGAACGGGAGGGTGGCCTCAGCCCCGACGACGACGGCCGCGCCGCACACACGACCTGCCCCGCCTGCGGCCACCTGTTCAACAGCGGCCGCTGAACCCGCCGCGAGGTCCCCCCATGTCCAACCGACGCAAGGCCCGCCGGCCACAGAGCCGCGGCGGCCGCCCGCGCCTGCTCTCCGACGAGGTCGAGGCGCGCCTCGTCAATGCCTCTCGAACGGGCATCGCCGTCGAGCTGGCCGCCGAGATGGCCGGGATCTCCCGTACCAGCTTCCTGCGCTGGATGGCGCTCGGCCGTGCCGAGATCGAGGCCCGCGAGTCAGGGGAGGAACCCGACGAGGAGGCGGAGGAGTACGCCGCCCTGTACGAGAGGGTCCGCACCGCACGCGCCCACGCGGCCGCGCGCGCCATGGCGAACATCCGCAGGGTGGCAGACGGCGGAATCGTCACCAAGGTCACCACCCGACGGTTCCGGGACTCCGTCACGGGCGAGATCGTCGAGGAAACCGTCGAGGACCGCACCTCCCCGGACTGGCGCGCGGACGCCTGGTACCTCGAGCGCCAGCACCGCGAGCACTACGGCAAGGACGCTGTGGTGGCCGTCGAGATCACTGGCCTGGGCGGACCGGCCGGAGACGACGAGCAGCCCGTCGACCTGTCGGCGCTCGCCGAACGCCTCGACAAGACGCTGTTCTCGGTCAAGTACCCGCCAGAGCTGGAGGACGGAAGCGTTGTCGACGCCGAGGTCATCGACCCCTGACGGCCAGCACGCGACGTTAACCATCCGCGCCTTGCACGGTGCCCTTTCCACTGATCATCCAAGCGGAGGGCACCACCCCCATGACCACGATCATTTCCCGCGCCACCTGGGGCGCGAAGCCCTGGAACGGCACCCCGGCGTCCGTCTCGCTGACCAAGCGGACTGAGTTCTTCGTCCACTACGACGGCGGCGCGCACATCACCCGCACCGGCTACGCGATCATGCGCGCCATCGAGGCCGAGCACCTCGGCAACGGGTGGAGCGGTGTGGGCTACAACTTCGTCGTCGACCAGGCCGGGAACATCTACGAGGGCCGCGGCTGGACTCTCCAGGGCGCCCACTGCCCCAACCACAACACCACCGGCATCGGCGTCCAGATCGCCATCGGCGGCGACCAGGAGCCCAGCGCCAAGGCCCTGGCTGCGTGCCGCGCGCTGTACGAGGAGGCGTGCAAGAAGACCGGCCGCACGCTGGCCAAGAAGGGCCACAGGGACGGGTTCGCTACCGCCTGCCCCGGCACCAAGTTGTACGCGTGGGTGAAGGCGGGCATGCCAGCCGGGGACTACGCGCCCGCCCCGAACCCGGGCGGCTCCCTCCCCAGCGGCGGCACCGAGGTCTCCCGCGCCCAGGTCACCATCAACGGCCTGGTCTACGGCTACGGCGCCAAGGGCGACCACGTCACCAAGGTCGGCCAGGCCATGGAGAAGCGAGGGTTCGGCAAGCACTACACGTCGGGCCCCGGCCCCACCTGGACGGACGCCGACACCAAGAACTACCAGGAGTTCCAGAAGTCGTTGGGCTACAGCGGCGCGGCCGCGGACGGTGTCCCCGGCGAGGCCTCCCTCAAGGAGCTGCTGGGCATCCTGCCCGGCAAGGTCACCGCGAAGCCCGCGCCGCCGTTCCCCGGCGTCGACAAGTTCGGTCCCGGCAAGAGCAATGCGTCCGTCACCCTGCTCGGGCAGCAGCTCGTTCGGAAGGGCTACGGCAAGCACTACACCTCCGGCCCTGGACCGAAGTGGGGCGAGGCGGACCGGCTGAACGTCCGCGACTTCCAGCTCGCCCGCAAGGAGCTGGCGGGCGACGCCGACGGGATTCCCGGGCCGAAGACCTGGAAGCTCTTGTTCTCCTGAGCGTGTTCCGTCCGGGCCGGCCCGCACCAGCGGGCCGGCCCCGTCCCTGAAAGGCCCTGTCAGTGGCAGGCGAAACCGTCATCACCGTCGTCGGCAATCTGGTCGACGACCCCGAACTTCGCTTTACTCCCTCCGGCGCCGCGGTCGCGAAGTTCCGCGTCGCCTCAACTCCCCGCACCTTCGACCGGCAGACCAACGAGTGGAAGGACGGCGAGAGCCTCTTCCTGACCTGCGCTGTGTGGCGCCAGGCTGCCGAGAACGCCGCCGAGTCTCTGCAGCGCGGTATGCGCGTCATCGTTCAGGGGCGCCTCAAGCAGCGGTCCTACGAGGACCGTGAGGGCGTCAAGCGCACCGTGTTCGAGCTGGACGTCGAGGAGGTCGGCGCGAGCTTGCGCAACGCCACGGCGAAGGTCACCAAGACCGGAACCAGCGCGCAGCGTCCGGCGGCCGCGGCGCATGGGCGGCCCGCTGCCGATGCCCCGTGGGCAGGCCCAGCGCCCGACGATCCGCCGTTCTGACCGACACGCACTCGAGGGGCCCCGGGCTGATATCCGGGGCCCCTCGGGCTTGTTCAGGCTGCGGCGACGGTCCAGGCGGAGTCCAGGATTAGCAGGTCGCCGTCGTCGGCCTGGTCCGTGGTGTCCGCGGGCGGAGTTGCTGCCTGCCCGGGGGGCTCGGCGCCTTCTGTAGGCGTTTCGACCGGGGCCGGCGTGTCCTCGACAGGCCCGGGCGTCTCCTCGACGGGAGCGGCCGGCGTCTCCGCGGGCGCCGGGGTTTCCTCGACCGGGATGGTCGGCGTCTCGTCGGCCGGAGCCGGGACCTCCTCGACGGGAGCGGCCGGCGTCTCCTCCACCGGGTCGGTGGCCGGAGGGTCCGACGACTCCGGGGCCGTGGGGATCGTCTCTGCGGGAGGCTCGCTCGGCGTCGTGTCCCCGGTGGACGGCTCCGTCGGGTCCGTCGGGGTGCTCGGCTCCGTCGACGGGGTGGCGGTCGTGGGAGCTGGCGACGTCGTCGTCGGCTGTGTCCCTTCCGTGCTCTCAGTCGGCGTGGAATCCGTGCGGCCGTCCACCACAGGCCCAACCGGGGGCTCCATGTCCGGAGTGTGCACAGGCACGGACACCACCGGCGGCTGATCAAGACCCGCAGCGATCGCCGCGATATCGTCGCCGCCCGTGACCCACGGGGCGGTGGTTTGGACACCGAGCACTGACTGCGCGGCCAGGAGAACAGACTCATCGACCGGTGCGCTGTTCGGCGCGTACAGGATGGTCTCCACGTCCTGTCTGTCCAACCCCAACGTACCTAGGGTGAGAGCCGCCAGACGAGGCGGGAGCGGCGCCGCCAAGCCCGACACATTCGCTTTCGCCGACGAGTTGGCTTCCGTGTCTTGGATCAAGTCCGTGTACTCCGACAACCGCCCCTTGTCCGTGCCCCAGAGCACGTACCGGCCGGATCGGGAGAGATTGGGGTACAGCTCGGTCGTACCGTCTTGCCGGACCCACGTCTCCGCATAGTCCTTGTCTGCGAAGATCCTCAGCCCTATGCGCTCTGCGCCGTACGAGAAGGTGAAGATCGTACTGTCCGGTCCGATGGCCGCCTTGCTTGCCATCACCATGCCGTCAGCGTCCGTGCATTCTGCTTCGAGATTGGCGATCGGCTTGCAGTCGATCTGGCCAGCATTGGAGAAGTCCAGAAACTCCGGGCCGACGAACGGCTTCACCGAGGACTGCCCGGCCGAAGCAGCGGAAGGACTCGGCGACGAGTCCGGTGCACTCGCTGAGGTTCCTGCCGGGCTACCGGCGGTGAGGTAGCCCAGCGCCCAACTGCCTGCGAGCGCAGGCACCAACGCCGCAGCAATAACCCACCGCCTCGCTCGGCCGCGCGGGCGTCCAGGCAGGAGCGGCTCGTCAGGCATGGGGGTGATGTCGAGTGGTGGAGCTGGCTTGTCGGTTCCCAGCAGTTCACCGAAGTCCTTGAACTCCGGGTGCTCACGGACCATGCGTTCGACCTGCTCCAGTGGGAGATCAGGCAATGCAGAACGCACCTGTCGTACGGCTGAGTCGAAGCTCTGCGGCTTCAAGAACAGGAGGCGTTCACCGCCCAGGTTGACAAGGCCCAGGTCGGTGAGCTCTGCGTCGTCCTCGTCCTCGGGGGTCAGGATGTGGATTCGTACGGGAGGCTGTGACTCGGTCACGACTGACCCCAGGTGCCGCGGCCCCCGGATATTGCGCTGCTCAACTCTGGCGGTCCCTTTCCCTGGTGTTCAAGATCCGAGCGATACGCGCGGCCGTCTTCTCGGCCCGCTCAGGCGTAATGTCTTCGATGTCGGTGAGGACGAGCTGAGCGCCATCGGGGAGTTCGATCTCCTCACGATGGATCTCCGGCTCATCCAGGCCGTCGCCCGATCCGGCGTCCTCCCGCGCCTCCTGCGGATTCTGGACGCGCGCGAACTCGCGAAGCATCGCTTCCTTGGCATCGCGCACCCGGGAAGGGCTGCGTTGGTAACCAGGCCGCAGCGCACCCGCAGCAGCCAACATCTCGCGGGTCTCCTCATCGTGAGGGGTGGGCCCGCCATCCAGCGCCCGCTCTAGACGCTCGCTCTGCTCAGCGCGTCGCGACATGCGCCCTCGCCTCTCGTGTCTCTACCCGTGTTCCGACAACCCTATTTCTGCCCGCTACCGCCGTCAGCAGTTCCTCAATCAGCTGAGGAGACGACTCCCCGGCCGGCATGACTTCGGCAAGTTTGCGTAGGGCTCGCACCGTGAGGGTGCGGACCGCGCCGTCGCTCTTCCCCATGATCTGCGCGGTTTGGCCAGGGGTCAGCCCGTCGAAGAACCGCAGAATCAGGACCTCGCGTTGCTCAGGACGCAGCTTCTGCATGCGGGCGGCAACGGCCTCAGCCAGTGCCCGCCGTTCAGCGTGCTCCTCCGGGCTCTGGTCAAAGCGCGGCCGGTCGAGCTCAAGATGATCGGCGTACAGCAGTTCCGAGGGCCGCCGCTGCACCGAGCGCAAGTGATCAAGCGCGGTGTTCTTCGTGATCGTGCGCAGCCAGGCCAGCAGACTCGTCCCCGCGCGGTACTTGCCGATGTTCTGGGCGACCTTCAGCCACACCTCCTGACACAGGTCTTCCGCGAAGTGCCCGTCTCGGATGTAGAACCGCACCCAGTGGTACACGGTGTCATTCAGTTCGTCGTACAACGCCCCAATAGCGTCAGCCCCCTCGTCCCCGCCTGCTGCGGCGCGTGCGACCAGAGCCTCCAGAGTGTCGGTCACGGCGTGTTATCCCCCCAAGCCGGTGATGATCAGCTACGGCACCGCACTCGGGCCCACCTTCCCAGTTCCCCCACCAACGGACGATCGCGTTCCGATGCGGCGCTGAGGCAGCATAACCAATCCTTTACGGATCACATCGAACAGGTCTGCGACACCGAGCGCCACTCACTAACCTGCCGTGCTTGCAGCCCCCTGGCAGCACGCGCCCACCCGCATGGCGCGATCAGCGTCGATCGTGACCCGCGCGGCCATCAAACGCCGGCCTCCAGACGCCAACGGTCTTGTCGCCGAGGACCAACCCGACGGGCGCCCCGGAGCCGCGCCCTCCCCCTGCAGGCCGCCGCGCATCTCCACAGGTGTAACAGATTCCAGCGATCGACGTACTTACCGGTGCCGGACTGAATGTAACCGGCTCCATCCGGCCGGAACAGTCCGCCCGGGGGCACCTACGGATGAACAAGGACGACCATGGCGCGCGGCGGTTCAAATGCATTGCTGAGTTTCGAGACGATTGCCGAACGCATGGAAGTCCCAAAGCGCACGGTGCTCGACAACTACAGAACTTGGGACATCCCCGTCGTTCGTATCAGCGACCGAATTCTCCGCGTACGGGAGCGCGATTTCGAGGCATGGCTAGACGCGCGCACGGAATGAATCTCGGGCGCCGGCACATGAGTTATAGCTGCCAATGCTGGGTCCTCACCGGCGACACAGCCTCTGACGCGACGACTTGACCTGCCACGGCTACGCCTACGTACAGTCCAACTCCCCTGGCCAGGGAGTCACCTGAGAAACAACCAAGATCGCGAAAGGCGTCCCGTGGCACGCAAGCCCACTGTCTATAAGCGGTGCGAATGCTCCGATCAGAACAGGCCCAAGAAGGGCGGATGTCACCACAGTTGGGAATACAACCTCACGGTCGACGGCAAGCGCACGCGCGCGTCGGTTCCCGAGTCCGTTGGCCTGACCCAGGCTCAAGCTCAGGCACTTCTGGACGGAACACCTCCAGGCGCGGCACCGGAGCCGGTGGAGTCAAACCTCACCTTTCGACAGTGGGCGGCTGACTGGCTCAGCAGGCGGCGGGTGAAGGACACCAGCCTGGAGAAGTACGAGATAGCCATCCGCGTGCACCTCAATCCACGCTGGGGCAGACAACGCCTAAGAAACATCAAGAAGGCTCAGGTCGAAGCCTGGGTCCAGGAGATGGAGGACAACGAGAAGCTCGCCAACTCCACCGCTGAGGGCCACTGGAAGGTCTTCCAGATGGTCCTGAAGGACGCCCTTCAGAACGGAAAGATCGCCTCAAACCCGACCTACGAAGTCGATGGGCCGTACGTAGGCGAGTCGACGTCGTACGTCTTCACACCCGACGAGTGCTGGGCGATCTACGACGAGTTCCCCGAGCGCTACCGCCTCATCCCCATGTTCGGTTTCGCTTGCGGCGTCCGGCAGGCCGAAGCGTTCGCTGTGTGCGATGACGTTATCGACGGCGCCCAAGGCCTGCTCACCGTGCGTCGGCAGGTGCTGAGGATCAAGGAGACTCGCTACAGACCCCTCCTGGTAGACCGCCTGAAGACGAGCCCGCGCCTCAACTCGAAGAACACGCCGATGCCTCCGTACCTCCTGGAAGCTGTCGCCGAGCACACCCAGCGTTTCCCCCCTCGATCCACGAAGACCGTGATGTGGGAGCACAGGAAGAAGATCGACGACTGTAAGCGGGGCTCGGCCCGAGCACTCTTCTGGTCGTCACGGGGCAATCTGCTGTGCCGCAACCACTTCAACGATGACCTGTGGAAGCCCACCATGCTGAAGTTGGGCATCAAGGACGAGGAGGGGAACCTTCCGACCTTCCATGACCTCCGGCACACCTTCATCTCCACATGCCTCCAGAACGGCATACCGGAGCACACCGTGGCCGCCTGGGTGGGCGACTCCGTCGATGAGCTTCGGCGCACGTACAGCCACCTCCTGAAGGACCACGTCGACACGCACGGGGCGGTGGCCGCTGGCCTGACGGCGCGGCCGAAGCTGACCATCGTGCGCAACGCGGCGTGACAACTCCGCCTGTTCCGTCTGCCCCCTCATAGGCGCAGCGGCCAAGGATGAACCTCGGCGGGGGGGGGGGGGGGGGGGGGGGGGGGGGCGCCCGGGCCGCCCCGGCGGGGGGCCCCGCGGGGGGGGCGGGGGGGCGGGGGGCCCGGGCCCCCCCGCCCGCCCCCCCCCGCGC